>CALDTJ010000202.1 GCA_937924145.1 uncultured Saprospiraceae bacterium
GTTGCGCCTGTTGCACCAGTAGCTCCCGTTGCACCAACTGGACCTTGTGGGCCTGCTGCACCTGTTGCGCCCGTTGCGCCAACTGGACCTTGTGGACCTGTTGCGCCTGTTGCACCTTGGCAATCTAAACCATTTCCGAAGCCATCACCATTTGTATCTTCACCAGCATCTAATGCGCCATTCGCATTTAAATCCCAACATGCTGTGCCTGTTGCTCCTGTAGCTCCAGTTGCGCCTGTTGCGCCTGTTGCTCCTACTGGACCTTGTGGTCCTGTAGCGCCAGTTGCACCTGTAGCTCCTACTGGACCTTGTGGTCCTGTAGCGCCAGTTGCGCCTGTGTCTCCTTTTGCACCAGTTGCTCCTGTAGCTCCTACCGGACCTTGTGGTCCCGTCGCACCAGTTGCACCATTATCTCCTTTTGCACCAGTTGCGCCTGTTGCTCCTACTGGACCTTGTGGTCCTGTAGCACCAGTTGCGCCTGTGTCTCCTTTTGCGCCAGTTGCTCCTGTAGCTCCTACCGAACCTTGTGGTCCTGTAGCACCAGTTGCGCCTGTAGCTCCAGTTGCTCCTTGACAATCAGCTCCGTTTCCGAATCCGTCACCATTCGTATCTTCATTAGCATCTAATGCGCCATTGGCATTTAAATCCCAACATGCTGTGCCTGTTGCTCCTGTTGCTCCTGTTGCTCCTACTGGACCTTGTGGTCCTGTAGAGCCTGTTGCGCCAGTTGCTCCTACTGCACCAGTTGCACCAGTATCTCCTTTTGCACCGGCTGGTCCTGTAGCACCAGTAAGTCCAACTGGACCTTGTGGTCCTGTTTTACCTTGTAAACCTTGTGGTCCTTCTGGTCCAGCAACCCCTTGAGGTCCTTCTGGGCCCATTGGTCCAACAGGTCCCATAGGTCCAACAGCACCAGTTGCACCAGTTGCACCTTGAGGTCCAGGAACCCCTTGAGGTCCTACAACCCCTTGAGGTCCTGTTTTCCCTTCTGGTCCCTGTTCACCAGTTTTACCTTGCAAGCCTTGAGGTCCTTGTGTACCTGCAACTCCTTGAGCCCCTTGAGGTCCCATAGGTCCAACAGGTCCAACTTGGCCCTCTATACAAACCCAAACAGGGTTTTGCGGAGTACCTTTGTTGACTTGTAGACACTGCAAGGTGGTGTTATATATAACAGCCCCTGTCAATGGCGTTGGAATACCGTCCCTTTGTGCGGAAGTCATTCTAGGAGGAACAAATGCCTTATCTGTAGCTTCAAGCTCCAGAATAGACCCGTCATCGATTTGAGTGACGTCCCCTCCCAGCTTTAGCTGTGCCTGTGCGTCTGTAGACACAAAAGACACGACTGCCGCCGTTAGCAACATTGAAATCCCCAGTTTCCTGCCTATTTCTAGTGAGGCAAGCAACTTGGCGAAAACCAATGTCACAAAGAGTAAAAATCCATAAATCATTAGTGTTCGTTTTTAAAGTTAAAGAAAAAAAAAGTTAGCTCAGAACAAAATAGTTTGGTCTAGTCTGAGATTAAACAGCAAAGTGTTTAAAAACTAACAAATGAATAAAAACAATAAATTAAAACTGAAGAAGTTTGATATTACGCAGCGAAATAATGCTGGCATAATTTTTGTCAAAAAAAGGTGTGAATTAATTACTCAATTTTGGAGAAGAAGTTATACTGGGAGCCTTTTGCCCGCGACCTAGAACAAATTAACATAAGCAATAGGTTTTTGTAATAAGAAAAGAAAAAATTACTTTGAGTAAGAATGGTACAAAATTAAGAAGTAGATTTTACGCTAAGAGTGCGTTGGTTAAGCTTTAAAATTAATAGAATCCTACCACAAAATAACTTACTGTGAAGGAATACCAAACAGGGGTATTGCATCAAGACTAGAGCAAGATAAAATTTTAATTGGTACAAATCGATTAATGAGAGGAACTTAGAAGTAGTATATAAAACTACTTAGAGGAAAAATAGGGGTTAAATGGGTTTGGAACTTAAACGTGATTACTGCAAAGAAATAAAAAAAAAATGAATAATGAAAATTATATTATCATTTTTTTAAACCATCTAGCAATGTTTTTACTAAGCCCTTTACTAAAAGTATTCAATTTATAACACAAATCACATTATTTTTTTTCTTATTATAAGAATAAAATCAATAATGACATGATATAAAGTTTTTTTTATCTTTAAACTACTTATAACTTTACACATTAATAAGTAGCAAAATACACTTTAAATTATTTTTATATATAAAAAGATCAACATATATTTAAAGATGAGTATACAAAAACAAAAAACGTACAAGGTTCTAAAAAACAATGAAGAAAAATAAATTTCAAAATATGAAAGAAATTATTTTTTCAGCGTCTTCGGAACGATGAAAAAATAAACTTACAATTTATGCTGCTTCGGGATCCCGTCTGCAAGCGGTTCACCCGTACGGGTTCCTCCTTATTTTCCTCCTTAAAAACAGTCCCATACGGGCAAGCTATTATTATCAACATAACTCCTGTTTTTAAGTAGAAAACTAAGAACAAAATAAGCTACCCTAAACCCGCCTGCCTGAGTCGGACAGGTTTGTAAATCTATTTCTACATCGTTCCTTAGTCATCACTATTTTCAGCATTTTTAAAAAAAAATACTTTTTTTTTAAATTTTTATATTTCAAAAGTTTACATTTTCAATAAAGAGTTATATCTTTGCGCTCGCAAATCGCAATGCGCTTTAATAAAATATGGAGGAGTGGCAGAGCGGTTGAATGCACTGGTCTTGAAAACCAGCATAGGCGAGAGTCTATCGGGGGTTCGAATCCCTCCTCCTCCGCCAAGGTCCAATGAGTAATCATTGGACCTTTTTTTATATAAAATACAAAGACTTGCTACCCAAACAACTAATTCGTATGTGAAATTTTTTTTTCTTTATATTTCCGTTTTGTGATACACTTATTTGAATTAGACGTTGACAGATTCCCCAATGATAGATAAATTTACTGCCCCGCCCGCATGCACAGTCGTGCTGGTCTAGGTGTTGACAATGGATTTTGACAATTTGATATTGAACTAGATATCCACTGATAGTAATCGGTTCAAGCTGTGGGATTAATTGTCAACAACTAATTCATTAGTATAAAAAATCAGTAAGGAATCTGCCAACAGCTAAATCAGCACTAAAATCTCGCATAAAACCCCTACTTTTAACGTTCTATTAATCATTCCGAGAAAATACACCCTATTCCGTTCATTTTAGTAACTAATTGCATGCGAATCAGATTATTAGGACTATTTTTTTGTTGTCTTTTTTCAATAAATTTATCGGCAAGTCATATCATTGGTGGCGAGGTAACTTATGTCTGTAATGGGAATGGAGAGTATTCTTTTGTTTTGCATTTATACCGAGATTGTGAGATTGACGACCCAAGCTTTGACCAATTCATCAGCCTCACATACTACCTTTGTCCTGGTGGAGATTGTGGAAATTATATGCAAAGTGATGGTACGGTAATCGTTGGTGGTAATCCAGAGATAAGTCCAGTAGATCCACCAGATTTAGCATGTTTGGTATCTCCTCCAAATATTTGCGTAGAACAAGCTATTTACAGATTTAACACGCCTAGAGGGAGACCTTTCTCCCCTAAAGTGGATAGTACGTATTTAATTACCTATCAAAGATGCTGTCGAAATGAGACCATTGTTAATATAGAAAACCCCAATACCACAGGCTCAACTTATATGGTAGAGATTACACCAACTGCACAAGCAGCTTGTAATAGTAGCCCTACATTCAGAAATTTTCCACCTACTATAATTTGTGCTAATGAACCCCTAAATTTCGATCACTCCGCCATTGATCCCGACGGTGATTCTTTAGTGTATACACTCTGTACGCCTTTAATTGGCGGAGGAACAAGAGGATCTTCTGCGTCAGAAAATGCATCGGAAGATGGGGCGACCGAATGTGATGGAGGAATACCTACTCCAGCATGTCCCCCTGCAACGGGAGGTTATGCGGGAGTTACCTACATTGATAATATCGCTCGTTATACCGCAGAAGAACCAATGGGTGGAAACCCGATAGTAACCATTAATTCAGCAACGGGAGAAATCACGGGAACACCAAATGTGCAAGGACAGTTTCTCGTAGGTGTATGCGTAGAAGAATTTAGGAATGGGGTTTCTCTCGGAAGTATTCAGCGAGATTTTCAGTTCAATGTAGCAGAGTGTACCAAAGAAGTCGTGGCTCAAATAGCAGCTGATAATGTAGCATTTGTTATGAATGATGACGGGACGACGGTTAGAAACTTTAGCAGTAAGTTTTGTGGAAAAGACTCCGTAGAATTTATCAATCAAAGTTTCGATAGGAATTTTATTAATACTGTCCGCTGGGAATTTGAAGAGGGAATAGTTACGACTGATGACTGGGATGCGAGTGTTCGATTTCCAGGGCAAGGGACTTATTCTGGTAAACTTCTTATCAATGAAAATGATGTTTCTTGCGGAGATAGCGCACTCATCACCGTAGAAGTTTTACCAGAGTTACAAGCAGGATTTTTGCAAGATTTTGATAGTTGTGTGATTGGTCCAGTGACTTTTACCGATACTTCCTTTTCAGAAATTAATGGCATTGTTAATTGGCAATGGGACTTTGGAGATAGGGAGAATTCCAGTCAGCAGAATCCAGTTCACCAATATGATAATTCGGGCGATTATGATATTTCTTTATTGGTGACAGATCGAAATGGGTGTACGGATAGAGAAAGGGTTTCGATCACTTACTCCCCTGCCCCTACCTCCGTATCTTTTGCCGAAAGTTCGGAAGGAGGCTGTAATCCAACCCCGATTACTTTTACCAATAATTCTTCGCCAATTGGGAATGATTATGATATTCTGTGGGATTTTGGCGATGGCAATACTTCCACTGAAATTAGTCCAACGCACATCTACGAAAACCCAGGCGTTTATTCCATTTCTTTATCTATAGAAAGTCCTGCTGGCTGCGAAGTTGGGGAATCTTTTAACGATTTGATTACCATCTTAGCAGCACCGACCGCAGGTTTTAGCCTTTCCCCCGATGAATTAACTAGTACCAATCCAACCGTACAAGTTACTGACGGTTCGACGCTGGCTAATTCTTGGCTCTATAATTTTAATGAACAAGGTACATCCACGGATCCGAATCCATCATTTACTTTTAGAACAACTGGTCTGCAGCCGATCACTCAAATTGTCACGGCACAGAGTGGCTGTAGAGATACTTTTCAAGCAGTCATAGACGTGATTCCTTTCGTAGAATGGTACATGCCGAATGCCTTTACACCGACTAGGGATGGGATTAATGATATTTTTATTGGAAATGGAAATTTAGATGGTGCCACCGACTTTGTTTTTACCATCTGGAATCGTTGGGGTGAGCTCATTTTTGAAACCAATGATTATAACGTAGGTTGGAATGGCCGAAAAAATAATGAAGGGCAAGATAGTCCTGCCGGGGTTTATGTTTATGTATTGAATTATCGGACACCTCGGGGAGATTTGGTTCAGTTGGAGGGGTTTGCTACTTTAATTCGGTAAGTCTAAAGTAACACAACTTTCTAAGTTATGACACCAAAAGATACAACTATGAAACAACTAATTATCATAGGAGGTGCAAATGGAACAGGTAAAACTACGTTTGCAAAGCCCTTTGTCAAAGAAAAGAATTTTGCCTTTCTCAATGCAGACGAAATTACTAAACAACTAGAAGATGAAGGTGCTAAAAATGCTATGATTAAAGCAGGTCGGCTATTTTTTCAAAGACTACATCATTTTCTAGATACAGGCAAAAGCTTTGTAGTAGAGACCACTTTGTCAGGCAGTTACATCAATAAAGTTGCACAAAAAGCATTAGATAAAGGGTATCAAGTTTCGATCATTTATATTTTCGTAGACGATGAAGCGATCTGTATACAACGAGTAAGAAGTCGAGTTTTAAAGGGAGGTCATGATGTTCCCATTGAAGACATTGTCCGCCGTTTTGCAAGAAGTAAACGGAATTTTTGGCAGAACTTTACTAAATTAGCTAATGATTGGACACTGTATTACAATGGTGATGAAGGATTCCAATTGGTAGCCACAGGTAATAGATCTCAGTATAGTGTAGAAAATGAAACTCTATTCTCAAATTTTTAAGTAAAATTGTTTTCAATGGAAAGAGTAAAAAAAATAGATAACAACCATCAATATATAAAAGCAAGAGAAATATTGAGAATCGCCAACGAGGCAGTTTTCAAAGCCAAACAAGAAAATAAAAGACTTGGTATTCCTGAATATTTCATGAAAGGCGGACAATTATATTTTGTACTCCCTTCTGGTGAAATTACGATGAAAGTACCTGAAATTATGAAAGGAAATAAACCTTTAGAATAAATCTATTAGTTATCTTACCCATAATAAAAGGTAAAACCATGCAATCGCTAAAAAAATACAGAGATCAAGGCGCAGTTGGAGCATTATTAGATGAATATGAAAAATCCATTGCAGAGCTAAAAGAAGTCATTACTAATATTTCTAAAAAGGATCTAATTGAAATAGTAGATTTTGAGACGAAAGATGAAGATTGTAGATCTATCCAAACCATATTAAGCCATGTAGTTGAATCTGGCTATACTTATGTGATTGAAATACGAAAATGGCTTGGGGAGGAAATAGCTTATAAGAACAAAGATATATATCACTCTATTGATGACTATAAATTAGCCTTGGATAAAATGTTTGCTTACAACGAAAAATTATTTTTAGATTATCCTGAATTACAATTGATAGAACACAATCCTGAGCATAAAATTACCGTAAGATGGGGGCAAAAATTTGATGTAGACCAATTAATCGAACATGCTATTGTACATATCCTGAGGCATAGAAGGCAGATCGAGCGATTCATGATAAAATTAACGAAAAAACGCTTTCCAACATTTGCCGAAAAGCGTTTTAATAGTTAGTCAAAGTTTGGATACTACCACTTTAACCTTCGGTATCTTTTTAGATTTGACAAATCCGCAAGCATTCAGGCGAGTTTGTCATATCTTATCAATCGTTAAAACGCCACCCCTACCGTAGCCACTACTCTACCCGCCTTTCCATCCAAGCCAAAATTCTGACCTGCAACAGAAATATTATCGCCAAAATGTCTCAAGCTACCTTCATATCGTAAGTCCAAAGCCACTCTCCAAAGGTCTAAACCAATACCAGCTTGGTAACCAATTTTTAAGCGATCGTGGTCAGATTGATAGTCTTCAATTACAGCAGCTAGTTTATCATCAGAGCCCAAGAATATTCTAGCAACTGGCCCTGCCTGTGCTCGAAGTGGACCTAATTTGATACCCGCCATAATCGGTACATCAATGTTCGCATAAGTTTCTTCTCCTAAGAAAACATCATTGCCATCTTGGATTTCATACTCTACCTTATTGGTGCTGAATAAAATTTCTGGTTGAATGTGCAAGCCTCTACCAATTCTAGCCCAAAGACCAAATTGATAACCGAATTTAGCATCTTTAACCGCTAATCCAAAATCAGATGCTGCATCGCCATTAGTGACTAAAAAATCGCCTAATTTCATGTTATAAGTGGTTACTCCACCTTTGATTCCTGCTTTAAATTGGGCTTGTGCTGTTGTTGTGAAAATTGCCGCTAGGGCTAAAACAAAAATTACCTTCTTCATGATTTAAATGTTTTAATTGGAGTTTATCAGCTATTCCTCGAATCTGCCGAAAATAGAATTTTAAACTCAAACGAATCGGTGATTAAAAATGGTGCTTACCATTTGACTGTTAGATTACAAATTAACAGTCTTTAACTGCCTGCACCTAAGATTAACTTTTCTTTAGAAAATAGTCGTAGCGAAAACATTAACCGGTATTAAACTTTCTACCTAGACTTTCATTCTTGTGAAAACATCTATAAAAATCCTTATAAAATGCCTTCATCCTAAAGAGTACAAAATTGGAATGTTCCCCCTACTCGGTGAGTCGTTAAGAAAATGTTATAGTGGAAAAGGGTGATAATAATCGGTGAGTATCAAATTAAAAAACAGGAACACAAAATATCATAAACTACTATCTATCAATCACTTAAACAAACAAATAGTCAACAAAAAATTAGTGAAATAATTTTTGATAAAAAATAAAAAAGTCAAAATCTAGTTCCGTATTAAGTTATAATCCTTGTTAAAAGGTCAACGTCAAGATTTGCGGGGAATAAAAATCAGTGTGAGAAAAGTCAAAATCTAGTTCAGCGTCCTACTGTCAACATCTAAATCTGTAAATTTATCTATCCGTGGGGAAAAAGTCAACGTCTAGTTCAGCATTATAAGAAATCACATTTGCAAAATCTCATACTCCTTCAAAGCAATAGCAGCCCAAGCCCGCATCACTTCTTCCACATCCTCAAGCCGCTCTGCAGCAACAGCAATCCGCATATCCGATTGCTCAAAGTCAAACTCTAAATCTTCGTTATAATATTCTGGTAGGTAAGCTAAATTTTTATTGAGTTGTAACTCGGTGAGGTGACTCCAATTATCGAAACCGAGGTCTTCATTCCAACATAATTGATCCAATAAATTGACCTCATTCTTTTGAGAATCATGTAAGAACACCAAATAATTTCGATAATGTGATCGCTTGATTAATTCTAATTCATCATAAACAGGCATTTTCTTTCCCTTCACAATTCTGTACCCCGTTATTTTAAAATCAATTAAAATTAAATCTCCATAATTTCGATCAGAAACAGGATCGGGAATACTTTCGATAATCGCTCTAGCAGGATCAATTTGTTTAGCCCAAACGATCTCATGAAAATTATCGTAGCGCAATCGAATAGGAATAATGCCCATATCAAAATTAGGCGCATGCTTCACTTCTTTTAACTGAAAACCTACCTTATTCCATGCGTTCCGAGCAATCTGCCATTTTTTCAAAGCCGTAGCAGCGATGGCAAAATTACGCCACATCTCTGCCTTATCCGCTCCATTTTCAATCGCTCGTTGCCCATAATGAAAAGCAGCTTTCCAATCATTGTGATACTTATAAATAGAACTTAAATATTGGTAAGGTGGATACCAATTTGGTGCTAACTTGATGAGTTTCTTATAAATTTTCACAGCCGTATAGACATCTCCCTTGCGGTCAAGTGCGACTGCTTTTCTGAAAAGAGGTCTGATATGTGGTTGTGGTAATTCCAAATGTACCCGCGATTTCAATCGCCATTTTTTGTACGGACAACTTCAGTCGTCCATTTGGTTAAATTATATAGTATTGGTAATCAAATAACCAATAAACTCAAGAAAAGGCGATTGAAATCGCCTGAACTCAAAGCAAATATATCTTTTTTATTAATAAAATACAATTTGATTTTTTGCTATTTTTTCTTATGAACTAGCCCCTTCAAAAACAGCTTTGGCAATCATTAAATCCTGTACTGCCACCCCTGTTAAATCCGCAACCGTAATCTGATCGTCCTTTTGTCTACCCAATTCTGGATCAGCAATCACTTTCCCCAATTCAAAAACAGCCTTTCTATTTAATGTGCCTGCCTGAACGGATTGATAGACCTCTCCCCTACTTTCACTCTGACTCAAACTATCCACCGCTACAATGTCGGCCTTTCCTAAAATATTGGGTGCTAATTCTATTTTTTCCATCGTATCAGACCCCATAGCCGTAATGTGAGTGCCTGCTTGAATCCAATCAGCTTGCAATAAAGGTTCTTTAGTAGGTGTAGTGGTCACAATCAATCGGCTATTCCTAGCCAAATATTCTAAATCATTCGTCACCTCTATTTTCCAATCACTTCCTTTGAAATAATCTAGATAGGCTTGCCCTTTTTCAGCAGATCGGGCATGCACAATTACCTTTCTACATTTGGTCACACTTCTTAAATATTCTAATTGAAATTTGCCTTGAATACCAGAGCCAACGATACCAATACAACTCACTTTTCGAGGTGCCATATATTTGGCAGCAATTGCTCCTGCTACCGCTGTTCGAATATCCGTCAAATAACCATGATCCAATAAAATCCCTTTGACAACGCCCGTTTTTTGGTCAAACAAAAGCATCATTCCTTGGCTAGAATTAAGGCCTAACTGTGGATTATTATAAAAACCTGATGCTATCTTCACAACTGCATACTCCCCCGATTTTAAATACCCATATTTCAGGTGCATTTCGCCAGGCGGTTCTTCAAAAAGCATTTCTCCTACAGGTGGAATCACTGCCTCATTTCTAGAATAAGCGACAAAGCCATTTTCAATATCTTCGAAGATATTTGCGCCTCTTAGGATGGCTTTGATCTCTGGTAGTTGTATTATTTTCGGTGCCTCGTTATTCATGATTTTTTCAAATTATATAGGATTGGATCACGGATTAAACAGGATTTGGACGGTTTCTATACTTGATTTGTTCTAGGTCGTGTTCTTAGACTTTGACTTTTTTATTGAAATAAAAAAGAACACGACCTAGAACAAGTCCCTATTAGAAAACAGTCTTAATCCGTGCCTTCCCACCCGCAAGCGGGTCACAAACTTTGTTTGCTTATGTGATCCAATCCTACTAGCGAAGTAAGTATTACAAAGCTGCGAAGTTAGCCATATTTTCCTTACCTTTAGCCCATTACAATAAACTAAAATTGATTATATTTTATGAAAAAATTAATCCTAGCCGCCTTATCATTTTGTATGGTGATGACCAGTTTTGCGCAAAACAAACCGACCATTAACAAAAATAAAAAGGCCATCATTGAAAATATTGAGGCTAATTATGAAAAATTAACGGAATTGAGTGATAAAATCTGGTCTTATGAAGAAATCGCTTTTCAAGAGACACAGTCTTCCGCCGCTTTAGCAGAATACGCTCGTAATAATGGGTTTCGAGTCAAAACAGGCGTTGCTGAAATACCTACCGCTTTAGTAGCAGAATATGGCTCAGGCAAACCAGTTATTGGTATTCTTGGAGAATTCGATGCTTTACCGGGTTTGTCCCAAAAGACGGTTCCTCACAAAGATCCGTTACATGAAGGCGCACCAGGACATGGTTGCGGTCATAATCTTTTTGGGGTAGCATCTTTAGGTGCTGCGGTAGCCATCAAAGAGTTGATTGAGGATGGTAAATTGAAAGGAACCGTTCGTTTTTATGGTACACCAGCAGAAGAGAAATTTTTTGGAAAATTATGGATGATCCGAGCAGGTTTATTTGATGATGTGGATGTCGTGATGGATTGGCACCCAGGTGCTGAAACCAAGGCGAATGTTCAAAGTGGACTAGCATTGGTGGATTTCATGGTAGAATTTGAAGGGCAAGCGGCTCACGCATCAGGTGATCCTTGGAATGGTCGTAGTGCAGGAGATGCTATTGAGGCTTATACACATGGCATTAATATGTACCGAGAACACATTAAACCAACCGTTAGAATCCACTACCATATCCAAGATGCAGGAAAGGTGGTCAATGTAGTGCCAGATTATTCTAGAATTTGGGTAAGAGTAAGAGATACCAAAAGAGACGGAATGGTCGCTGTCTGGAAACAGGTAGAAAAAATGGCAGAAGGTGCTGCAATTATTGCCAATGTTGACCATAAAATCAGTCTAATTTCTGGTATTCACGAAGTATTAGTCAACCGAACAGGTGCTGCTGCGCTACAAACAAATTTAGAATATTTAGGCAATATCACTTATACCGAAGAAGAGCAAAACTTTGGGAAAGGCATCCAAAAAGCTACGGGCAAACCAGAAATTGGTATGGCCTCTAAAATCGAGCCATTGGAGGCAACGCTAGAGCATCCTATGGGTGGTTCTACCGATGTTGGGGATGTTAGTTATGTCGTACCAACCATCCGATTAAGTGCGACTACGGCACCGAGTGGTACACCTTGGCACAGTTGGGCAGTCGTTGCTTGCGGTGGAATGTCTATCGGGCACAAGGGCATGGGCTATGCGGCAAAAGCATTAGCTATGACGATGGTGGATTTGTTCGAAAAACCAGCGTTGAGAGCCAATGTCAAAAAGGAATTTAAAGAACGAAAAGGGGATTATATTTATAAAGGAATTATTCCTCCTGGACCTCCGCCGTTGAATACGGGGTACTAACAATAATTTAATTGTTTCTTATGCCTATTCGTGATATCTGTTAAGGTAAATTAGCCATAAAAATTACAAAAAAAATTGTTTTTTATAGTAGCGATGTAAAAAAAAGAACCAACTTTAATTGTTGGTTCTAAATAGAAGCATAAGTCCTTTTAGACTCTTATCGATAGGTCAAAGATAGTCTATTAAAAAAGATTAAACACCCTAGTTTTATTCCAATTGTGACCCCTATTTCGGAGAAAATTAAGATATTTTTATGCTAAAAGAATTGATTTTTTATCCTGTAACAGAATACCCTATTTCTGTAACAATAAACTTAATACTTACAAAAGTAGAAAATGAAAGAAGATTTTCTATGTGACAGATATTGGTGCTATTTTAAACAAAAATAGATAATACTCAATCTTAAAAATTCAAGGTGTTTAGCCTATTTAGGGAGTAGGAAATAAAAGACAAAAGCCAGAAGAAAGTAGAAACTTCTTCTGGCTTTATAAAAATGGTAATTTTAGTCTATTTTAATCGCAACATTTTCTTCGCTTTTGTACCATATTTGGTGGTTAATTGATAGTAGATAAATCCGTTGGGTAAGCCTACATTTTCTAATTGAATAGTATTATGCCCTTCCTTTTTATCCATTTTCATTGTTTTTAATAAGCGACCTGTTTCGTCTCTCAATATCAACTGAACCTCTGAATCACCTGGTAGGTAGAATCCAATCGTTGTTTTATCATGGAATGGATTCGGTTGATTCTGGAATAATTCAAATTGTTGTTCGAATGACGGATTTGTAAAGGTCAATTGAACATCCATTAGGTCGCCATTTTGTGTGTAGGCCTCAATGTTTGTTGGACGATTAAGTATGCTCAATTGTTCGCTTAATTTGCCTGTTCTCTTTGCGGTAAATTTGATGGTGAAGAGGGTTACGGGTTGCGGGTTACGGGTTACGGGTTGCGAGTTGCGGGTTACGGGTTCGTTGCTACTGCCGACTGGCTGCTGATTCCAACTCGTGGTTATAAACCCTTTATCCATTTTATGGACGCCAAAGTTATCAACTCCCACTACCCCACTCTTCAGTTTTTCTAGGTTTAAATCATTGTAAGCTAAAGTAAATTGATAGCCTTGTATATCTGTTAATTGTTTAGTACTGAACGTCACCTCGTAGCTTTTGCCTGCTTGCACTTTCCTATCTTCTACTTCGATTTCAAACGATGCTTGTGTTGTTCTATCTTCCGCAGTTAATAAGCTATTTGATTGAGCATTGCCGTTGACATCTCCCATTTTGATAGCCACGAAGTCTGCTTGCGCATCTTGTTGCAAGTCTGCAAGTTGTACTACTTGTGGGTAGTTTTCGGCAGTTGGCTGATTCGTAGTAAATTCGTAATCTGCTGCCACAAATTTCCAACTGTTGCTATGACTAAACGCTGTATTGATGTTTAAAATTAACTGTCGGATTTGCACCATATCGAAGGCGGTAATCGTTCCAGAACCATTCACATCTGCGGCAATCATTTGATAAGGATTATCAAAGTGTTTAATACCCAAGATATGCTTAGAAATCAAGACTAAATCAAAAGTACTTACGCCGTTTAATGGATTGTCATCTTTTTCTGGTTGAATCGTATAATCGTTATACATTGCCAAGTCAAAGTGATAATGTCCATCTGTTTGAGTCATCATATCAGCCGAATTGCCTGCTTTGACGTAGACTTCTTCAACTGTCTGACCATTCCAATCCATAATTGTACCGCTGACTATTGCCATTGGTTCGTTGTTATTGCAAGCATTCCTATTGTCTTGAATATCTGCATAAGTGGTACAGAAATCCCAATTATTATCTTCGTCAATTACATAAAGATTGACTTCTTGTCTGCCTAAAGTCGTACAATCGAAGTTGATAACTTCAGGTAGGGCTAATACCTCAGCAATATGGCTTGGTGCAGCTCCTAAAGAGTTGTGCCAGATTCGGAATTGTAATTTATCAGCAGTTGTACAATTATCACTACTATTAATGTCTAAATCAGTAGCCCATATTTGCACACTTCCAATATCCATCAATTCTACCGCTACGCCGTGTAAACAGTAAGGACTTGGTTTCTTGCAATCCCAGAAGTTGTAAGTAGCCGTTTCCGAAGTAGTATTGCCACAATTATCAGCGACTGTCCAAGTCACTTCATAAGTAACTTTTGGTGAAACTGTTGCCTCAAAAGCTGCACCTTCGCCTGTTGCTAGTTGTGTCCCGTCTGCACTTAATGTCCAGTTATAGACTAAGCTTTCGGTAGCAGCCTCGTTACAATCCATTGCGGTAATGGCAAAGCGTTTCTTGTCTCCACAAGACTCCCCTTCTAAACAAGTATCTGTGTTTTCTAAAGTGATTACTGGAGCAGTTTCATCTTGTAATTTCAAGATTTGGATGTATTCCAATTTACCTACGTTTTCATAACCTTTGGAAGTCATGATGCTAGGTTGTGCAACCAAACCGTGTTCATTTTCATCTCTAGTGATGGTTACGGCATCTTGTCCTGACTCATAAATACACCAGTTAATGATGGTGAAAGTTCTCACTACTTTTAAGCAGGCATCTTCGGTGGTGGTGAATACTTTTTCGTCCACTTCATACGCCATCAGGTCACAAGCACCATTGGTGATATAGATGTCTGAGTTTGGAATATTGTCTCCACATTCCCCTTTCCAATCGGCAGGTAAAGTAATCGACCAATTCGCTTTAGATTCAATGTTAATAATTTGTTCTGACCAGTTAGAAGTACGTCCTTCACCGTCCCAATCAGTTGCTCTAAAACGTCGCTTGATGGTTGCTGTACCACACGTTTTTTCAATAAATTGATATTGTTGTTCGATGACTAAACCGCCACAAGCCACATTGTCTGAGCAATCAGGATTGCCATATTTAGTGTTAAACTCAATGGCCTGGTCGGTTGTCATATCCACCCATTCTTCCTCATCCATCTGACCATTATCATTGGCATCAGTCGTCAATAATCCGTCACCAATATGCCCTGCGTCGCAAGTCTCCGTCCTATCCGATAAATCGCTACAAATTGGTGCAATCTTATCTTCTACATTGACGGTCATCCAACAAGTATTTTGGTTGCCATTTGCATCCGTTACTCGCAAGAAAACTTTGACGGCATTATGTGCATCTTCACAAGTGAAAGTGACTATAGTATCCCAGTTTATCTCATCTCGGCTTACTTCATATTTGACAATCCCACAAGCATCAGAAGATCCTGCATCAATATCTTGATAATGCAGCGTTCCTTCATTTCTAGCTAAAGAATAATTGATTTTATCGGTACAAATTGCCGTTGGCTTGGTATTGTCTTCGATTATCACAATTTGAGTGATGGTATCATTCTTCAATTGTGCATGACAGTCATCTTCGGCTACCCAACGTACTTGGAAAGAATCTGCATTTAAAGCAGTCATTTCATTTGCTGGAACTGTCCAAAGTTTGCCATCTTCAATTCTAAACACTTCGTCTAATCGAACTGTTGGTTCGCTACAATTATCCGTCGCTGCTGGTTGCTCTAATTTTGTAATATCTAAAGTACAAGCATCGTGTGGCAAGTCTAACTTGGTAGTTGCCAAAATAGTTGCTACAAATGTTGGTGCTAAAGTATCTCGAAGTTCAATAAACTGTGTATCCAATGGAATAATTCCAGTATTGGCATCACACCAATCTAAAACCGACCAGTAACGGAATACTTTAATTCCACAATCAGCAGGTACTTGAATATCTCTTTTTTGTAAAATATACCCACAATTGTAATTTGCGGTATCTAAAGCAATCGTGTCAGACGGTATTAATACCCCATTTTCGATTTTACCGACTTTGATACCTGGCATTCCAGTTTTCGCTAAATCATTGATGGTACTTTCGGTATCTTCTCCACAACTTAATACCATATCCGCTGCTTTTACAACATCGTTAGCATCTGGTCTTAAGATGACCACTAGTTGATTCAGGGTAGTGCTATTACCGCAAGCATCCGTTGCTGTCCAAGCAATTTCTGCTCTAGTCGTATCACAAGCACCACCTTCCGTTAAGATATTGATACCCGTAAATTCAACGGTTGCATTATCACAATTATCAATCGCTATTGGCGTAGGAATACCTAAATTTTGTGGGGATAAATCCGCCGTACATAATTTGAAGGTATCTACCCTACTACCACTTGTAAATACAGGTGCAGATTGGTCTTTCACATTAATAATGGTAGTGCAACTTGTGCTTTGAGGGCCATTATTACAAAAAGATAAATTCAATCCTTCGTAGTATCGTTTTTCAATCGTTGCTTTTATCTGTCCACCGCAATCGTTGAACATTTCTTTGGTAATCAATGGATAATCACCGCCTTTTCCACCACCAGAAACGGTTTGCGTCTGTCCTTTATCATCCACATATTCTAAAGTAATGAAATGATAAAGCGTATCGGTAATCGTATCACAAGCACCTTCTAATAAGTCATCAGGTGTAATCGCAATCGTACAGCCCGAACCTAATGCAATCGTTACTTCATCATTGCAAACTAAGGACGCCTCTTGTACGGACATAATGCCATTAGCTGTCTTAACGGTATCCGATTTCAATTTGTATTCGACTAAATAAGTCCCTATGCCAAAGGTGTCTTTTACTACATCTGTAATTGCTAAACAAGTATCTAAGCAAACCTCACCTTGTGCATTGAACACTCGAACGATTTGAGAATCTTGTACCGTACCGCAATCAGCCATTACCGTTGCTGGTTTGATGTCAAAAATAGCATACGTTTCTGTACAAGATAAATTCGCAATTAGATCGTTCGGTGGCGTTAATTCTACCTCTCTTTCGTTACAAGTAATACTAGCTGCCCAGCCTCTTCCTTTACTATTGTCTCCATCCGTTCTAAACTGGAAGGTCAAACAACCTGTTGGATTGACTTTAGGGTCACAATTAGAAGATACCCAACCACCATTGGCTTGCGAAACACCTGTGCCAGTCATACTAGCAATCTGATTCACAATACTCGTATTGGCACCTTCGTAGACATTTAAGGCATCTCCTTGGGCCAAATCAAAATCAGAGAAGTTAACGGTAATGGTTTGCCATTGCGTCATTGGACAAATTGTTAGAATACTGTTTCTCATAGTAGTATCCTTATACAATCCGTCAATTGTGCCATCATCGGTGAACAGATTTTTATCCGCATCACAAGATTTCATTGTATCTCTATGTGGGGTATTGTCTGTTGGTATCATAAAGTTATGCGCAACAGTATCTGGAACCATTTCTCCTGGGGTACCGTCTGCCGTGGTCGTTATCGTTGACCGACAAGATGCATCATAGTAACAAGTATGACCAATATTTAAAGTTTGTATACCATTCGTTGCTACTACTCCATAACCAATCGCATCTACATGAATTCCTTGTAAAGTATAGGCACTTTTACCATTACCAATCGGCGTTTCTAGGAAAGTTGTTCCTACAACATAAGGCACCTGAGGATAAGGATTTCCGTTGCCCGAAGGAGGGAAAATAGGTGCTGTTGGGTTTTGGTAAAAACCTGTTACCGTTGTTAATGTCCAAGTTTCGCCAGCAAGCGAAGTGATTCTAACTTCTTCTGAAAACTGTCCATCTCCAGCATTTAGGCTAGATTCGTTAGCTAAACAGTTACAAGGGTCTATGATTTCTGGATTCACTCCTTGTTGGAAATTATTATTAGTAGGCGGAGGTAATCCTCCATTGTCCTCAACATCTGAGTCTGTATCATTCATATCAACAATATCAATAATACCATCCTTATCCATGTCTTCCATGCTATCAATTCTGCCATCTCCATTACTGTCCAAATGTCCCCTATTTGCCTCATCAATATCATTGATACCATCATTATCTGCATCTATCTCTTGGAAATCTGGTTGACCATCTCCATCTGTATCAATCATTGGGATAAGCCCACTACCAAATACAGTTGGTGTTGTATCTAATTCATCTATAATACCATCTCCATCTGTATCGGCATAATTGGCATCCTTTTCGTTGAAAAATCCGTCATTATTGGTATCGTATTGACCGCCTCCATTTTCGTACAAATCAGAAATACCATCATTATCACTATCCAAATCTAAGGAGTCAGGTACGCCGTCTCCATCTGTATCTCCTGTCCCTTCTTGTACATCTAAGATACCATCATTGTCATCATCCAAATCTATTACATTCGGAATACCGTCTCCATCTGTGTCTA
>CALDTJ010000203.1 GCA_937924145.1 uncultured Saprospiraceae bacterium
ACTTAATAGTAAGTAAATAAAAACCTTTTTTAAGCTAAAAAAAATATGATTTGGTAGCTCAGTTGGTAGAGCATTTGACTTTTAATCAAAGGGTCCTGGGTTCGAGCCCCAGCCAGATCACATTCTTTAAAAGCCTTGCAGCAATGCAGGGCTTTTTTTGTTGGTTTACACATTAGTATACACAGAATGTATTATTACCTATCTAAGGAGTACAAATTCCAACTATTACTATCTTTCGCTACAAAATAAAAATCATCTTTTAGTATAATGAACTGTGATGGATAAGAATTACCACTACCTGAATTAATGTTGGATACTAAGCTAACTTCCTCATTAGTATTCATGCAGAATAATTCTACTCCTATGTTCTTGCCTCCATCAGCTCGGAAAAATAATCGTTCATTATAAACAGTTACATCCGCATTGAATGAAAAAGCGTTCAAACTGCCCTTGTTTATATCGGTTACTAAACTTACCTCTCCGTTTTCTATTTTGAATAATTCTCTTCCTATCGCTGCCCCTCCGTGAGCGAAAAAGTACAAAGCATTATTATATATCCTTCTTAATTGCAATAATTCTGAAATAGCACTCAGCGAACATTTTCCGATTAAACGCAACCGAAGTAATTCCTCACAGGCTATTTGTATACTAGACTTGTTACCCTTTAAATTATAACCATCTGAAAATATCTTAGCATCCCATCCGCTTTGGCGGTTCAGAAGTTTACACTTCTTCATGCTATTTTCCTCTAAAAATTTCTTCAATAGAAGGACTATTCAACAAATTTTTAAAGAAAACTATCGAAAAAATCTAAATTTCGTATGGTCATTTTCAAAGGGTAACAAGTCTAATAAAAAAATCTCAATTTTGAGAGAATTGAGATTTTTTATAGAGACGTTGTATTGCAACGTCTCTTTTTGTTTTACATCTATTTTTCTAAACCCTTGCAATTACGACTTCTTAAGTTGCTTCATATACTCAATAACTGCCACACGAACATCCCTACGATGATCTGACAAGTCTCCTTTTGAGGGTTTATCGACTGCTAGTTTTTGCAAAATTTGACCAATTGATCGACTGCCAGTATATAAATAATCGTTGATGGCAACATGATAAGTTTGATTAGGATTTAGTGCTTTTTCTCCAATCATCCACGTTTTGTTTTCCCTATCCAATCTTACATTGTGAGTTTGTAGATAACCTCCTTTTCCATATTGATCATTCAGTCCTATTTGTAGAATATTAGCTAAAGTAGTTCCTTTGATATCCATTTCCCAGACTTGCCCACCAAAAGGCATTGTTCTAAAGATATCAATTGCCTGAATTTTTCCTACCAGTTGATCGTCTAAGCGAATAGACCCTCCATTCATGATTGCTAAATCAACTTTCTTTTTGGCAGCAGCAGCAAAACCTGCTGTAAATAGTTTTCCTAGATTGGTTGGTTGGGTTCTTACGGATACATCTCGACCATCTAAAGGTTTGTTACTTTCAAATATAACTTCATTAGGCGTAGGATAAACTGTAGCTAATTTGTCGTTCAAAATCCCCGTCCATTTGTCTACAAGGGCTTTAACCGTCGGATCATCCGCTATCTGGTCCGTAATTTCTACTAATTTAGAATCTAGTTGATGTTTACCTGTTTTTTTATCAAATTTAAACCAATGGACATAAGCAGATTTAGCATTGGCATCAGCCTTGGTTATGCTTACATTTCCCACTTTATATTGCAGATGATGATGTTCATGCCCTCCCATCAATAAAGGAACATTTGGTAATTGAGCTGCTAATGCCAAATCTTGATTGATCTCCAAATGAGTTAATCCAATCACTAAATCAGTTTTATTTTGTAGTTCTAAGTACGCCTTAGTGGCCTCTGCTTTATAATCTTGAAAGACAACATATACAGGATTATTCTTATCAATAGAAGCACCTAAAATACCAATTTTCAAAGTTGTTCCATCGGCATCTTGTATTTGCCAAGTAAAGGTCTCTGGAATAACTTCTTTAATTCCATTTTTTTCTTTTTGAAAAGGGACTAAATACTTTCCGCCAACTACCGTCGAATCTTTTTTTACTTGAAGCACATTTGTACCCAACCAATCAAAATCAGATTCATTCATTCTTTCCTGTAGTTCTTGCTCTTTTACATCAAATTCGTGGTTGCCATAAACGACCAAATCTACACCACAAGCGTTCATAATTTCAACCATCTGTCTACCTTTTACGCGCTTCCCTTCATGTCTCATGGAGCCAACTAAAGAAGGATTCAGAAAGTCTCCAGCTAATACAAAGAATGTATTAGGATTTTCCTTTTTAAGTTGTTTATAGAGAGTAGCGACTCTTGCCATCCCCCCTACTTTACCACCTTCTAATGGGGCAATTTCGTAAACATCGTTGAGTTGAAGAAAGGTGAATTCGATGACTCCATCATCTTTAGAAAGTGTCGTTTTGGGAGTCGTTTTCTGACTGACTTTACAGCTAAATAGTAATAAAAGCGATAAGCCAAGCATCAAGCGACTAAAAGAGATTTGCATACTTTTAGGTTTTTAAAAAAAAGATGCAGTAAGATACATTAGTAGTGGGACAAAAAAAAATAGTGTACTCTTTTGACAAGAAACTACTATTTATCGAAAGAGGGAGAAATCCAAAGCTTGTATCTTATAGCTAAATTAGTTCATTATTCTTTTTTACAAATTATTGGCAAGTTATTAACAACTGAAATCGTTTTGGTAGAATGTTAAAATTACTTTCTAAAATATTACTTTCTAGAGGTTTAATCTTTTCTATTTGAAAATGACAACAAAGTTAGTTGATTGTTGCTTTAATAAGACAGAAGTTTGGAGGAAACGTATCGGATAATTCTATGTTGTACTTTCAGTACCATGCAAGTAGATTCAAAATCAGAAGAGCTTTATTTTGCAAATAAATCAGTTTCATACAAGGTTAATTATGATAAAATTTTCATCATTATTAAAAACGAGCATTTTCACCTGCTGCATTATTTTAAGTTGGCATTGTTCCACTAAAAACGATAAACGGAATATCAGAAGTTATTACTACCCGATTGCCGATTTTATGGATGGAAAAGTTTATGAATACAAAGCAGTCAATGATAGTTTAGCCCCATTCTATTGGTATTTTAGAACGACCGTGACGAATGGAGATACGATATTGACAAGTGAGTACTTTGATCACAACTTCGTCGTACAACAATTGACTAATGAAGAAATAATCAAAAATGGGGTTATCCTAAATGATTTTTTTCTTTATGCAACGGATACACTAACAGGTCAACAAGTCCAGAATCCAGTCGTAGTAGAAGTAGATAATGTCTATCCCTTTGAGGTGACTGATTCTACGGGACTATTTTTATATAAGGTTTTTTGGAAGGATTATTATAATCAAAAAGAGAAATATAGATTAGTCAAAAATCGACATTTCATGGGTGATGCAACTTATAATTATAAGGGTAGAACGGTGGATTGTATTCGTTTTTTCAATAAAGAACTATTAGAAATAGAAGAAGTCGGCTTTCAAGAGTTAAATTATAATAGTGTCGAGTTGTATGCAAAAAATATAGGTTTAGTCTATTTCAGAAAAGAAATTGACGGAAATATCGTTCAAGAATATGAATTAGCAGCTGTCTATGATATGACAACGCTAGAAGAAAAATTTCGATCAACTATAGAATAATTTAAAAAAGCATAATTGTAATCCCCTCATGAGATTTACCCTATTCTTATTTCTAATTTATTTTGCAAGTCCAACGATTGCGCAAGTAGAAGCTCCTCAATTTTTTTGTATCAAAGGAGATAGTTTAATTTATGGCCCGAAGAGTGTCAACAATACTTGTGGAGATTTCATAGCCTTCGATGTTTTTGGTAGCCAAGATCGAACGGGAGGTTATACCCTTTTAGGAAGTATTACAGATCCAGATCAGTCCGCCTATGTGCATCCTACCCCCATCGAGGAAGTATGGTATTATTATATGCAGAGTAATCATGATTGTCCTAATGAAATAGTCCTTACTTCGGATACCCTAGATAATATTTTACCAGAAATAGCCCCATTGATTAGTATTTCTATTGAAAACGGGTTGCCGATTTTAAATTGGGAGATGAGTCCTTCTGCCCAAACTTTTGCTTATGTAATTTTTAGAGAGATAGACGGCACATTTGTATCCATTGATACAGTCGGTATAGGGACCACTTTTTTAGATGTTTTTGCAGAACCGAACAATCAATCTGAAACCTATATGATCGCAGCAATGGATCAATGTGGCAATCTCAGTACCCGTTCGGAATCGCATCGAACTATTTTTTTACAGACAGAAAATAGTGCTTGTGACCAAGTTATTCAACTAAATTGGAATTTCTATGATAGCTGGACAAATGGAATAGAAGCACAGGAAATTTGGGTGCAAAAGGAAAACGAACCAGCTGAAAGAGTATCCGTAATGGAAGGGAATGTTAATAATTACAGGTTTGAAAATGCGGAAAATGGGGTGAATTATAGTTTTTATATCAATGCAATTGAAAGGAATACAGGAGCAAATGCAAAGTCAAATGTATCCCAAATAGCCGCCGAAGTAGTAAATCCAGTAGGTGATTTATTAGTTAAGAATGTCTCTTTTACAGACAATAACGAGGTAGAAATACTTTGGGAGTGGAACGAAAATGCAGCATTGAATAATGTCGAGATTTTTCGCTCAACGGATAATATAAGCTTTCAAGTCGTCGGAATACCAGATTTCACACCTCCATTAGCCAATCCTGCAACATACTTAGTCGATCCAATCCACGGCAATGAAGGCAAAACATTCTATAGAATTAGCACCACGGATAATTGTGATACCACGACCTTATCTGATTATGTGAGTACGATTTTTTTAGAAGGCGCTGCTCAGCCGAACCAAGAAAACTTACTGACTTGGACGCCTTACGACTCAAGAATAGGTACTGTCAATAACTATTCGATTTATAAGATAGTGGACAATATGGCTACCTTCGTTGACGAAGTAGCAGGAAACACCAACAGTTTTTCAGATTTGGCAACTACCGCAGCGGATGTCAATGCTTGCTATTATGTAGAAGCAGATGTGAGTATCACTTTTGCACAATCGGGCATCGAAACACATATATCTCGCTCTAATACCACCTGTTTGGCACAATCTGCTAAAATCGTTATGCCAAATGCCTTTGCACCCAATGGAGAAAATCGAATATTCAAACCCACCGTTTTATTTGATGCAAGTATTCAAAATTATCAGCTGGTAATTTATAATCGCTACGGTGGAAAAATCTTTGAAAGTACAGATGTAAATTTAGGTTGGAATGGGCAGAAAAATGGACGAGATGTACCAATGGGCACTTATACCTATTTAGTTCAAATTGAGCAATCCAATGGAGAAAGATTAAAAGAAGGAGGGGTTTTAATGTTGTTGAGATGATTAGTCTTTCCAGCACTTGAAGTGCTGGAAAGACTCAACTTCTTATCTCGCTGCCCCACCATCAATATTCAAGCAAACACCAGATACATATCTAGCCTCAGGCGATGCAAAATATAAATAGCCATGAGCAATATCCATCGGATCACCTAAGAACCGAACTGGAATTTGCTTAGCAAACATCTTCGCAGTTTCTTCAGGAATAGTAGCAGTCATTTCTGTTACCGTATATCCTGGTGCAATAACGTTGGCAGTAATACCATGTTTTCCTAATTCCAGCGTCCATGTCTTAGACATACCGATGACTCCTGCTTTGGTAGCAGAATAATTAGATTGACCATAATTACCTCTCATCCCAGAAGTAGAAGCTGCCGTAATGATTCGACCATATTTATTTTCAATCATGTAAGGGACACATGCCTGCGTACAGATAAATACACCCGTTAGGTTGACATTTAATACCGCATTCCATTCATCCATGCTCATTTTTAGGAGCGTTCTATCTTTTACAATTCCTGCATTGTTTGCCAGAATGTCTAAGCGACCGTACTCTTCAAAAATTCTTTTAGCCTCAGCTTTAACTGCCTCTTCATCTGTCACCGAAATTTTGGTAAAAGTAGCTTTCCCACCAGTTGCCTGAATGATTTCTGCTGTTTCTTGACCTACGTCTAATAAGTCCCAAATAATTACCGTTGCCCCCTCTTTGGCGAATAATTCAGAAATGGCTTTGCCTATTCCTCTGGCACCACCTGTTACGATGGCTACTTTGTTTGCTAGTCTCATTTTATTGATAATTAGTTTTGAATTTTTTTTAATCAGGTTTAATCATACTCATCACTTTTTCCAAATCTTCTGGGTGATTCACATTCATCAATTTTGTCCCATCAGGCGCATCAAGTAACCGCACGGCTGAATTAATCAACACCTTTCTCGGACAAGAAAAACCTTGTGCTAAAAATTGTAATAAGACGGGATAACTTTTCGGTTCCCAAATGCAAATAAGT
>CALDTJ010000204.1 GCA_937924145.1 uncultured Saprospiraceae bacterium
AGGGTTTCCATCTGGATCCGTATCTGCTAAAACAAATTGTATTTCTGGATTAGCGGCTACTTCTTGAAATATAGCCCTCGCTTCCCTTGCGTCAGCATTCAATCGCTGAAAATCTTCATTGAGGACATCAATTTGAGATTGTACTATATCGTCAGAAATATTTTGCTCTGAGGTTTGATAAACTATATGTACCACTACAGGTACTGTCAGTAATTGCTTTGATCTACTTTGGTTATTATTACTAGTTCGCCTCACTTGATCATAAGCTTGTTCGCTTAATTGTTGGAATTGTGGACCTTGCATATCCAATAAGTGTTGGTGTCCACATCTGTTGATCTGCGCTACTAAGACTTGAGTAATAATTAGTAATAGAATAAAGGGTAAGATTTTTTTCATAAGGGTGTTAGATTTAATATTTTAAGGTAATATAATAATTATTTATAATTCATTACTATTTTCCTTCTAAAAAATATTGTACTATTTGAGTCCACTCTTCTTCCAATGATTCATCGGGCGTAGCCCGTCCAGCCTGACGATACCAATAATTCGCATTCCACGTATCTCCTTCTTTCCGGTGTAAGTAGGCATGCACCCATGCCGCTTCTTTCCCCGGCGGGCCATCTGCTAAATCATGCGCTTTAGTCCAATCTCCTTTGGCATCAAACCACAATGCTTTTAACAAAAAGTTCATGGTGTCTTCTGGTTGAGCTTCGCTTAAACTATCTTTGAATTTTTGTAAGTCCATTTTTCCTGTTTTTGTTCTTCATTCTAATCTTAAAATTAGGAAATAATATTAACTATTCGGTAGAATAGATTCTATAGCGGCCAAGGCTTTGTTCAAAAAAAAAAATAGTTTATGCTTCAGCAATTGTTATTCTATTTAAAAGTGTCCAGACCTGGTTTATGGTTTGCCACTTTATGGCTATACTTATTACCCACTAGTCAAATGGAGACTGTGTGGACGAGTATTCCTTTTTGGGTTGGCTTGGTTTATGTTACCTTTCCACTCAATTTTATGGTCTACGGCTGGAATGATAGCGTAGATTATGACACAGATCAATTCAATCCAAGAAAAGATAGTTTTTGGTTTGGCGCGAAAGGTAGCAAGGAAGAATTAGAAGCACTTTGGAAACCTATCCTCCTTGTACAAATCCTATGTATTCCAATCTTGCTATATTTTGCAGGTTGGCAATTTTTAATGTTAATGGCAGCCTTTGTCCTTATCAATGGACTATACAATTTACCTGAAAAAGGATTACGAAGTCGCCCACCTTTGGAATTGCTTTGTCAGGTGGGCTATGTTATGACTGCTACCTTTAGTGTATATATTAATCAAGTTCCCAATCTCCCCTACATCACTTATTTCTATCTACTACTATTTGCTTGGCAGTCTCATTTAATAGGAGAAGTGATGGATATAGAACCAGATCGAAAAGCGGACCGACGGACCACCGCTACCATATTAGGGATGAAAAAGACAAAGCTATTGATTATTGGAATTGTAAGTATAGAAGTGAGCTTGTTACTGTTTGTTTACAAAGACCTTATTTTTGGAGGGATGTTAGCTATCGGTTTATTGTGGTTATTATTGGACCTGTTTTGGATTTATAAAACCCAAACGTATACAGTCCAGCAAATGCGCTTGTTTGGATTGTTGTCTAATATGGTGGCTTTGGCTAGTATGATGTATGTTTGGTATTCGGGTTGTTTGTTATCTGTTGGATAAATAATTATTGTTTTTTATCAGGTAACGGTTTAAAGAACTAGTGATCTATAAGTTGATCTACATAAACCCCCTAAATTTGTTAAGAAAAAAGGAGCTGCTTGACAAAAAGCCTTTAAAACTTTTTGTGGCCAAGATTTGTTATGATGATTCCTATATTTTCAAATAGCAGCAACTCTTTATACTCCCTTTGATGCAAGTAAAATGTCTATAATAAAACCAACTATCTTTCTAATATTACTCCATTTATCCTTAACACTTATGAGTCAAACTACAGAGATAACAATCAATTGTGATCCCGAAACAGGACTATGTACCATCCCTGAATTTTCAGACAAATCAATTGAGCCAGTAGAATGGAAAACAGACAAAGAAATCATTTACATCGGAGATCCCATGTGTAGTTGGTGTTGGGGTATTTCTCCGCAGTTAAATGCTTTACAACGATATGGGAAACAGGAACATATTCCCTTTAGTATGGTGATGGGTGGCTTACGACCAGGTGGGGGAGACGAATGGAATGATCAATTCAAAAACTTTCTAAAACATCATTGGGAAGAGGTGAATAAACGAAGCGGTCAACCTTTTGGCTACGGACTCTTTGAATTAGATAACTTCAATTATGATACGGAGCCTGCTTGTCGAGCGGTAGTTACGGTGCGAAGTATAGCTCCAGAAAAGGTGCTTTCCTTTTATGAGTTAACGCAGCACTATTTCTATGTTGCCAATCAAGACCCAAAACAAGTAGAATTCTATCAATCTATTTGTGAAAAGCTAGGAATTGATTTTGCTGAATTTGCTGACAAATTCCCTTCCCAAAAGATGAAGCAAGCCACGATTACTGATTTTAAACAAAGTCGACAATGGGGAGTGAATGGATTTCCTGCGGTGCTTTTTCGGAAAGGAGATCAGTTGCATTATATTGGACGTGGGTATTCGGAGTATGATGCTATGAAGGAGCGGTTAGAGGATATTGCAGGAGAGTGATCAGCCTTTTCGTTTAATTACTTATAGGGACGAATTTATTAAAAATGAAAACCCACCTAAGAAAACTATATTTTTTGCTTTTGCTATTTCTTTTAGCAGGGATTGGGACCTTCAAAGCCTGTAGACCTCCTTTCAAATTATCTACAAAAAACAATATTGGATTCAAAAAAATGAAGGGCGTATGCTGGGAAGCTTTATGGGATAGCGTACGTGTTGCTGATGTGCTAAGCCTTAGTGATCATGGTGTAGAATGGATCTCTCAAACACCCTTTGGCTGGCAGTCGGGCGTTAATAGTCCAGAACTTTTGTTTAGAAGTAACGAGGAAAGAAACCAAAGAAGAGATACTAGTTTGGTGGAGATGGCCACCATGGCTAGAAAGAAAGGAATTAAGACCTTACTCAAGCCTCATATATGGATAACGGAGGCCAATGGAAAATGGCGATCTGATATTGACATGAATTCTCCCGAAGAATGGGATCAATGGTTTGAACGATACGAGGCATTTATTATGCACTATGCCCAAATTGCCGCCAACCATAATTTTGAAGGACTTTGTATTGGGACAGAATTGTATATTGCCTCCACGCAGCACGAACAGCGCTGGCGCGATATCATCGCCAACATTCGAAAAATCTATCCTGGACAACTTACTTATGCTGCTAATTTTTATAAAGAATATGAAGAAATAGCATTCTGGGATGCCTTAGATTATATTGGTATTCAAGGTTACTTTCCGTTGACCCAAAATGAAAAACCAACTTTAAAAGAGTTAAAAAAAGGATGGGAACCTCATGTTCAAAAAATTAAAGAAGTACAAGCTCGTTGGGATATGCCCATTGTCTTTACAGAGATTGGCTATAAAAGTAGTACAGATTCCGCTATTTCACCGTGGGAATGGGAAAAAAGAGGAGATGATGTTGACCCTAAAGAAATTTGTGATACCACACAAGCCATATGCTATCAAGCGGTCTTTGAAATGTTTTGGAAAGAAGAATGGATCGGTGGCTTTTTTATTTGGAAATGGACCCCTGAAATTTATAGAAATCCAACAGAAACTTCTACTCGAAGACGGAGACGAGGACATTCTCCTTTGAGTTTTACACCTAAGCAACCTGCGCGTGAAATAGTTAAGGAATGGTATGTGGAGTAGATTGAGAGAGCGTAGACTTTCCAAGTTTTCAAAACTTGGAAAGTCTGAAAGTATGCTATCATTTACCCCTCGACAGCCTCCAATATATTCCCCTGATTATCCAAAGCTCTAAAATCAACAGGCGTAACAGAGGAAACCCCCATCTCCTGCATATGCACCCCATAGATCACATCCACAGCCGCCATCGTCTGCTTATTGTGCGTCACAACGATAAACTGAGATCGCTCCGCAAATTTCTTAATAATATTATTGAATTTTTCGATATTGGCATCATCCAAAGGTGCATCGACCTCATCAAAGATACAGAAAGGGGCAGGCTTTAAAAGGTACAATGCAAAGAGTAGGGCAGTAGCAGTAAGCGTCTTTTCCCCACCCGATAATTGACTGATGGATTGTGGTCGCTTTCCTTTCGGTTTAGCAGTAATTTTAATCCTAGAGTCCAATGGATTATCAGGTTCTTCTAAGACTAAATCACAAATATCATCCTTTGTAAACAGACTTTGGAAAACTTCAATGAAAGCAACTCTAACCTTTTCAAAAGCCTCCATAAATTGAGCTGTTGCCGTCGTTTCAATCTCCGCAATCGTTTCAATCAAAGAATTCTTAGCGGTCACGACATCGTCTCTCTGTTTAGTAATCGTATCATATCGCTCTTTGATCTCATTATAAGCTTCAACTGCCATTGGATTAATTTCGCCGTACCCATCCAATCTTTTCTTCAACTTATCAACCTTGGCTTGCAAATCATCTCTCTTGATACCTTCCTTAGGTTCCATTTTAATGACCTCATTAATAGAAATCTGGAACTCTAATTTCATTCGTTCCCCAATCGAGGAAAGGCTCAATTTAATGTCGTTGAACTTATCTTTTAGGTTATTAATTAGACTTTGGGTATCTAGATATTTACGGTTAGATTTCCGCAAATTATCTTCCATTTCGGTGATGAATCCTCTTGCTTTGAAATAATCTTGCTCAGCACTTCCCAAGGTCTTAGATCGCTCTTTCTTTATTTCATAAGCCTCTAATAGCTTGACATCTAAGACTTTCATTTGCTTTAGCAATTCAGAGATTTCTCCATCCGAACTACTAATTGTTGCCAAGTCATTCTCCAACTTTTCCTTTAATTCTTGCAACTGTTTTTCTCTAAAAGTCAATTCCTGTTGGATGGTATTGACCATATTTTGTTGCTTAATGAAAGCAATATTTTTCTCGTTGAAAGCATGATTCGCCACACTCATTTTGTTGGCAACCTCCTTAAACGAATCGTCCGTATTCGCTAGTTTTGATTTGGAGTTCTCTGCAATTTTTCTTTTGGCTGCTAATTCTGAATCAATGACCTTATTTTCGTCTTTGATTTTAGAAATACGCATCTGATTTTGCTCAATCTTAGTCGTGACTTCCCCTGCAAAGGATTCAAAATTTTCCAACCGAGTCTGAATCGACACTTTTTGATTAGTCAACTGATTGAACAATTGCTTTTCTGTGTTAATCGACACCTTACTAGAACTCTCCTTAAGCGTTTTTAGATTAGACTTTAATTCTAGTAGAGTAGAGGTCAACTTATCTTTCTGCTTATCCAACTCAGCGATTGCCTTTTCTAATACTTCTAAATTCTTTTTTCGACCAATTTTCTTACCCTCAAATAAACCGACAGAACCACCCGAAAGACTGAATTTTTTCTTAATAAATCCGCCACTTTGAGATAGTAAAACAACATTAGCATCTTCGACTTTCTCTGTTAATTCATTCACTCCCTTTTCAGTCAAAAATACATTGGATAAAAGATAACTGACTAAATGAGTATATTTTTCATCGACTTCTACTAATTCGGTAGCACGGGTGAAATTTCCAAAAGTGGTCATTGAAGGCGCATAGTCCGCAAAAGCTTCAAGCACAAAGAAATTAGCCTTTCCTTTTTGGGTACGGTTTAATAGTTTGACCGCCTCCAAAGCACCTTCCATATTTTCTACTACATAGTAACTTAAATAGGGATCAAGGTAATTCTCAATAGCCACTCGATATGCTTCATTTACATAAATAATGTCTGATAAAAGTGGCGCTTTAACCTTCCAATCTTTACTATTTTTCAAAAACTTAATGGACTCTGGAAAACCCTCCAAATTATCGACCATACTCTTGGTCAATTTGAATTCATTTTCCTTCGCATCCAGTTTTCTACTGATTCCTGCTATCGTATCATTTAACTCCCGAATTTCTTTATCCGTTCGCTCAATTTCTATCTGTCTTTCGCCTTCTTTTTTCTCTAGATTTTCAATTAACGCACCTTGTTTGTCTGCCTTTTCAGTCAACTCTTTTAACTGTATGCCTAAAGTGTCAATTTCTCCTTGGCGCCCCATAATTTCTTGTTGGTCCGCTAGTAAAGATCGACCTAAAGATTCCAATTGATTGGTATTAATCGCTTTATTTTTTTCCATCTCGAAGATGGCGCGCTCCATGCTTTGTTGAGCCTCCAAATACTGATCTAAATCAGTTTTTAAAGTGCTGTGACTGGCCTTAATTTTTGCTAAATCTTCTTCTGCTTGCTCTAATAAATCATCTAATTCTGCCTCTTTTCGCTTTTCCTCATTGATTCTTGCTCTATAATCGACCACCTCTTCTTCTAGTTGGGTGATTCTCGCTTTAGCAACATTTATCTGAGTGCCTAATTTTTCCTTGTTATCTTTGGTAAAAAGGGATCTTTGTTCTAAAATCCGCTTTTCATTTTCCATTTCACGGATATTACCAACTAAGCTATTTAAGGCTTTTTGGCTTTCCGATAAATTCTTTTCGTAGTCTAAATTCTTCCGTTTTTCTTCTTCAATATCTGCCTCTAACTTACGGTTATCAATCTCTAATTGCCTAAAACCATCCATTTCAGCGGTCAATCGACTTTCGATAGACTTATAATCTTCTTTATATTCTGCCACTTGGAAAACGGCTAAATCTAAAGCTAATTCTTTATAATCTTTTTTGATAGCGTAATATCTTTCTGCCCGCTTTGCCTGTTTTTCCAGTGACTTTAGATTGCCCTCAATTTCAAACAATAAATCCTCAATTCTTTCTAAGTCAGCCTCCGTATTTTTTAATTTATTAAGGGTCTCTCTTTTCCGTTTTTTATATTTAGAAATACCAGCAGCTTGCTCAAACATTCGACGTCGAGCATTTTCCTTATCACTCAATAAATCATCGACCATATTTAAGGCGATAATCGCATAAGAGTTCGAACCAATTCCAGTATCTAAAAAGAGGGAAGTAACGTCCTTCAATCGACAAGGCACGTTGTTAAGGCGGTATTCACTTTCTCCACTTCGGTACAACATTCTGGTCACCGTGACCATATTATATTCCGTAGGAAGGAGATTTTTAGTATTTTCAAAAGTCAAAGAAACGGAGGCAGCACCACTTGCTTTACGTTTTTTAGTTCCATTAAAAATGACACTCGTCATTTTATCTAAACGTAATTCCTTACTCTTTTGCTCTCCCAATACCCAACGGATGGCATCCACAATGTTGGATTTACCTGAACCATTCGGACCTACAACCCCAATGACATCTTCATTGAAGTGAATCTGAGTTAAGTCAGCAAAACTCTTAAATCCTTTTATTTCTAATGTGCGGAGTCTCATAAGCGCGCAAAAATACAGGTATTTTGGGTTTTATTGCAATCCTTAGTAGAGAAGTTTTCAACAAATTAACAAAGTGATGAATATGAAGAAGGTTTAACGAATGTTAATTTTTTAACGACTGTTAATTGTCAGGGTTTAACACATTTTGATTTGTTAAATGGAATATTATAAAGTAAGTTTGATATTATATCATTTTTCCCAAAAAACGCTCTCTAATGAAAAATCTCACCTTTATAATCTTATTTCTTTTTGTTACTTTAAGCACTTGTAAAAAGGAGGAAGAAACCATTTTGGCAATAGACCCTGCTTTCCAAGAATACGTAGACCGATTTTATGAAGAGGCGGCTTTGCGTGATATAAAACTAGTTAAAGAAAATCTAGAAGTCGTTTTTAAAGATCTAGAAATGGTTTGTGGGTTAGGATATAAAAATTACGAAAATACAGGGTTGAGAAAAGTAGAGATAAGTACTTCTACGGAGTGTTGGGAAGATAGAAGTGATTTAGCAAAAGAGGCATTAATGTTCCATGAACTTGGACACGCAGTACTGAGAAGACCCCATCTTAATTTAACACTTCCCAATGGGTCAGAAAAATCAATGATGTGCGGTACACCTAATGGTTGCAGCCTTTCTGGTAATTATAACAAACACACCACCCCTGAAGTTAGAGATTATTATTTGACAGAATTGTTTGATAAGAACACGCCAACACCTGATTGGGCTAAAGAGAAAAATGAGGAGACGACTATCCTCAAGAGTAATTTTGAGACACCTGATACAAATTGGACATTCATTGTTGGAAGTGCAGATATTGATCCAAATTACACCAATCAAATAATTCAAAATGATGATGAGGGAAAGAGCTATGCCTCAATAATCTCAAAGGAGGCACTGGATAATAATGTCTTTGCTGGCTGGAGATACACGATTAAGAATCCTCCTTTTTACCAAGAAGGGGGAACTTTAAAATTAAAAGTAAATATATCAGGTAAAGATATATCAGGTAAAGGCATCTCAGTAGTATTGCGCACCGATTCTGGACCTTATGAAAATCGAGAAATATCAGGTTTTTCTAGTACAGAAGGAGATATACTTATCAGTGGAACTTTTGAAAACATGGATTATTCAGCTAAAATTGGTTATTACCCTTCTGATGTAAGCAGGATTGCAATTTTCGTATTAATGCTTGATGGAACAAAAGGGGAAGTCCAAATCAATGATATAGAGCTAACCTACTTAGAATAACTAACTCCACTGATTTCCAATTTCTGATAAGGGCACACAACCTCGATATTCACCAGGCACAGGATCATAATTCAGTACTTCACTTCCGATTTCCTCTGAAGTGAAATAGCACCATAGTGCCAATGATTTCATAGAACGATAAAAACCAACAGGTGCTTGTTTGCCAACTGCCGTACCCCAAACACCACCATTGTATTTGGCGTTAGATTTTTCTTCTGCTTGTAGTAATTCTTGTCGTTGAGTATCCGTTAATTCGCAAAAACGATTGCCATATTTTTTTTGACATTTTTCGTCAAAAGCATTTAGATCTGCGACGATACTTTTTTGACCTTCTGCATTGTATAATTGGCTAAAAACCAAGTCTATAAACATATCTACTTTGACATCTAATCCCCCTGGCGTTTCTGTTTTAGGAAGAATGGTATCTACTAAAGTAGACAATAATTGAGCATGATCTAGACTCAGAAAGGTCGGTTTCCAATCAATCCTTGGCTGTTGTTGACAAGATTGTAATAATGTTGCTAAGGATGGAAAAAGGTTTAGTGATATTGCTTATCGCGAATTTCTATAGGCAGCTATTTGGTTTGTTTTAAGAATTTCACCATCTTGCTATTGCTTTTATTAACCCCCTAAAATAATAAGCTGATGGCAAATTTAAATTCAGCCAGATTAACCTTGAAATTGGTAACGCTTGAAGATTTGGAGAACATTTATGCCATGCAATCCAATGAGCAAGTTGCTCGGTACAATACCATAGGAATTCCTGAAAATAAGGCATTTACAGAAACGTTGCTTATAAATGCGCTTAGTGACACTACTTTTGGAAAGACAAATTTCTGGTGGTCTATTTTTAATAAAGCAACCCATGAATTTATTGGAGAGGCAGGTTTAAATTTATCGAAATTCAAATACAGAAGTGGAGAAGTTTTTTATGGTTTACATCCTGACCATTGGGGCAAAGGCTATGGAACTGAAGCAGTCGAAACCATCCTTAATTATGCCTTCGTAGATTTAAATTTGCATAGAATAACCGCAGGTGTAGCGACCGAAAATACGGGGTCTATTAAATTATTAGAAAGGGTAGGGATGCAACGAGAAGGCAAACATCGAAAAATCCTACCTATAAGAGGAGAATGGTGGGATAACTATCAATATGCCATTTTAGAGGAAGACTATTTTACAGGATGAACGACCGCTCCCGCAGGGTGAATGTTCGGGGAACATTCAAGGGAGAGAACCGCAAAGCAGGTGGGATGACTAGGTCGTACTTTTTTTTACATTCAAAGTAGGTCGTGTTCTTAGATGTTGACTACACACTACCCTCTGCCAACTGTAATACTGCCAACTGCTGACTGTAACACTGCCAACTTTAATAATAACCCAAAATTCCCTACCTTCGCATTTTCTTCAAAACTATACCCGATACATAATGAGTACTAGAAATATTATAGCTTTTGTATTAATAATTATCTCATTGATTTGCCTATATCCAGGCTTAATGACCCCTATTATTAGTTTGAAAATTGGAGCAAATTTGCCCTTAGTGGGAGAGTTGGTGGTGCATGAAACTGTTCAAAGTATTATTGATACAATCAAGACTTTGTATGAAAATGATAATACCTTAGTAGCTGGTTTAATTTTACTGTTTAGTGTAATTGTTCCTATTTTAAAAGCAGTCATTTTATTAATGGTCTTATTTGTCAAAAAGATGGGGATGCGCTCTAAATTGCACAAATTTGTAGCAATTATTAGTAAGTGGTCGATGGCAGATGTATTCGTGGTAGGGGTATTATTAGCTACTTTGGCAACGTCTTCGGAAGATTCTATTGAGGCGAAATTACATTCTGGATTCTATTACTTTGTAGGGTATTGTTTGATTTCTATTTTGGCATCGCAAATAATGGAGGTAGAAGAGTAGGGAAAACTAAAACTAGCAAAATCAGCCTTTTGGGTAAATTCAAATTTGTCAAATTCGTTGAAATTTGACAAATTACCTTCTTTGCGGTCAGCCTAGGTACCAATTTCCTCCGATAGAAAATCTGAGCAGGCTGTGTTAAAGGTCCATTCAAAATCCGTGTGGAAAAAAATCCGTGTGGAAAAATTAACCACAAGCTATTAGTGCATAAAAGCAACTGACGTCAACAGTACTACAAATCAATATCCGCATCTGTCCGCATTTTACTAGGAGGGTTTTCCTGAGCATAGCGCAACCCATCCGCCCATAATTTATTCATCAGTGGCGGATCAAAAATAAATGCATTATCTACCAAAACATAAGGTGCATAGTAATAATCGACCGTAGCGTTTTCTCTCAAAGCCTCGAACTTACCGATCAAAATATCATCTTTTCCAATCTTATCCAGCATAAATTCAAAAGCTCGCATCAAGACGTCAAAAGGATCCGTGGTTCGTAAAGAAACGGTACTAATAGATTCAGGTCTTAAATAAATAGCATCTACGTGCTTTGCTCCTAAATCCAAAGCAGGGTGAATGGGTAAGTAATCTCCAAAACCGCCATCTGCGTATTCGTGCCCATTTTTGATGACAATGCTCATAAAAGGAACGAAATTGGCAGAAATCCACATCCAATCACAGAAATCCTCATAGCTATTATCATGAATCGACTTATATTCTGTTTTTCGATTGGTGAAATTACAAACAGTCACCATCACTTCTTTTTTGGTGGCAACCAATCTGTCATAGTCTTCTTTTAAAAATATCCGACTGATTAATTTCCGTAAGGCACCACTATTCCCAAATGTTTTCTGCTTGCGCCAAAACATCTTCATCGAGTTAAAGTGATTAATTTTAGACGTATAGATATTTCCTTTCTTTTTGATAATAAAAGGGCAATTGCTAAAAACATCTTTTTGAGTCACTTTTGTAAAGCCTGCTTTGATTCTATCAATATCCCCTAAAGCCAGCAATGGCAATAATAAACTACCGGCAGAAGTACCTACGTAAATATCGTAGTCCTTTTTTTGTTCTTTAATTAAATATTCTGCAATGCCACCTGCAAATGCACCTTTAGAACCTCCTCCTGAAATGACTAAAGCTTTCATAAATAATATAAACTATGAATATTCAAATAAATAATTTCGATCTAAAACACTTTATTGGATTCAGAAAGAAGTGTAATTTTGCGCTAAATTAAACGAATTCCCTTTTTAAAAAAACTATTTAAAATAAATGTTGTTTTTTTAGGGGATATACAGCACTGACGATCTTAATCGTCGCTTATATATTATTATTAGACTGACGAATAAATTCATCGGTAAAAACGATAAAAAAATACTATACAAAATGATAGTTCTCCTTTCTCCTGCTAAAACTTTAGACTACTCTGATTCTCCAATGGGGACACATTCTGAACCAAGATTATTGAAAGATAGTGGCAAATTGGTTAGCGTATTAAAGAAAAAATCCGCAGCAGACCTCAAAAGCTTGATGAAAGTAAGTGATAATATCGCCAATTTGAATGTAGAGCGATTTAATCAATTTTCGATGCCTTTTACAACCAAAAATGCTAAGCAGTCGATTTTAGCATTCAAAGGAGATGTTTATCAAGGATTGGAGGCAGACACTTTTGATGCAAAAGATCACGAATTTGCACAAAAGCATGTAAGAATCCTTTCTGGATTATACGGGATTTTGCGCCCAATGGATTTGATGCAGCCTTATAGATTGGAAATGGGGACTAAATTAAAAACGGATAAATACAAAAACCTCTACGAATTTTGGGATAATCGCATCACCAAACTAATCAATGAGGATTTAGCCGAATCCGAGACTAATTGTATTATAAATTTGGCATCTAAGGAATATTTCCATTCTGTGAAAACAGATAAATTAAAAGGAGACTTGATTAATATTCACTTTAGAGAAAAACGTGGAGATAAATATAAGGTGATTGCATTCAACGCAAAAAAAGCAAGAGGAGCAATGACAAATCAAATCGTGAAATATAAAATTACGGACCCAGCACACTTAAAATCATTAGAAATAAATGGCTATGTTTTCAATGAAAGCATGACTGATGAATCGAACTATACTTATATAAAGGAGTAGATCAGTATGCAGTATGCAGTATGCACTTAAGACTTTAATCAATAGTCTTTTTAGTAATGAATGATGAATCGCATAAAAAAAAGGAGTTGATCTAATCAGCTCCTTTTTTTCTTACCTTCTCACAAATCTTACCTTCTCACTTTCTAGTTCTCTCACCTCTCATAACCCAAAAAGGGTATCTTATAAAAATAAATACATTATTTTTTATTAAAATCTGTTTTAGGCATAGTCTTTGCTTTTAATATGAACATACGAATTATTAATCTCTCAACAAATTTCCGGTCCCACGGAGCATATCTCAAACAAACTGAAAGTTAGATTTTCTGCTTTCAAATCAAGTTAAGAGAATGACTATTAGAATCGAAAAATTCAATAGGCGTTTTCGAAAACTAAACTTGCCTATGCTAAAAATTCAACACTAAAATTAGGTTGTAAAAAATTAGTCTCACAGGTAAAGAATTACGGAATTAATCATCAAAGAACTTAGTAGCGTCAGACCATTGTCTGGGCTATCTTGATGATGCAAAGTGATTTTTTCCAAATGGATTCATGGAATTTAGGTTCAACAATTATCATTGTTACTCAAAAAAATTTGTTTCTCATAGAACCTGCTATAAGTAGCTGGTAATCGTTGAGTTACCCCCAATTCCATGTTTCCATTTTTTTAAAGACTGAGTTTTTAAGTAACGAGTGAAAAATAAATTCCCCATTTTGACAAGGGAAATTTAAAGTTAGACAAGGCGAAAAACGCAGACGATGCCTAGCATCGACGAGTATTTTCAACGCAGTATAACTTGAAATTTGACTGTCATAAATGCGGAAGTTATTATTTAGTCGTTGCTAAACCGAAACCAGAGCTGAAAGCTCAAAAATTTTAGAGCCATGCAACTTTGCACACGTTTATTGAAATTGTAAATTTTCAATGAATAAGTCAGGCAGAAAATAGACTACTTTATTTTAGCCTAACTATGATGCACTCGAACTACCCGTTTGAAAAAGAAAAGTTATTGCAGTAGGCAGTAAACAGTTGGCAGCCAGCCCGAATGCGGGCGGGTATGTAGTTGGTTGATCTCTTTGATAATCAATCGAATAAAAATAAAGAAATTGTCAGCCATTTAAGCCTTTAAGCATTAGAAGAGTAGTTAAAAGTTTATTGAGGTATTTTGGTTATTGAAAATTAGGTACAGTATCTTAACTAATTAAAATAACCTCAAATAACTTCTAATAACTTTAATAACTTCTAACAACCTTTCACAGCACATTGAATCTTACATTTCGAGGATTACTTTACCCCCTTAATCTCTTCGACATGAACAAGAAAACGCGTGCTCCAAAGGTAGGCAAGCCGAATGGGTCTATTGTTGAAAACATCTACAGTATTATTGATTCAAAAATCCAGTACTTAGATTATCAAACGAAAGAACTATTTCGCCCCCTTATTGGAGAAAACACAGAAATGGACGATAAGTCCACACAAAAAAAAGGTCCTAAAGACCTAAAAACAGAGGAATTATGGTTTTTGGCTTTTGAAAAAATTAGCCGACTAAAAAAGACCCTCTTACTCCTCAGAAATTACCTGAATCAAGAAAATGCTTTAATGGTTTTATCTCTTTTGGCGGATGACCAGTTACTAAAGTTGAGCCAAAAAGACCTTGAATATAGGCTTGGTATTCCTTTGCGAAATCAGGCTGCATGAAAACGGGTTACGGGTTGCGAGTTACGTGTTACGTGTTACGGGTTACATAACTCGCAACTCGCAACCCGCAACCCGAACTAATCTCTAAGAAACCCCTCGTAAGTAGCAGTTGCAGTTGGCGAATAAAACGGTGTCAGTACAGTATAGTCCTGAAAATTAATGAGTTGCCAGCAGCACCCCCATATCCCCTAAAATACCCCCTTGTTGCGTAAAAACTGCAACTGCTTACTTATTTTCCAACTCCCTAATCTGACGGTAGCCAGTACCATAGATGTCAAAAGTCTGACGGCTGGTCTCTTGATTATCAGTTTGTTAAATACAAATATTGCCAGATTTACGCAAGAAATAATTTAAAAGGAACTAAATAAATTACATCGGCGCTCTCTTTTGTAGAAGAATAGGTTTTCTGTTTCTTACCATTGTAAATGTTTTACATTATGTTTATTTTAGCAATAGACAATTTCCCTACGAAAAATTTTAGAATAAACACTAATAGAAGATTGCTGTAAAAACCTAAAACTTAAGAATATGCTTCCGAAGTTTAATGTGTTCAATATTTTGATACCTTCTTTCGACCGACTTCGGAAGACCTTTTTTGTTTTAAGAATGTACGTCTAAAGGAGAATACCCGCTTCTTAACCATTTCTACTTCCTTTTAAAATTTTCTTTGATTTCAAATAAGGGAATCCTAAAATAGTAAGAAAAGCTATTGGGTTCTTTCCTTCATATTCAAAATGGAAATTTTCTTAAAAATTATTCAGCCATCTTATCTCTTGCTTACCTTGCAACCTTTCCACAAATCCTCTATTTTTGAGAGGAATCAAGCACTTTAAAAATAAATATGTCCGAAAAGGAGAATGATAAGGGGGTAATCCCTAGAACATCAGAGCAAGACGCAGAGCGACCTAAAAGTGGTAAAAATTATCTTTTTGTCATCGCTATTGACGCGTATGAGCATTGTCCTACCTTGTATAATTGTTTGCGAGATGCGAATCAATTGATAGAAATATTGACGACTCAATATGATTTTGAAAAAAAGTACGTTCGAACCCTTTTTAATGAAGCGGCAACGGAGAGCAATATCTTTCAAGGATTTAGAACATTAGCGCAAACGGTAACGGAGGAAGACAATGTGGTGATTTATTTTTCTGGACATGGTGAATACGATAAAGTTTTTGATGAAGGCTATTGGATTCCAGTCAATGCCAAACTAGGCGCACACGAGGATTTTGTGTCCAATAGTAAAATAAAAACCATCCTTGGTGCGATTAATTCTAAGCATACCTTTCTGATTGCAGATTCTTGTTTTTCAGGTAGTTTATTTACTCAATTTAAAAGTGCGGCGGTAGCAGAACGACTTGAAAATGACCCTTCTCGTTGGGGGTTAACCGCTGGAAGAAATGAAGTGGTTTCTGATGGGCAAGCAGGGGATAATAGCCCTTTTGCAGATAGTTTGCTGTATCATTTGCGTGAAAATAAGGTCCCTTTGGGCGTAGCCACTCTTTGTAACCGAGTAGTGGAGAATGTAGTAGCATCGGCTGAACAAACTCCCAGAGGAGAGCCATTAAAAGTAAAAGGACATAGAGGTGGGCAATTCTTCTTCCATCCAAAAAATGCTATACAGGAGGTACCAAAATCGAGCCCTAAACAAGGAAATATTTTATATCAGATACCCAATGAAATGGAATTGGGGCAAGACACAAAATGTCTAGTGCGGATAGCCTTCAACGAAAAGATTTTAAGAAAAGAATTAGCTATTTCGGAGGAGGCAACTATAAAGTCTATCCGAGTTTCGAACCTAATGGAGGTAGAATTAATAGACCCATTAGCTGCTGGAACATTTGAAATAAGAGCTTTAAATGAACAGGAACAACTTATTGAAAGAGAAGACTTTACACAATGGTTGTTTTATGTGAAAGCTCAAAGAGCAGGCAAATTTCCTTTGCTTTTGAAAGTAGCGGTGATAGAAGTTTTATATGGAAAAGAGCGCAAAAAAGAGATCAGCTTAGAAGAGACTATTTCAGTTGTCACCAAGTTGGAAAAAGTGGAGGAAGGTAAATTTAAGAATGCGGGCTATGCGCTTGCTTTCGACGAATCTATCAAATCATTAAAACCCGCAGGCGAATCTGACATGGTTGCTACTGGAGGTAGAGGGCGTCATCAAGTGCCCCCGCCTGAACCACCTGTGCTAGAACCTGTACCACTACCAGCCCCAACACCTCCTACCAAATCGTCAAACAGGATAGGAAAAATATTAGGCGGTATTGCCGCAGCTCTCTTAATTTTGGTGATTGGTAATAATATTTTTATCAACCCAAGTACAGATGTGGAACCAAAATTTACACCGAACCCAACACCCAACGGACCTGCTAAAGAGGTGATTGATTGGAGAAATAAGAAATTGAGACCTTACACTGATCCTAAAACTGGAAAACAAGGATACAAAGATCAAAAAACAGGCGCGCCCGTGATAGATTTTCAATACGATATGGCTACAAATTTTAAAGAAGGAGTGGCATTCGTCAGAAAAGATAATAAATGGGCACTGATTGATCTTAAAGGAGATTTAGTTGTTGATTTTGTGCTGAGCCAGCCAGGGCAGTTCAAAAATGGAGAAGCAGAAGTTGATCTTGGTGGTGGTCATATCGTAAAAATTAATCCCAAAGGAGAAGTTATATTACGAAACAGAAGGGTGAAATTAAGTAAATACTTAAAGGAACTAAAAAAGCGTTCAAATTAGCAAAGAGCCATAATAAATGGTGCGGTTCTACTATCTATTTAAAAATCTATGAATAAACGAAATATAGTGCTTCTTTTCATTTTAGCAAGCTTTCCATTGCTACTGTGGGGACAGCGTCCAGCTTATCACAAATCAAAGCCTAAAAAGGAAGACTTAGTTTTTACAAAACCATTAAAAAAGCAAACAAGATTTAATCAGAAATATATCGGGAGATTGAATGGGAGGGCAATGGAGTTGGGGTTTATTGAAAAAATAGTATCCAATCAGCTCGTTCTAACGGTCGTCCTAACAGAGTTAGACAAAAAGAAAGTTTACCTAGGAAATGTAAATACTGATAAAAGTAGCTCTCAATTAAAGGATATAAAATTATCGAATCAGTATGGCGAAATTATTAATATTCACACCTTATACCTCCATAATTATAATCCAAATTTTATCAATCTAATCACGAAAAATGGATCAGTAGGCTGTTTTGCTTGGGGTATGAGCAAGCCGCTTGCAAGTAATTGTCCTGCAAAAAAGTACACCAGCCTAGTTGATTTCAAAGGATATTATGAGGGGCGGATAGATGGACGGCCCGCGGAGTTAAAAATTGAAACAAGAAGAACTGGCATTTTATTCCAGCTCTATGATAGAGAACATAAAGTTAGATATTGGACTTTTTTGACTAGTTGGCCTGAGGAAAATATTAACACCAATGAAAATCAACAAGCGCATCCAACGATCTTATCTTTCGATTTACCGACAGGTCAGAATAGTTTCTCTTTATCAAATATAGAATTAAGGTCTACTACAGATGCAAAAAAAATAACGATTAGTAACCTTGTCCTAGACCACAATACGAATCAGATTATTAGTGGAGACTTTATAAGTAGAAAAAAGGCCGTTGGCTTATTTTTTATAAGAAAATTACCGGATGAATCCTCTTTGATTGCAGAATTTCCTTGGCCTCCACCTACGGCGTCTGATATGGTGAAAATCCCTGATGATTTATTGACGAATACCGATAGTTTGGGAGGCGTTAATCAATTAATTATTAATAGTTTAGATAAGTCTGGTTATCGTTTCAAACCTAATAAATATTTTTACACACCCAACGGTTTCGCCTTAGTTACTGAGTTGGAAAAAGTGGATTGTGAGGCAAGACCATTGGAGGGCAATGACCGTTGGAATGTCAATCCATCCGAATTTGAAAAAAACTTTACTTTATTAGATTATTTGCGATCTTTGGTCTTCAAAGAGGAGGGGCTATATCGCTTATTCGTATTTTTAGTAACAGATGATTTAAATCCTTCTAAAAGTATTGAACCGACATTGGAAGAAACCCAAGGTTGGGTTGTATCTGGTAGTGCGAGGTTGCCCCAATCTATAGCCAGCATACCATTGAACGATCATCACTATTTTCGAGCCTATGTTTATGAGTTTAGTAAAGTCGCAGGTCAAATTCAGGCTACGATGGTGAAAAAAGGACAGCAATCTTGTTGGCGAAGTGGTGAGACGCATTTGAAGCATACAAAAATATTGGACAATTTAATTATTAGGCCATAGTCTCTTGTAAAGCGATAACTTAAAGTTATCTCTTTACTTTAAAATTAAAAATCAGAAATATAAGTTAGGAGATAACTAAAAGTTATCGCCTAACATAAGCAACTAAAAAAGATGTACACAACCCTTATTTCAGCAGCAGATTTAAAAGCAATTCTTAACCAACCTAACTTAGTTATCATAGACAGCAGCCACGTACTGTCGGACTTGGAAAAAGGAAGAAGAGATTATCAAAAAAGTCATATACTTACTGCACAATTTGCGCATTTAGATGATGATTTATCAGGTGAAATTATTGCAGGCGAAACGGGAAGACATCCATTTCCTAGCATAGAAAAAATCACTCAAAAACTGTCAAGTTGGGGGATAGATGAACAGGTGCAGGTTATTGTTTACGATCAAGGACATGGGGGAATCGCAGCTAGATTATGGTTTATGTTAAAATGGTTAGGTCATGATAATGTAGCGGTATTAGATGGTGGTTGGAAAAACTGGGAGGCGTTGGGCTATCCAACAAGCGAAGAAATTCCAGTGGTTACTCCAAAAGTTTTTACCCCAAAACCCAATGCGAATTTATTAGTAGATGTGCAGTTCATGGAGCAAAATATTGATAATCAAGCATTGACTTATATCGACTCAAGAACTGCTAATAGATACAGAGGCGAAGAAGAGCCGATAGACCCAATTGCAGGGCATATTCCAAGTGCTTTAAATGCTCCTTGGCCCAACAACTTAGGACCAGATGGTTTATTTTTAGAAAAGACTGCGCTAGCACAGCGATTTTTAGATTTGCTAAAAGGTCAACCAAAGGGACAAGCTATTTTTTATTGCGGGTCTGGGGTGACTGCTTGTCACAATCTACTAGCTATGCACCATGTAGGTGTTACATCAGCTAAGTTATTTCCTGGCTCTTGGAGTGAGTGGATTGTGGATTCAAATCGGGAAGTGGTGGTGGAAAAGTAGCTTAGAAAAAATTAATACTACTTAAACATTTCAATTTGATTGGTCACCTCTTCCTCTACTTTGGGAGTTATTTTTTTAGAAGGCGTTTCAGCAGCTAATACTCGCTTAATAACCCGCAATTTATGCGTGTACTTTTTTAGCTCCATATTATAAATACCAAAATGGTCGATTTTGTCAATACGAACTTGACCGTGCGTATGAATAATACGGTCTTTATCGCAAATAATACCGACATGATCGATATGCCCATTTTTGTCTTGAAAAAAGACTAGATCACCGATAGCGGATTGTTCATAGAAATCTATATTATCCCCTTTTCTAGCTTGCAAATAGGCATCACGTGGCATAGCGATACCTAGCATTTTAAATAAAACTTGGATCAAACCTGTACTATCAATACCAAAAGGAGACCGACCACCTTCTAATTCGGGAGCATATAAATATCGGCGAGCCAATTTGATTAATAAATCTATCGAAGTATGAATATTTTGTGGTGTAATGACTTGACCACTAAAGGAATAGCTATTGCCAGCAATTTCAAAACGCATGCCATCGAAGCAAGGGAGAGAAGCGCCCATAGTCAACGGTAAAAAGTGATCTGAAGCGATAGCGGGCTGCGCTAACTCCATACAACAAGCATAAGATTCTTGATAGCGATTGGCCTCTTCTTCAGTGATTTGGGTAAGTTGATTGGTCGGTACCCAACCGATTTGGTTATCCCATAAACAACGGATTTTTGTCCAGTCTCCTTTTTTCTCCCAACATTCCACGACCTCTCCAAAAAGGAGCTGCGTAATCATCTCACTTTTGTACTTTCTTCCTGCTCGGACAGGAACCACACTAAGGGAACAAATGCTAAAAATCATGAATTGTTGTTGATTATAGGTTTCTATGCTACTCCATCACCACTTAGATATGTCTTAAGTCAAATGAACTATGCATAATTATTCTCGTAACAAATGAACAAGAAAATAGTACGACAAGTTATCAAAAAAAATAAAAAAGTGCTTAATAGCTAACAAAGTTTATTTCCTTTCGCACTAAAAATACTAAATATTAACAGATTCCGTTTGAAAATCTAATATTATTGTGGTTTGACCTAGAGAATTGACTTTTCCAATTCAGCAAATTCACTAACAATTGATTAAATAATAAATATTCGGTTACGTGTTGCGGGTTGCGAGTTTCGTGTTACGGGGTGAGCGATTTCGTTTAAATGCACTTCTTAGGAAATTAAGTATTTTAATTTAAAGTCATAATGCTAAAATATTACGGTTTACTTAACTCGCAACTCGAAACCCGCAACTCGACCTTGATGAGAAAATTCTTATTTTTAACTGCTTTTGCTACCTTCTTTTGCTTTTCTGACTTATCTGCACAGGATAAACATTTTTCCCAATATTTTGCTGTTCCAACGTTAACAAATCCTGCCTTAGCGGGTGCTTTCCGTGGACGGTACAGAATGGGGATTGTGCGCCGAGATCAATGGAGACAATCTTTAGATGAGCCGTACAACACGTTTGCAGGTGGAGTCGATGTTCGATTTGATACAGATCACAAAAAGAAAGTGAGTGATGCAGTCGGTGTAGGATTGTCTTTCTTTAATGACCAAGTGGACGATTCTGGTTTCAGAACGACCCAAATGGCATTGTCAAGTGCTTTTCACAAGGCATTAGATGAATCAGGATTACACTATTTAACGGTTGGTGGTTCTATCGCCGTAAATCAAAGAAGTGTCAATTACGAAAACTTGACTTTTGAAGATCAATACAATGGAGTAGGGGGCTACACACTTCCGACAGGGGAGAACTTACCAGAAAATAACTTTGCATTTTTCGATATGGCTTTAGGGATCAATTATACCTTTTCCCCCAACCATAGAACTGTTTTCTATTTAGGTGGTGCCATGCATCATTTATTAGAACCCAATGTATCTTTTTTAGCGGCTAATCCCGATTTAGATGAGGCGGTTCCAGTAGAAAATAAGTTGTATCGAAAATATACTGGATTGCTCGCAGCCAGATTTCCAATAAACGATCAATTATTCTTGATCCCAAGAGCCATTATTCAGATCCAAGGCCCTCATGTGACGGTCAATGCTGGTTCGAATGTACGGATAGCTATGGGAGATTATACGCCTTTCGCTTTACACGTTGGTGGTTGGGCAAGGCCCGTTAGAAATGCCGATGAAAGTATTTCTTTAGATGCGGTTGTAGCCATGGTCGGTATCGAATTCGATAACTTGTTATTTGGGTTTAGTTACGATTTAAACCTAGATGATTTAGCTCTGAGTGGCCCACGACGAAGTTCTTTTGAGATTTCTGTAGCATACCTTGGGAATTTTGAGAATGAGGAGATTCTTTGTCCTAAATTTTAGACTTTAAAACTAGACAGGATTGGATCACGGATTTGACGGATTTTTGTAGGTCGTGTTCTTAGACGTTGACTGCTCGACTATATTTATGATACAGATGCTGTACAGTACACGACCTATTTTGAATGCCTAATAAGTATGACCTACAAAAATCCGTTGCTCTCTCATCCGCAAGCGGTTCACAAACTTCGTTTGCTCATGTGATCCAATCCTATCTAATAGGTAAGCATAAGAAGACGACCTACTTTGTATGTTTAAAAAGAACGACCCATAAAATATCCTGTCATCCTGTAAAATCCTACCACGTACACACATTTGGGCAGAAACCCCTTTAGGGGTTTTATATCGGTAGAAATAGGTAATTGACCCAAGTTCTGACTGTGCCGTAGGTACAGTATGTGGTATATATTGTACCTACGGCACAATGAAAATCAAATAATTTATCAAATTTCTACCGATTTAAAG
>CALDTJ010000205.1 GCA_937924145.1 uncultured Saprospiraceae bacterium
TATTTGAGAGATGTGCGTATTCCACAATTAGCATTACAAATTGATAAGAAATGTCTAAAATACAAATGGAAAGATGCTGTAAAAGGCTTTAACATGCCTGTAAAAGTAGTAGTTGACGGCAAAGAGGTATTATTGAAACCAACCGAAAAAGAGCAAAAAAAGAAGTTTAAAAAACCGATTAAAGAAGTAACCGTCGATCGAAATTTTTACATTAATTTAGATTTGAAATACTAATCGGGTTACGGGTTACGGGTTGCGAGTTACGAGTTACGAGTTACGGGTTACGGGTTACCAAGCTAGATTAGCAACTCGCAACTCGCAACCCGCAACCCGCAACTCGCAACCCGCAACCTGCAACTCGCAACCCGCATGACCTACAACAAAAAAACAGTCTTCAACACCGCCTGCGTCATCATGTTTACCTTCGGTATGTCGGTAATCTGCTTAGGCTCGATACTACCTGAGATCAAAGATAAATTTCAAGTCAACGATTTAGCCATTGGTGGATTAGCCTCTATTTTACCCTTCGGTATTTTAGTCGGTTCTTTATTATGTGGCCCTTTTGCTGATAAAAATGGGTATAAAGGCTTGTTTTTGATCTGTTGTTCTTTAGTTTTAATTGGGATGGAAGGAATTGCTTTTGGAACAAGTTGGATGATTATACAGTTATCTATTTTTTTGATTGGAGCAGGAGGAGGTGCTTTGAATAGTTCTGCGAGTGCATTAGTGGCGGATATTAGTGAAGGAGAACGAGGGGCAAAATTGAGTACGCTTGGTATTTTTTATGGATTGGGGGCATTAGGTTTGCCTTCTATCATTTCAGCTTTATCTAATTATTACGACACCTTTACCGTGATTGGAGGATTAGGGGCTGCGATATTTTTAGTGCTTGGATTGGTTGCTATAGTCACTTTTCCTGAACCTAAGCAGCAAGGCGGTTTTCCGATGAAAGAGGCTTTGCAAATGATTAAAAATCCAGTTTTATTATTAGGTGGAATGGTTATGTTTTTCCAAAGTGGATTAGAGGGATTAGTCAGCAATTGGACGAATGGATTTTTACAAGATGGTTTGCAAATAGATGGACAAAAAGCATTGATGGGATTGACGGTTCACATGGGGGCATTGACCTTGATGAGAGTAGCTTTAGGGTATTTATTGAAAAAATATAAGGACTCGACCATCATGAATTGGTGTTATTCGTTTATGTTAATTGGAGCGTTTATTTTTTGGTTGGGTAACGATTTTACACTCAAACTAATAGCACTGGCCTTTTTAGGTGCTGGGTTTGCAGGTATTTTTCCAATATTTTTAGGAATGGTAGGCGACAAGTTTGCTGCACTTTCTGGTACGGCTTTCAGTATTATTTTTGTCATTGCCTTGGTTGGTAATATGATTATTAATTATGGAATGGGGATACTTTCTTTCCAATCTGGGATTGCTCAATTACCAATTTTGATTGTCGTTTGTACGGTTTTGATGGGTGGTTTATTGATGCGGTCTAAGCAGTATTTTTCCTGATTTTTGCATAACCTTAAAAATAGTCAGTTATACCAAAAGAAGGTCGAAACACTATTTAGGACAACTCAAAGAGTTGTGTTACGATTTACTATCGAAAGTAACAGAAAACTCTCTGAGTTGTGCCCAAAACCGCTACTTCAACCCGAATTAGGTAGGAGCGAAAATAGTTTTATCAATTTGTCATCAAATAACTAATTATATATTGAAGTTTATCTAACAGATGTCTGTTTAATCCGTTCAAGAAAGGAAATGACTTTTCTAAACTAATCTTGAACCTAAAATGAAAATTCCAACTCTTTTTCTGGCATGCTTACTACTGCCTTTGTTATCCATTAAACTAAATGCACAAAGCAAAGAATATGTCAAAGGATATATGATTACATTGGAAAACGACACCATCAATGGCTTTATTAAAGATGACAATCGAACTGTTTTAGCCTATCAATTTTTATTTAAAGAAACACTTGATAGTCCAGCGAAAACCATTATTCCGACTGAATCAAATGGCTTTTATTTCACGCCTTCTTTTTATTATGAAAGTATTCAAATCAACTCTGTACGAGATAAGCAGGAAAAACAATTTATTAGAAAATTAGTGGATGGAAATACTGATTTATATCAAGTAGTGAAAGGTAAATTTTATGAATATGTGCTAATCAAAGAGAACGGCGAACAGTTGCAAATTGCTAAAAATGATACTGAGGAGGAAGGGAAATATACAGAAGATACTAGATACTTTGGTGAATTGAAGTATTTTTTTAGGGATTGTGGAGACATTACAGCTAATACTAAAGCGATTAAGTATAATGAGAAAACGATTGTTAAGCTCGTTCAAAAGTATAATAGTTGTAAAGCACCCAATACTAATAATCAATTGCTTGCAAAAGGGCGGAAATTAAAAGTTAAAGTAGGGTTGACAACTGGTTTTAGACGATACAATTTAGATGTTTCAGATCTGCAACCGCCGTTTCGACCATACGAAGGAAGAGGTGCAAGTTTACGATTTGGTGGCTTGGTTTCCTTTGCTTATTTCAGGAAACTATCATTGCAAACAGGAGTCATTTATAATAGTTATACTGCAGAAGGGGAATATTATTATTTGCCAGGGCAAGGTCTATTATCTCATGATATTAGTAATTTGGATATTCCTATTTTGGTAAAGTATAATTTTTCAACTAAAAGAACAGCACCGTATTTTATTGGAGGTATTCATTTAGGCAAATTATTAAATGGAACTTCAAGTGAGATGCGGATACGAGATGGAGATATTCTTATTGATGAAGAACATGAATTGACTTTAAACAATATAGTAACCTATGCTGCTGGTTTTGGAGTAAGTATTCAATTAGGGAAATCGACGGAATTAAATTTAGATGTGATGTATAATCGAACCATTATGCACTTGAAAATACTACCCGATACGACGGTTAATGGAATGGTACTTAGTAGTAGTATCTTCTTCTGATAAAAAAAACATAAATGTCATTGATATTACCGCAGATAAAAGAAACTTTATTACAACGAACGCAAACGATTCTTAGTAAACTCATCAGTTTTCCGGTGCTCGGTGGAGAAAGCAACGCTAGTATAGCCGATTGGATTGAAAATTACCTAACAGAACATGGCGTTTCTTTTCATAATGTACCTAATGAGGACGGTACCAAACGCTCGATTCATTGCCGAATAGGCCCTGCCGTAGATGGCGGAGTGGTGCTTTCTGGACACACCGATGTGGTACCCGTAACTGGGCAAGATTGGCACACCGACCCTTTTGACATGATCGAAAAAGACGGCAAACTATATGGTCGAGGGACTTGCGATATGAAAGGATTTATTGCTTGCTGTTTGGCAATGCTGCCTGATATGTTGGCAGCAGATTTAGAGCAACCAATCTATTTCGCTTTCTCTTATGATGAGGAAGTTGGTTGTTGGGCAGGTCATGAACTGGCGAGGTCAATTATGGATACTTATTTAGAAAAACCACGCTTTGCGATTATCGGAGAACCTTCAGAAATGGAAGTGATTACAGGGCAAAAAGGAATGGGTTCTTTAGAGACAACGATTCATAGTAGGGGAGCGCATAGTAGCAAAATTTATACGGAGGCAAGTGCCATTCATGAAGGGGCTAAATTGGTAGTTTGGTTAGAAAACAAAATGGAAGATTTGATTACTAATGGTAAAAGTGATGAACGTTTTGTACCCCCTCATTCTACTTTGCATGTTGGTCTATTTAATGGAGGAATTGCTCATAATATTGTAGCTGATAAATGTACTGTTATTTGGGATTTGCGGACTTTACCAAAAGATAATTTAGAAGAAATAGTAGCTGAATTTAAGGCTTATTGTGCGGAGAGAGTTACTATTATGCGTAAAAAAGTGCCTGAGTTTAATATCACTAATAAAGAACGATTTCCTTTAGTCGTACCCTTAGATACAGAGAATGATGCACCTGTTGTAAAATTTGTACAGCAATTGACGGATTCAACTGTGATTAATGCCGTTTCTTATGCGTCTGAGGCTGGACAATTTGCGGCAGAAGGGTTCGAGTCGGTTATTTGTGGGCCAGGAAATATTGAGCAGGCACATCGAGCAAATGAATTTATAGAGGTAGAGCAGTTGGAAAAAGGGGTAAAATTTATGCAGCAATTGATTGTAGTTAACTCAAAGTAATTTTTTGTCAAATTTTACTTAACTTTGATTAGATGTAAGAGCCATTATAAACAAACAATGTGAGAAAACTAGAACTAGATAATTTAAAAGACGGGATAGGTGGATTGACTGAGGCATTTGGTACTTTTTTGGTAGAGGCTGCAATGTATTGTCTTGAACAAAATAATCATAATGGACAAGCAGTATTACAAGTTGAAGGGTACTTCGATGAAAAATTTGAATTGATTTGGTCAGGTAGACTTACTGAAGAGGTGAAAGGTAGTTGGTATGATCGTAAAGAGGCTACTGAATATGGCGCCACGGCTATTGCTATACTCCTAGTTAATGAATTGACAGACTATAATAAATTCAAAAGAACTAGAGGGGGAACAGACTATATTATTAGTAAGGGTAAAAGTACTAATACTAAAATGTCTGATATTAGTTATTTAGAGATTTCAGGCCTTTGGAAGGAAACCAAAAATAATACGCTAACGATGAGGGTTAATTTAAAAAGAAAGCAAGTTGAGCGAACCATTATTGATGCGTCAGCCTTTGTAATAGTAACAGAATTCGGCAATCCTAAAACTAAAATTCATAAACAATGAAAACCGCAGATGTTTTGTATGATACAGCGATGGATTACTATGATTTAGGTAAAATCGCTAAAGCTAAAGGAAAATCAAAAGTCTATCAAGATTACTTGAATAAGGCTTATATTTTAAGTAAAGAGGCTGCAATAAAAAAGCAGGATGATAAGGACGATCAAATTTGGAAATACGTTTATTTGCGTAGTGCGGCTTGGCTAGCAATAGATTGTCAGAAAATGGAAGAGGCGGAAAAATTGGCATTTTTTGGTCTACAGGGACAACCCCCCATGACAGAGATCAACCAATTCAAAGAAATTTTAAAAATAATAGACAAGCAAAAAGTAAAAAAAGAAGAGCAGACTACAACCAATGTGTTGTCTTTTTTTGGAGTCCTTACTTCCGTAGATAAAGCTGATTCTTATATTATTATAAATGGTGACAAGCCTTCTAAATTAAAAATCTGGGTACCTACTCAAGAAGTGGATGATTTGGTGAAATTATATTGGGGTATGGCAATTGAGGGAACAGGTATTTTAAAAAAATCAGGGAAAGTTGAATTGAAACATATCCAAAAAGCTGCCTAAGTTAAATGCATCCAAAAATACTACAATTCTGGCAATGGTTTACCTTCAACGAGGCCATCTTTCGCAACCCCGAAATGGCAGAACGAGCCAAAGAAATGCTAGACAATCAAATCCTTTCTTTCGGGAAATTCGCGTGGGGCATTGATGAAGGCAACCAAAAGTCTTTTGTCTTTACGATTTCTCCTAATAATGATGATAAATTACTGGTGCTAAGCCAGCAAATGGTAAAATTAGCACCCAACCTTCCAAGGTGGGAATTTCGAGCCTGCAAGCCTGCCAACCCAGATTGGGATTTCAAATTTCAAATGTTAAATAACTTAATTGTTTTACAGACTTTCGATGCGGCCGAATGGGAGTTTGTACTCATCGAAGAAGAAGATTATCGAGTAGCGATTGAGATAAAAGCAGATAATTTACATACCTTAGATTTGGATGATCAAAAAGTCGCAATTAGCCGAGCTGTGAATAACTTGATTGGTGAAGAATTGCGGATTAAAGAAATAGCCTCCATAAAACCCATTCATAGATTTGATCCAAGAGACAAAGAATGGGTCTACCCAATGTCCGAATTTCGAAAACGATTTTTATATTTTATTGGATAGTTGCGGGTTGCAAGTTGCAGGTTTAGCGCAACCCGTAACCCGTAACCCGCAACCCGCAACCCGTAATCATGAAAAAAATTAGCCTACTAACCCTATTTATCGCCACTATTTTCACCGCCCAAGCTCAACAAGCTGAAACCTACGACTATTTCCGACAGGACAAGGATATGATCACTCAAGGGGTACAAGCCATTCTAACTTGCAATGGTCTATTTACCTCAAATCGAACGATTGAACAAGTGTACGATCATGAGTTGAAGTATTTGCCACAACCGATTGGTACTGCCAAAGGTGGCGATTATAAAATTGATTATGATCGAAAAACGGTAACAATAGGTTTACCCGGCGGTGTGCCTGCTATGCGAGCAGTATATCGAGAGGGGATAGGTTGTGTGATTTTGGCACCAGACCAAACCTTTGAAGTGATTGAGGAGTTGCCTATTCAAACGTTGCCCGTTTTGTCGGATGATGCGTCTAAAATAGCATGGCCTGACGGTGATTTAGTACCGACTATCAATTTGCCGAAAGGCGTAAAAGCAACAGAATTATTAGCGGCATCTGATTGGGCATTTAATCGAGAAACACCAGAGCAAAATACGCTTAGTTTGATGGTGGTGCATAAAGGAAAAATTATCCACGAACGCTATGCAGATGGTGTAGATATGCACACGAAAACTAGAACTTGGTCTACGGCAAAGAGTATTGCAGTGACGTTGATAGGGATTCTTTCTGATCAAGGTAAAATGCACTTAGATCAATCTTTGGGTTTTGAATGGTTGCCCAAGTTAAAATCACCAAATGAGCATGACCCTAGGAATGAAATCACTTTACGACATGTGTTGAATATGTCCAGTGGTTTGTATAACGTAGACAGCCACGTTCGTCGAGCGGAATATTCGACGGGGTCTGGATTGTCTTATTGGGCGGGTGCAAGTTCTGTCAATGGTGCTTTGAACAGAGGGTTGATTCGCAAGCCAGGTACTTATTGGGACTATGAAAATTATGAGACTTTGTTGGCAGTCTATGCGATGAAAAAAGCATTAGGTGGTGATGCGAAAACCTATATGGAATTTCCTAGAAAGGCATTATTAGACAAGATTGGGATGTGCAATACTTTTTTAAGTACAGACCGTTTTGGGGACTTTATATTAAGTAGTCAAGTTTATACAAATGCTAGAGATTTGGCGAGATTTGGCATGTTGTACCAACAGAATGGTATGTGGAATGGAGAACGAATTATCTCCGAAGATTGGATTAAGTTTGTCCGAACACCTGCGCCTTCAACTGCTGAAATTGGTAACTTTTATGGTGGCCAATGGTGGTTAGTGCCTGATACTCGAACGGATGTACCTAAAGATGCTTACTCCACTGCAGGCAATAGAGGACAATACGTTATTGTAGTACCAAGTCATGACTTAGTGATTGTGAGAAGAGGGTTGGATTATGGTAGACAAGGATTCAATCGATGGGATTTGACCAGAGAAGTACTTAAGGCTTTTGAGTAAGTAGAATAGGTCCAATAAAAAAAGCCCCGTGTAGAGATGCGGAGCTTTTTTAAATAGACTTGTTTTAATATCTTTTATAGTTTTGCGGATTTAGAAATTTATAGCTTGGAAAGAAGAGCGTTTCTCGGCGAACGCCCTACTTTTCAGAGAGAATCTAAGGAAATAACTTTCCAAAACAAAGATATAGTATTGGTCTATTAATTGCTATTAGCAATAAAACTTTAAAGTGAAGTCTATTTTTGTCTAAAAAATACTTATATTTGTATTAGTAGATTGATTGTCAATTGGTTGTGTTTAAAACATTTCTGCATCTTCAATTATAATTCTGTTGAATGACACTTTTAAGTTTGAAATATTTACCTTTTTCATAATCTATAAATTTATTAGTTAAAGAATGATTTTATTACTTACAAAACCAAAACTATTACCTAATCAATTATAAACTATTCAGCACGCTCCCCTAAATGTGAAGTCTATAATAAGCCCCAAAAGATTGTTTTGTATAACTAATTTGTTGAAAAACAATCACTTTAAATTATTGGTTGAGAATGGATAATTTACACGAATTAACCCAAATTGTTAATCGGATCAAAACTCGAAGAATCGAGATTATTGGGAAAGAACGGACTAAATATGGGAAGTTGACCAAAAAACTGTATGATGGGATTGTCGAAGGGAAATATAATAATGACCGAGAGGCAGCTATAGATATTTATGGAGAAAACTTTGTTCCTAACAATTATACTCGTCTAAAAACTATTCTCACAGAGAAGCTAATTAATACGCTTTTTTTTATTGATGTTTCAGATTATAATTTTTCAGATGCTCAGCATGCTTATGTTGAGTGTGAGAAATTAAGAACGGCAGTTAAAATCTTACTGTCTCGAGGTGCTAAAGGTATGGCTATTAAATTGGCTGAAAAACTTATTAGAAAATCTTTAAGATATGAATTTACAGACATTACTTTAGAAATTGGACGTATTCTTAGGCGACATTTTCGGACATACGATCCGAATTCTGAAAAAGAAAAAGTTTATCATGAAATTGTAGAATACTATCATAAAATCTTAGGAGCAGAGATTGAAGTTGAGAATTCTTATGAATTAATTATAAGAGAAATTAGTATAGGGAAGAGATCTAAAGAAAAAGAGATATTTATTGTATCAAATTTAGAAATTATAGATAAATACTTTCCTAAGTTGGAATCCTATAAATTGGGACAATTTGCTCATTTAGCAAAAATTAAAAATCAAGAATACTTACAAGATTATGAAGGTATTGCCTTGTCCTGTAAAAATGCTATTCAATATTTTGAGAAAAAAGAGAGTATTTTTTCAAATGTTATTTCTAATAAATTTTATAATCGATATTTGACGGTTTGTATTCCATTAAAAAAAGTAAAGGAAGGCGAAGAAATTGCCAAAAAGCTTTTGTGTAATTTAGATGATGGTTCGCATAATTGGTACATAACACTTGATAGCTATTTTTTATTATCACTGCATACTGAAAATTATACAAAAGCAGAAGAACTTTATAGGCTTGCTAAATCGCATAAAAGATTTAGGAACCTCAGCGAAGAATTTAGAGAGGTATGGAGACTTTATGAGGCCTACCTAGCCTATTTACGCATGCTAGGTAAACTTGAAACAGAGCCTGGAAAACCTTTCCGTGTAGGCAAATTCATGAACCAAGTACCGATCTTTTCCAAAGATAAAAAAGGGGTAAATGTAGCGATTATCATTATTCAGGTATTGATTTTAATTGCGCAAGGAAAAGAATGGAAAGTCATTGATAAAGTAGATGCGCTAAGAGCCTATGTCCATACGCACTTGCGGAATGATGATAGTTTACGAAGTAATTGTTTTGTCAAAATGTTGATGCAGATGGTGAAAGCGAAATTCCACAAAGCAGGGACTATTCGCAAAACTGCAACGCTTTATGACAAACTATCGAGCACCCCAATAGTCGAAAAAAGCCAGAGTCAGTATGTGGAAATCATCCCTTATGAGCAACTTTGGCAAATGAGTTTAACTCGGCTGAGTAGTCGGGCGTATTAATGCTGACTACCGAAAATATACGTTTACTTTTTGGTAGTGGTCATATCTGCTACCAACCAAGCCTCGTTAAAATGTGCATAATGAATCCCCCCATTATTCCCATGTTCATAAAGCAAACCAATTTGTCGATCTGCCTGAATGACTAAATCCGAATAGGCCGATTCTCCCAATCGAATTTCCCGCTTAACAGGCCAAGTTTTTCCATTATCAAAACTAGCACGAACCGTCATTTTCTCTCGCTTTTTCTGACTTGCTGGATTAGAGAATAACAGCACTGGCTGACCATCTGCATTTCGAAAATCTAAAATACTAGCTTGACAAACAGGTGTTGGTAATTGCTCGTCTAAATAAACATTGTCCCAAGTCGCCCCACCATCAGCACTAATCGCAATAATCCTATTTTTAGATTCGCCATTTTGTTGTCGAATATTTTGCATCACTCGTCCATCTGATAGTTCAACAGCGATAGACTCATTAGAACTTGGTAGGTCAATTGGATCACTAATTTTCCAAGTTTTGCCATGATCGTCGGTATAAAATGCTTGCGCTCGATATTCATTAAAGTGCTCTTGTGGAGGCCCTTCCGAATGATTGGCAGGAATAAATAATCGGCCTGCATATTTTCCTTTTTTAAGTTGGATAGCGTGACCTGGCGCACAGGCATGCGTTCGCCAATCTTCTTTAAAATGATAAGCTGGATTTTTATTAGGCTGATTGACTTTATGGGCGTATTGGGTAATATTTGTTTTTGGAGACCAAGTTTTTCCGTTGTCTGTACTAGTGATATAACCCACTTCTCTCAGCCCTTTTCCTTTGCGAATATCATGCTCGGAGGCAGTCCCTACATTGTAAAATAAAAAGATTCGACCATTGGGATATTGGGGATCTAAAAGATCAACGACTGGGGTAGGGTTGCCTATTTGTAGTTCACCATTGTCTCCGACTATTTCTATCTTACTCCAAGTTTGTCCATTATCTGAACTCCTTCTCAATACGATATCCACATCTCCATAGTCATTACAACCTTTTACCCTTCCTTCTGCGAAAGCTAGTAAATCTTCGTTGGGTGCTTTGATGATAGCAGGTATTCTAAAGCATTTATAATCGTTCATGCCTTTTTCAAACAGCGGCTGTTCGCTGAAATATTGGATGTCTTGTCCAAAAAGTAAGTTAGGCAAAAGGAAAATTGCGGTAAGCAACGAAACGAATAGTGATTTTTTAGCCATGATTTTTCGTTTTTTTGAATGAACTAAAGAAGACGTCAGAAAGTTAGTTTATTTTTGTGATTCTGCTACTATTATCCAGTAAATTCCCACTGCTGTATAATTTTTGATAGGAATAAAGGAAAGGTGTACGAAGTTTTTTTGACGCTGAGAGACCCGCCCGCCTGAGCATTCGGGCAGGCGCTGTTTGAAGTTATGATTTTTTATGTTTTCTTTTCTTACGAAAAGTTATGTTTAAACTTATGTTTCGATTGAAAAACATGAGGGAAACATAAAAAAGCCCGCCCGCATGACGCAGTCGGGCAGGTCATAAAAGTCAGCGTTTCTCAGCGTCAAAAAAATAAGCATTATTAAAACTTTGTGAAGTCCTTTATATAAATTACTAGAATTTAATAAAAGCTAAACTTAATGCGATCCCGACTCAATCAATTCTACAATATCTGCCTCATTTATGTTTTGCTAGACATCTATACCTTTTTTGGCTTAAGATCTTTATTCAAAGAAAAGAAAAATCGTCAGATATTTACGGTTGCTTATTGGGTAGTGAGCGCCCTTATTTACTATTGGTTTTACGGATTTTATGAGGCATTTACAGGTGGACGATTTTTTAGCAGTACCGATGCTAATTTTTATTTAGGCGCTATCCTTACAGCAATTGTTGCAAAACTAGCCTTTGTGATTTTCTTATTTCCACAAGATTTATTGCGAGTAATATACGGCATTGGTAGTTTTTTCTATGTCTTTTTTTCGGGTAAAGATTTTGAGGAAGGACAATCGACTATTCCGAGCCGTAGACGCTTTTTGACCTTGGCAGCGACAGGTTTGGCTGCTATCCCATTTTCCACGATGTTGTATGGGATTACCAAAGGAAAATATGCCTATACGGTCAATAAAGTGAAGATAGCTTTTACAGATTTACCACCAGCTTTTGAAGGCTTTAAAATTGTACAAATTTCGGATATTCATGCAGGTAGTTTGGATAGTATTGAGAGTGTTGCCAAGGGCGTGCAAATGATTAATGATTTGGCAGCGGATATCGTTGTATTCACAGGAGATTTGGTCAATTCTGATAAAGATGAGGTGAACGATTATATGGATACTTTTAAAGCGATTCAAGCGAAAGAAGGGAAGTTTGCCGTATTGGGAAATCATGACTATTATGGCGTTCCCGATGAGGCAAATGCAGAACGAAATTACTGGCAAGACTTCCACCAAAAATACCAACAAATGGGTTTTCAACTCCTAAATAATACTCATCAATTTATTGAAAAAGAAGACGAGAAAATTTGTTTAGTTGGTGTAGAAAACTGGGGTAGAGCACGCTATTTCCCGAAGCGGGGAGACCTAGACAAAGCTTTACAAAATACGCAAACAGATGATTTTTGCGTGCTCTTATCGCATGATCCAACCCACTGGGATGATAAGGTAATTCCTCACCAAAAACACGTTCACTTAACCTTAAGTGGACATACCCACGGTTTCCAATTTGGCATCAATATGCCTGGGTTTAAATGGTCGCCTGCTCAATACCGCTATGATAAATGGATGGGACTTTACGAAGAGGCTAAACAGTATTTGTACGTCAATCGTGGGTTTGG
>CALDTJ010000206.1 GCA_937924145.1 uncultured Saprospiraceae bacterium
CGCAAATTTGACGCAGGATTTTTTATCTCAGACAAGGCAAAAAACGCAGACAATGCAGGGCATTGGCGAGTATTTTTAACGCAGTATGAGGTAAAAAAGACAAGCTCAAATGCGTAGGTTATTATTTGCTAAGTCCCTTAAAATAGAATTCTACTCCTTCACAAAATACATTTTCATTAATCCTTTGTGCTTTACTTCAATCTCTCCTCGGTATTCACACTTAAATTGATCCTTAATTAATCTGTAAGTACTATCAGAAATATTAATTTCTCCATCCTTAGAATTTGTCTCAAGGCGAGAGGCAACGTTGACCGTATCTCCCCATATATCATAGGCGAATTTTTTAAAACCCACCACACCTGCTACTACTGGGCCTGTATTTATTCCAATTCGAATATCAAAAGGCATTTTAGGCTCGCCTTTTTTTTGCTGTTCCTTTTTAACAAAATTTCTAATATCTAATGCAGCATGAATCATTTTGTTTGCGTGTCCTTCAGTTGGAAAAGGCAAACCTCCTGCACACATATAAGCATCTCCAATAGTCTTAATCTTCTCCAAACCATATTTTTCAACGATTTCATCAAATTTTGAAAAATAAAAGTCAATAATTTCTACCAATTCTTCGGGAGATAGAGTTTCTGAATACTTGGTAAAGCCAACAAAATCGGTAAATAGAACAGTGACAGATTCAAACTTCCTTGCAGCTACTTTTCCATTCTCTTTTAGCTCTTCTGCCGTTTTAACTGGTAAAATATTTAATAGTAATTTATCGGAGCGACTCTTCTCTCTATCGGCAGCTTTATAAAAGCGATATAGGGCAATTAGTAATAGAGAGATTAACCCTAAAAAGATCATTAATCCATTACGAATGATTCGTTGAGTTTTCTTTTCTTGGTTTAATAAGTCAACCTCAATCTGCTTTTTTGAAACTTCAAAATCTGTACGCAAGTCCGCCATTTTATGAACTGCATCAAGGTTATTGACGCTATCTCGATAAAGGGTGTAATCTTTGTAATAGGCTAAGGATTTATTGGTTTGATTATATTTTTCATAGAGTTCTGATAATTTTAGACTCGCATCACTTATTTCTTGTTTTAAACCATGAGATTTTGCAATATCCAAGCTTTGATGAGCATACATGAGTGCAGTCTTGCTATCATTCTTATTAGAATAAATGTCAGAAACATAAGTAAGGTAGATGGCAATAGGGTAAAATTCCCCAAGCTCCTCCATAATAGATATCGCTAAATTCATTTGCTGTTCAGCAGCTTGATCTTCGCCTAATTCAGCATAGATCATACCTTCGTTCCCTAATGCATAGGCTTGTCCTAAAGGATAATCAATATTTCTATAAATAGTAGCAGCCGAGATGGTATGCATTAAAGCTGTATCAAGCTCTCCATTATCAAAATAATCTTGGCCCATATTTAGTAGAACGGTAGCAATACCATTGGAATCATTTTCATTTTTAAAAATCCCAATGGCTTGATCATAATATAAAATGGCATTGTAGTGATTTCCACTAATGGAATATACGTCCCCTATTGAAGTGTAGACTTCTCCAAATGATATATCTGCACTTTCAGCAATTTTAGCTCCTTCGATATAACTCTCCAGCGCACTAGTCAGGTCACTTTTTAGTCTAAAGGCATTCCCTTTTTCTAGATACCCTTTGATTAAAAAGTTATTATCATTTTTTAATTTAGCAGACTCAATTAACTTGTTACTAAAAATTAATTTTTCATCTATATCTACTTCATTTATAGCAAGTTGTCTTAATATTTCTAATTCCTGATCCTGCTTAAAACTCCCGTTTTCATAAATAATAGTAAGGCTATCCGCTACCTTTTGGTTTTGAGCAGATGTCACAAATGCCAATACCAAAAAAAAGCCCACTATAGAGTAGGCTTTCATTGATTTGAGATAATATTGAAAAAAAAGTCTATTCGACATCGATTAAATTTGAGTTTGGGAGTTGGAAATAAATAAGATACCCAAATTTTATGCAGTTATTTTTTCTTTAGACAAGGCAAAAAACGCAGACATAGCCTTTGCTATGGCGAGTATTTTTAACGCAGTATAAAGGAAAAAGAACAAGTAAAATGGGTAGGTTATTTTTTACCAAGTTCCTTAAGTAACAAGCTTTATTATTTATGTGATTGTATTCTAGGATCTTCAATATACTTTACACCGTTTAAAGTATAATGAATATCGTACTTCTCAATAGCCAAATCAGGTGCGCTCGCTCCAATAACCCCCGACCAACTACCATCGGCATTTTTTGCAGGTTGCGTACTAAATAAATTAACAGAATTAGCCCCATTCTTATAAACAATTCCATCAATACTCTGAATATCTCCAGTAAATTTCCAAGTAACCGTATCTCCTTGTTTAACATCCGTTGTTAGGGCAGCATCTCCTGCATGCGTATTAGCAGAATGCCCTTCATCATCTGAAATAGTAAGTGGAATTGGTCGAGTGTGAGTAGCAGATACTGTAATAATGTGCTCAGCCATAATTTATGATTTTTGGTGGTTTTAAAAAATAGTAGATTTTGTGCTAAGATAAAAATAAAAGTAAGATTGTATATTTCAAAAAAGGATTATCCATCAATATGTTACAAAACAAACAAAATACGTGTAAACAATTGAATAATAAGTGCTTAGCTCCACAAATAAGCAACCATTCCAGTAAATCTGCACTCTATATTGATGAGATAGAACAAGGCTATCCTTAGCCTATCGGGTCTCAGGTACTGGGCTAGACGTTGACAGCGTAACGTGGTCAACATCTAGCCTAGTATCTGAAACCCGACATCTGATACCTATTCAACCTCCATAAACCCTTCTGGCAAGAAGACAGTTGCGTCTCCCCCACCTTTAATCACTTCACGCACCAAAGTTGAGCTAATATGAGAAAATTCTGGTTGGCTGATTAAAAATACCGTTTCCACACCATCTCCAATAATCTGATTCATTTGAGAAAGCTGCTTTTCATAATCAAAATCCGAGGCATTTCGAAGCCCTCTTAATAAATAACGAGCGTTCTTTTTAATACAATAATGGGCAGTCAAACCTTCGTGTTTATCGACCTCCACTTTTGGGTCATTAGCGAATACTCTATCAATCCCTTCTAATCTTTCATCCAGAGTATAGAGGTATTTTTTTTGTGAATTGACACCTACCGCAATAATGATTTTGTCAAATAAAGGTAAAGCTCTTTTGACAATCTGCACATGCCCAACCGTAATTGGGTCGAATGAACCAGGGAAAACAGCTATTTTCATTGTTATAAATTTTCTTCTCGTAAATTTTGCTGATAAAGTTCAAAATTCTCTTTATCAAAACAGACAAAAATAATTTGCTCGAAAGCCGCAGGATGCTCCAACAAATAGTCTTGAACCGTCCTTATAGCAATGCTCGCTGCCCTTTGTTTTGGGTAGCGATAAATGCCAGTACTAATGTTGGGAAAGGTAATCGTTTTCAAATTATTTTCCTGCGCCAATGTTAAGGAATTTTTATAACAATCTGCTAATAATTTATCTAAATTATGTGAATTTTCGCTTAGCCAAACAGGGCCAACCGTATGGATAACTTTCTTGGCTGGTAAATTCCCCGCAGTCGTTATGACCGCAGCGCCTATAGCACAACCACCTTGTCGGGCTCTAATTTTCAGACAATCGGCTAATATTTCAGCACCACCAGCTCTGTGAATCGCACCATCTACCCCTCCACCTCCTAACAAAGAGGAATTAGCTGCATTCACTATCGCATCGACGCTTATTTGAGTAATATCACCTTGCTCTACAATAATCACCATTTTGAAATAATTTAAAATTTCTCCCAAAAAATTACAATTCTTTAAACGAACTGCTAAATCATTAGATATTAATTGTAATTCATGTAAAAAAATTATATTTTTGTTGAAACCAAAGCTACCCTTTCCAGACCCAACCAATATTCAATTAAATATCATTTTCTTTAAGATTCCTATTATATGAATATCGACCAATTGGATAAAGATATTTTATCCATTCTAATGACAGATGCGAATGAATCGTTCACTAAAATCGCAAAAAAACTACATGTATCAGGCGGAACAGTACACGTTCGAATGTCCAAGTTAAAAGAAATGGGAATTGTGACTGGTGCAGGGCTAAATATTGACTACAGTAAATTAGGCTATGATATTAGTGCTTTTCTAGGAATCTATTTAGATAAGAGTTCTTTATATGAAGATGTTTCCAAGCAATTAGAGGAAATTCCAGAGATTGTTAGTGCTCATTATACAACGGGTATTTATAGTATTTTTGCCAAAATTATTGTCAAAGACACTAAACACCTAAGAAGTGTATTACATGACAAAATTCAAAAAATCCAAGGTATACAACGAACAGAAACGTTCATTTCTTTAGAAGAAAGTATCAACCGACCAATTGATATCAAGGAATAAAAAAAGGGATGCCCATCGGGGTATCCCTTAACTATAAACAAACAAAAAACATTAGATCTTTAAGCGTATTTGAAAGGTAATAATACTTCTTGAAAGATAGTATTAATATTATCTGAAAGCCTAACATTAAAAGAATAAATAGGTTTAAAAGAAAATTGAAAAAATTACACTTTTTTCAAAAAAAATTCAACACAAACACATAAAAATTTGATTATCAGCTATTTAAAACATTTAAAAAATAAAAACATCACCTCCACTTTTTAGGTCGCCCTTCAAAAAGACAAAGGCCTTAGTATGATATCTACCCTCCGATTACTCAACTGCCCTTCGAACGTACTATTATCGTAAATCGGATCATCTTCTCCAAAATCAGCTTTCAACAATAAATCAATTGGGATATCTAGTTGTTCTAATTCCCAGATCACAGCTGCACTTCGCTCTTGTGATAACCATTTATTATAGCGCCGACTTCCAATATTATCTGTAAAACTGTGTACTAACACTTCATAACGATTAATATTCTCAACTGCATAAATAAATTCTCTTAATTCTTGTGCTTGTTCCTCGTCGATATAAGCACTTCCACCACCAAAAAAAATACTCTTCAAGATGGTTTGATTATCAGGAATTTTAATAGGTGTTTCTTCGGCTTGCGCAAAAATAAAAGTAGGTAAAATAAAGGCTAACACAAGGAAAGGGTTGTTTAATTTCATAGTTCAGAGTGTTTGTTGAAAATGAATTTAGTTCCTTAAGGAATCATCCATGTTATTAAAGTACAAAAAACAAGAAAGAAAGATTAATTGAACACTCTTTTTAACAATTTTCCTCAAAAACTAATGTTCCATGATAGGAAGAAATAGGCAAGCATCTACAATAACTGAATTAAATTTTGCCACTAAAATGTTATGACAATAGAGCGCGCTTATTTTTTGAAGGATTCTTGCTCATTTTATCTACCCTATTTAATGTATAAAACCAATAACAATACATTGAATCAAACAATTTTCGTCAATAAAATTAGATTCTCACTAAAATTGTCGTATATTAGCGTATCTTTTAATAGAACTAAATAATAACTCCCCCTTTAATTTTTTCGTTCTACACACCACTAACATCGTAATTAAACCTATCATCTGTTGGAAACAACAGCAGATTCCGATTTTTAAATTCCTACTTATTATTGTCCTTTAAAATCTAGCTTTAACTATATTTAGTTAGGTAAAGATGTATGAGACTTATTAAAATAGTACTCTACCTTATGAAAAATATTTTTGATATTTTAAATAAAGTAGGATAAAGTATTGAAATAGTACAAAGAACTAAAACAATATAATAATAGTCCCCCCACTATTACGAACATTAACTGAAACAGCACAAAAAAACAATTGCTATGACTTACAGCTACAAGCAATTTTGTAGTCTACTGGTCTGCTTAACCCTTGCATGCAGTACCTTTGGGGAGACAATTTACGTAAATGCCAATGCCAACGGAGGAAACGACGGCAAATCATGGGCAGACGCCTACATCAGTCTTGCAGATGCACTCGCAACCGCAGAAGATGATGATGAAATCTGGGTAGCAGCAGGGACCTACTATCCTACCTCTGGAACCAATCGGTCAATATCCTTCGTTATTCCAAGTGGTGTCGAATTATTAGGTGGTTTTCCGAATAGCGGAAATCCAACACTTGCCAATAGAAGTCCATCAGCCAATCCAACTATTTTAAGTGGAGATATTGATCAAAATGGAAACTTAGCAGGTAACTCCTACACAGTTATTTATACCAAGGATGTAGATGCTAGTACCATAGTTGACGGTTTTTCTATAGTAGCTGGAAATGCAGATGGAGGTGTTCCTTCCGATTTTCCTGTCAATTTGGAAAACGGCGGGGCAGGATGGTATAATGAGACTTCCAATTTTGAGGACTCCAATCCAACCATCAAAAATTGTATATTTAGCGGTCACCATGCAAGTAATCGTGGAGCAGCCATGTTCCACCAAACAGGCCTAAGTGCAAATAGTAACTATACGATTGAAAGTTCTACATTCGTCAATAATATTGCAGATCGAGACGGTGGAGCTATTTACAATAATCAATCAGGTAAGCCAACTATCTCTAATACGACTTTCCAAGCTAATATTGCTGGCTTATCTGGGGGAGCAGTTTACAATAATGGAGCATTTTCTAGAGAAGTCTCTGTTGCTTTTACTAACTGTGTCTTTAATGGTAACGCAGCAACTGCCAATGAAGGTGGTGCAATCTTTAATAACGCTACATTTCAGGGTAATACTAGTCCCATTTTTGACAATTGTGATTTTATAAATAATAATGCATCTCCTGGTTCAGGTGGTGCCATTTATACAGATGCAAGTGGTAGCGGGAATGCTGATTACCGAGTCACAAATTGTGTATTTGAAGGTAATACCTCTAGCGTGTATGGTGGTGCAATCTGTAACATTATTTCAAATGATGGTAGCATCACCCCTATTTATGCCAATTCTATATTCAATGGAAATTCATCAGTAAACGGAGGCGCTACTTATTCAAGAGCTGCCTTTGGTGGTACCATAGATGTTAAAGCAATCAATTGTATTTTTTATCAGAATCAAGGAAATATTGGTGGTGCAATTTACCAAAATGAAACGGGCGCAACTAGTGCAGTTAGTACCCTAATCGCTAATTCTATTTTTGAAGAAAATGCTGCTGGTTTTAGCCCAATTTTTCACTTAACAGGTACTTCTTCTATTTTTACAAACAATAGCCTTTTTGACGTTCCTGGATGTTTGGATTTAGTACAAGGAGAAGCAAACGCCGAGGCAGATTGTACAGGTAACAATATTTTTGACCAAGACCCATTGTTCGTAAATCCAGCGGGAGGTGATTTTCACGTTCCAGCCAATTCTCCAGCAGTAGACGCAGGAAATAATGCAGATATACCCAGTTATCTCTCGAAAGACGCAGATGGCAATCCAAGAATAGCAACTGGAATCGTTGATTTGGGTGTATATGAGCAAGTAAATAATAATGCCGACTCAGATGGTGATGGCATTCTAGACATCAATGATAACTGTCCACTTGTGTCGAATGCAGATCAAGCAAATGCAGACGGTGACAGTGCAGGTGCGCTATGTGATTGTGATGATTCTCCTGTAACGGGCGTTAGTTGTACTACGGGTTGTTCTGCTTTCTACTTAGACAATGATGGTGATGGTTTTGGTAATCCAGCAATCAGTGTAACGACTTGTATCGCGCCAGCCAATTATGTGATAGACAATACGGATTTTAATGATGATGACAATACCTTATATCCAAATGCACCAGAGTTGTGTGATGAAAAAGACAATAATAATAATGGTCAAATAGATGAAGGTACAGATGATGACAACGATGGAGTCTGTAATGAAGACGATATCTGTCCAGGAGGAGATGACAATGTCGATTTGAATAATAATAATATCCCAGATGACTGTGAAAGTCAAATTACCCTAGATTGTCCATCCGATATTACAGTGAGTGCAGTAGCAGGGCAAAATACCGCTATTGTTACTTGGACAGAACCAACAGCAAGTACCGATTGTAATGGTGGCGGTACCGGCGGAGGAAGCTGTAGCGGTGATCCAATTAATAAATTTACGTACAAAGGAGAATTTAATGGAAGTGAGTATTACCTTTCTGACTCAGCAAGTATTTGGACGGATGCAAAAGCCATCTGTGAGGCCAACGGAGGTCATCTAGTAGTGATTAACAGTCAAGAAGAAAATGAATTTGTCAGAGGAGCCATTGAAAATAATATAGTCCATATTGGTTTAACAGACCAAATGGTTGAAGGTTCTTACGAATGGGTCAACGGCGAATCTCTTACCTTCAATAATCTAGAAAACAATCCTGATGGAATGGATTATGGTTTAATGTATTTCTGGGAAAATGGTGCTTGGAATATGTCGGGGAATTACAGTAAATATTATCTATTAGAAAAACCATGTGGTGGATCTAGCGGAGGTTTAGAACTAAACCAAACAGCAGGTTTAGCAAATGGAGCAGCTTTTCCAATTGGTACAACTACCGTTACCTATACTGCAACAGATGATTGTGATGGATTAAAGACTTGTACTTTTAACGTTACTGTAGAAGCAAGTAATAGTGATTTAACCATTACCTGTCCTTCAAATATTACAGTTAATGCAGTACCAGGTGCAACTAATGCAGTAGCTAACTGGACAGCACCAGCTGTCACTTCTACCTGCTCAACAGGAACACCTTCTGCCACGCCTTCACAAGCAAGCGGAACCACTTTCCCAATCGGTACAACTACCGTAACTTATACCGCAACAGATGATTGTGGTGGAAGTGAAACTTGTACTTTTACCGTAACAGTAATTGAAAGTACTAGTAGTTTGACGATCAATTGTCCAAACGATATCGTTGTAACCGCAGATCCAGGGACAACCAGCGAAATTGTAACATGGGCAAATCCTTCAACCAGCACAGATTGTACAACAGGGGCAATTACCGTAACTGCTAGTCAAAATAGCGGTACTGATTTCCCAATCGGTACAACTACTGTAACTTATACTGCAACAGATGGTTGTGGTGGAAATGAAACTTGTACTTTTAATGTAACTGTAAATGAAGGAACAAGTGTCTTAAATTTAACTTGTCCAGCTGATATTGTAATGGACGCTGAGGCAGGTGCAACATCGAAAGTGATCACTTATTCTACCCCATTGGGCAACACAACTTGTGCTACCGCTGGAGTCAATTTAACCTTAGTCAATGGTTTGGCGAGTGGTTCAGCCTTCCCTATCGGAACGACCGTAGTTGAATATCAAGGAATGGATAATTGCGGTTCTACAGCTATCTGTTCATTTAGTGTTACTATTAATGAAGTCACTAGCAACTTACAAATAACTTGTCCAGCAGCTATTACAGAGTCAGTAACCGCAACTGGTGAAACAGTAGCCGTGACTTGGGCTGATCCAACGGGAAGTAGTACTTGTGCCACAGGAGGATATAGCATTACACAAACAGGAGGTCCTGCTAGTGGAAGTCAATTTGGTGTTGGGTCTCAGACGATTACTTATACTGCAACAGATAACTGTGGGGGCTCAGAAACATGTAGCTTCACCGTTACTGTTAATTTAGACAATAGCAGCCTAAGCCTAGCTTGTCCTACAGATATAAATACCACCACTCCTCAAGGTTCTGGTGGAAAAGTAGTGACATGGACAGCCCCAACAGCTACAACAGATTGTACTATCGGAGAGGGAACTGGAAATACCTGTTCTGGTGATCCAAAAGCAGGATATTCTTACATCGGAGCATTCAATGGTAGTGATTACTATATTTCAGATGGAAAGTCGCCTTGGTTGACCGCAAAGGCAAATGCAGAAACAGCAGGAGGTACTTTAGTGAGTATCGAAAGTGAAGCAGAAAATGATTATATTTATAGTATTGCCAATGGGCAAATTCTACATATTGGGTTAACGGATATGGATAATGAAGGTACAGTTGTTTGGTTGAGTGGAGAACCTTTCAGTTATACAAATATCGGTGGTTTTAATCCAAATAATAATGAAAATGATTTTGGAATTTTCAATCATTGGGACGGTTCGTGGGATTGGTCCAATAATGCAGCTTGGAGATTATCTTTATTAGAAATAAAATGTGGTGGACCAAGTCCTTCTATACCTGTTATTACTCAAACGACAGGTCCTACAAGCGGAAGTGTTTTCCCTATAGGAACAACGACAGTAGCCTATTCAGCAACGGATGATTGTGGGAATACCACAAGCTGTAGTTTCAATGTAACCGTAACAGAAACGGTAGTAACTTGCGCTTCTGATACGGACGGTGGACAGATAAGCGGAAATGAGGTAATCTGTGACCCTTACGATCCGCAAACTATCACTAGCACTACCCTACCAACTGGTGGCTCAGGCGCAATTGAATATGTTTGGTTAAAATCAGAAACAGGTTGTCCTGACAATATCAATCAAGCAATTGCAAACACAAATAGTGCGACTTATAATCCACCGTTAATTACCACGACAACCCACTATGTAAGATGGAGTCGAAGAGCAAATTGTACGGACTGGGTAGCTAGTAACTGTATTACAAAAACTGTCGATGACTGTGGTACTACGACAGATTACTGCGCATTAAGTGCAGATCAACCTTGGCAAGAATGGATTTCTAATGTGACTTTAGCTGATTTGAATAATAACTCTGGCAAGTCTTTAGGATATGATAATTATACAAATCTCGTAGCTAACTTAACAACAGGTCAAGAATATACGGTTAGTGTCAGTCTTACTTTTAGTTACAATCAATGGGACGAAGGCGTCTACGTTTGGATGGATTTTAATCAGGACAATGATTTCAATGACCCAGGAGAATTGGTGTTAGAGCAGGTCTCGCCTTCTAACGGAAATGGAGGTCCACAACCAGATGCGATCACTCAAACATTCACCGTACCATCTAATGCAGTAGCAGGAAATACGAGAATGAGAGTCGCAATGAAACGAGAAATGGGCATCAATCCTTGTGGCACCTTTGTACACGGTGAGGTAGAGGATTATACCTTGAATATTGCAGCAGGAGCAAGCAATCGAGCAAAACCAGTTTTAGCTTTTGAAGCCTACCCTGTTACAGGTCAGTCCATTTTAGAATGGTTTTCAAATACCACAGATTTAGAATATAGCTTTGAAGTAGAACGATCATTTGATAATCAACAATTTGAAAAAATTGACAATGTGATGGTCAGCTATGAAAACGACTATGATAGTTTCTATAAAATAGTGGACGAGCAACCAGAAATAGGTGAGAACTATTACCGAATCAAGCAGGTGTTTGCAGACGGTAAAATAACTTACACCGATACAAAGAAATTGGTTTACGGAAATAAAAATACCAAACTCCAATTCTATCCTAACCCAGCTAGCGAAGTGCTCTTCGTAGATATAAGAGAGTTAGCAGGTTTTGAAGGTAGACTTATGATTGTCAATATGTTAGGTCAGGTAATGACAGATAGAACGATAGAAGTAATGCCAAGTGGTGTAATTGAGATTCCATTAGAAAAATTTGATAATGGCATGCATAGCCTAATCATTCAAGTCGATGGAAAGCATATTAGAACAGAGTTGTTTGTAGTAGAAAAAATGCGTTAAGCACATACGGATTTAAAATCCACTACAAATTATAGAATAATGTTGCCCCGAATTTCTTTTGGAAAGAGATTCGGGGTTTCTTATGCCCTTAATAAATAGAAAAAATAAATATTGGAAAAATAAAACATCATTTATTTTTATATTTCAAAAGTCAATATTATCTTTATAAGGTAAAATTATCATCTACACTTAACATAATATTACCATCCAGGCTTCATTCCGCACCGATTTTCAAGTATAATGATACAATTCTTAAGTCTTTAGGCATAAGGATAATAAACTTTCTATACTTTTTGTCAATTGATCGTTACTAAAATTTGCAGTCATGACCACAACAAAATTATACAATTCATTTCCATCGGTGAGTTTCCAAAAAAAGTCTGAAATCATTCAGTTCTTAGACAATTATGCAGATAATTTAGAGTTGACTAGATCGACTATTACGCACTTAGTAGATTATGCTTTGAAAGAAATTTCCTCCTTCGGTGGTTTTGTAATTACAGAAGAAGAGGACAGGAAAATTGTTGGAGCAATGGTCGTTAATAACACAGGCATGGAAGGTTATATGCCTAATAATTTGATTGTAGCCAGTGGGTTTTTACCTGGTTCTCAAAAAGCAGGTTCAAAAAAGAGAATTCTACAAAGAATCTTGTATTTGACTAAAGGAGACACTGCCCTCTTGGTTAAATCAGCTTGCCGCAAAGAAATCCCTAAAAATACAGGAATCAAGACGATTCAATTCAAACGCTCGTAATAAATTACAAACTCATTTAAGGTCCCCAAATTAACATTTGAAATTTTTTTAAAAAAAAGTAGTCAATTTCTCTAACAAATTACTATCTTTCCCTTTGTAATGGATGTGGGATAGTCATTTACTACCTAATCTAAAATCTAATTATTAACAAGAAAACTACAAAAAATGAGTGTAATTAAAGTCGTTGAATTATTATCCAATTCTAAAAAAAGCTGGGAGGATGCTACCGCTACAGCTATCAAAAGAGCCTCTAAATCTATTAATAACATTCGCTCTGCTAATGTAAGCAACATGAGTGTTACCGTCAAAAACGGAAAAATTAATGAATACAGAGTAAGTTTAAAAGTAACTTTTGAGGTTAGTAGTTAATACTCCTTGAAAGTTTATCATAATT
>CALDTJ010000207.1 GCA_937924145.1 uncultured Saprospiraceae bacterium
TATGGAGTTGAAAAACATCTAGATGAAAATAATAATTAAGTCTTTTTCTACTAAGATACTTTCTTTCGCAGGCCATCTAGCTTGGTTGGTAGTTAGCTGGGATTTTGCGAATTCAATGTCTGAATCTGTTGCTGTCTTGAAGTTGTAGCCACTGACATATTCCAAAAGCCGAAGTTTACTCCATTCTCTATTGAAAGCGGATTCATTTAAGTCTCCTGCTTTGGTAGGTATTGGTTGAGCGTAATTATTACTGATCGTGTGTATTAGGATCTTTTTTTCTTTAAAGTTTGGAATTTGTTCTAGTGTGCTTACTATTCTATTCGCTTTATTTCTATCTAACTGATTAACTAAGGTCGCATCAAAAAATATGGAGTTTGTAGAAAGCGTAAAACTTAAAACCATCATCGTACAGATGCCAAGTGTCAAATTTTTAAAAAGCAATTGATCTTGAATTTTTGTGTAATAGAGTGCGGCTATGATAGCGACAAAAAAACCAGTTCCTGTAAAAACTCTGTATGGTAAATATAAATGAGATAATATTAGACTAATACCTGAAATAGCTAAAAAAGAAACTGGAATTATAATAACGATTAATAGCGTTCTAAAATAATAATTCTTTAAATCTATTTGAAGTCGTATAAAGTGGAATAAACTAGACGTTACCAGAAAAATCAAGGCATATTCAGCTAAGTCAGGAACAATCTTTCCGAATTTAGCAATGTGATAAATCCAAGTGTTAAACCAGTTTAAAATAGAAGTAAAAAAAACTAAGCCTATAAATGTAGCAATATTTACAAGGCTAATATCAGCTAATTTTAATTGTTTTAAATTGGCTTGATTGGCGATATTATTAAAAACTATGGCTATTAAACCAGGAATCAATAGTATAGATAATTCTTTGAAAAAATTGTATGGATTCATTAAAATAATTCGAGCTATTTGTTTTATGAAATTAATAGGAGAAACTATTTCTGCTCGATTAGTAAGTGGAATGTCTAATACATAAAGTGCCAATTTATTTATGATTAAATAAATAACTAGCGATAGACCTAAGAAAAAAAATGGAGTTAATATATTTGAAATGAGTTTATCTTCTTTTTTATTAATTAACGAATCTAATCCTTTTAACAAAATTAAAATGGCAACTACATTTACAATAAGCTGATAGACAGAAAGAGCATAAGTGATTAATAAGACGCCAATAAACTTCCAAAAGCTTTTTTGATTAAAAAGAAATACTGTACCAATTATACCTATCGGTAGATAGAATGAAAAGGAGGTAATTGTTGTTGCAGATTTAAACGTCTGTATTTCCGCAAAGTGAGGATGGGTTATTAATAATAAAAATGGTATAATTAGCCATTTATCTGATATATTTAGCTGAAAAAATCGAGCAACAAGCCAGCAACAATAAGCCAATTGAAATTGGTAAAGGATACCAAAAAAATAGCTGACAGTAATTGAACTGATAGCTCCAAAAATATTAAAAAGTACATAGGCCACTAGATAATTTCCCCATCGCCCATCCCCTATGAAGAAGTCTCTAGTCTCTTTACTCATAAATTCCGCTGAGCTATGATAATAACTCATGTAGTCATCTATGGCAAATGAACTAGGGTTTATTTGGACAAAGAATGATAAATAAAAGAAGAGTACACCTATAAAAAATAAATCTTCTCTTTTATTTGGTAAGAATTGTCTAAACACTGAAGTTATTTAAAAGTAATAGAGGTAACTCTATGCAGAGGAATGAAAGAAAATGTAGGCTTAGATCTTTTCGTTGTGTATGCAATTTTTTTAAGAAAAAGGCATCTTCAACGGAAGGTGTATGTGATTTTTTACAAATAAAAGTCTATAATCGCTTTTACAATTTTTATTTGATCTGATTCTGATAACTCATAGAATAATGGCAGTCTGACTAAACAATCTGTAAACTTGTCAGAATTTGGAAGTGCTCTTCCATCATGTTTATCCTGATAGTATGGGCTTTTGTGAAGAGATAAATAATGAAAAACTGCATGTACACCATTATTTTTTAAATGCTTAATCAAGGATGTTCTTTCCTCCAAACTCTTGCAAATCAAGTAAAATAGATGCCCATTTCTAGTAGCATAATTAGGCACAAAAGGAAGATTGAAATGCCCCTTTAGTTCTAAATCTAGGAGTTGTTCAAAGTAAGTATTCCAAATATTAATTCTTTTATCTTGTATGGTTTCAAGGTTTTCAAGCTGGGCATATAGAAATGCAGCAATTACTTCAGAAGGCAAAAATGAGGACCCTAAATCTACCCAACCATATTTATCGACTTCTCCTCGGAAAAAGGCGGTTCTATTTGTGCCTTTCTCCCAAATTATTTCTGCTCTATCTATAAGAGATTCTTCATTCACGACTAATAAGCCTCCTTCTCCACTAATAATATTTTTTGTCTCATGGAATGAAAAGGCTGCTAGATGCCCAATTCTTCCCAAAGGCTTCCCTTTATAATAGGAATCAATAGCTTGTGCAGCATCTTCGACAACAAATATATTGTGCTTATTAGCTATGGACATTATGGCATCCATATCACAAGCTATTCCTGCATAATGAACAACAATAATTGCTTTTGTTTTTTCAGTAATCAATGCATCTAATAATGATGGATCAATATTAGGATTGTCAGAGTAGCTATCTGCAAAAATTACTTTTGCACCTCTTAAAACAAAAGCATTTGCAGTAGAGACAAAGGTGTAAGAAGGAATAATAACTTCATCACCTTCTTTAATATTCATCAATAAGGCCGACATTTCTAGAGCATCCGTACAGGAAGTGGTAAGTAAGCATTTTTTGAATCCATACCGTTCCTGAAAAAACGTCTGGCATTTTTGTGTAAAAATGCCATTTCCAGAGATTTTGCCTGAATATACTGCTTGATATAGATAATGAGCCTCTTTACCCGTCAGAAAGGGTTTATTGAAAGGAATATTCATTGATTTAGCCAAAAGTGATAAATTTGAGTGGATGTAATAATTTGACAATTATTCTTTTCATAGAAGTTACAAGCGCCTAGATTTTCTTGTTGAGTTGCCACTTTAAAGCCACTTAAATTTAAAGCTATGGTAACTTCTTTTATTTTATTGATTAATTGTCGACCAATTCCTTTTTTACTATGGTTTTCATGTACTGCTATGAGTCCAATTTCGCCAAAATTATCAGTTCTTTTTTTGAAGGTAACAAATCCTATTATTTCCTTTCCTTCTTTTTTTACAAAAACAAAGTCTGCATTTTTTTTCTCAATAGAATTTTTTAACCATAAGTAGTAAAGCTGTTTAAAATGATCTTCTTCAAATCGTTTATCTAATTTGAATCTAGAATAGATCCCACTTCGATAAGCTAATTCCAATAAATCTTCTCTTACGATAATTTGATCATAGCTTTCGATTTCATCAGAAGAAGTATCAAAATTAATTTTTTCAGATGGGACTAGCCAACGATAAACTACTTTGGTATCTACTTTTTTTCCACTATAAGTAGCAAGTATGGAAGGTGCTACAATTGCTGTTTCTTGATTATTGAAGTAGTATACTAAATCAGCGTTTTTTTGCTTTGCAATTTGCAATTCCTTGATTAGACTGAATTTGCTATCAAGGTGTTCTATTTTTCCAACTTCTTTTCCAAAAAAAGAGGAGTCCCATTCCAATCTACTGAAACTCATCTATGAAGTTTATTTGTTGATCAATAATATAAGTTGGTCGTCCTTTTACTTTATCAAAAATATTACCTAAATATATACCTAATATGCCTAAGGTCAGAATAATTATTCCAGATAAAAACCAGATAGAGATAATTAAACTAGCATAACCTAACACAACAATTTTACCAGATAAATAAGAGAAAATATAGTGAAGTCCAATGATACCGGATATTCCAGAAATAAATAACCCAAATCTTACAGTAAGCCGTAAAGGTTTATCAGAAAAGGCAAAAATGTTATTTTGAGCTAGTTTAAATAAAGACCGCCAAGTGTAGGATGATTCCCCTTCTTCTCGTTTTCCATGAGCTACTTCTAAATAAGCCTTTCTGTATCCAACCCATTGGGACATTGTGGGAAAATATCTAATGTAATCATTCATGGATAAAATAGCTTTAATTGCTTTTTTATGATATATACCAAAATTAGCAACACTTGCATCTTGTTTAGTATCCGTAAGGTATCCAAAAACTCTATAATATAATTTAGATAAAATAACTTTGAAAAACCCGTCTTGTCTTACTGTTCTTTTTGCAAAAACTATATCATATCCTTTCATCGCTTCTAGATACAGTTTCTCAATTTGATCAGGGCGATCTTGTAGATCACAATCCATTACAACAATCCATTCTCCTTTAGCCATTGCTAAACCAGCTGTGATAGCATAGTGTTGACCAAAATTTCTACTTAATTTAACCCCTTTTACTTTCTTTTCTTTTAGACAATTTTTTTTAATTTCTTGCCAAGAGTTATCTGGACTACCGTCTTCTACTAATATTATTTCAAAATTATTAGTGATCTTTGATACATTAGTGATAATTTCAGCTACTAATAAATCTATTATGTTTTCTGCTTTGTATACTGGAGAAATTATAGATAATTGACATTGCATTTGAAAGTTATTTCTAGCTAAATTTTTATGATTACCACTTCTTCTTAAAATCCCCCTTAGAAAAATATTTCTCAATAAAGCAATACATCAAAATAAAGAAATAGCGACTGCCCATTTCATTAATTTTGAGTTTAGACTCTCCGTGTTTACGGTTCGTCCAAGAATTAGGTACAACCGTATAGCTATATCCTCTGATAATTGCTTTTAAAGGGAGTTCGATCGTTAAGTTAAAATGAGGCGACAAAAAAGGCTTGATGCCTTCAATAGTTTCTCGTTTATATAGCTTAAATGCGTTAGTGGTATCGTCATATTTGATACCCATAAAGATCCTGATAATACGATTAGCAACTCGATTGATTACTTTTTTTACCCAAGGATAATCAATGACTTTTCCGCCCTGTTTCCATCTAGTTCCAAACACACAGTCGTAGTTGCCCTCTAGCATTTTGGAATAGAAATTAATCAAATCATAAGGAGAATCGGATAAGTCCCCCATCATCACTGCCACACAATCCCCAGAAAAGTTTTCTAATCCTTTTCTTACTGCATACCCAAAACCATTGGGCCCTTCATTCGTGATATACTTTAGATTAGGATTTTTTGCTGCGAATGCTTTTAAAACCCCCAAAGTATTATCTTTAGAATTGTCATTAACCACTAAAATTTCGTGATCAATTTTTATTTTCTCCAAAGCTTCGCTAATCTTCTCTAGTGTTTCCCCTATCGACTCTTCTTCATTATATGCAGGTATGACGATGCTTAATTTCATGTTTTTACTAGGCTTAAACCAAATCCAAGTTTAGTCTTTTGGTCATGTTGGCATGAATCTGAGATAAAATATCTGTCAGGTCATATTTATAATCCCATGCTGGATAGTGTGCCTTAAATTTTGATAAGTCACTAATCCACCAAATATGATCCCCAATACGATTATCTTCCGAATAACTATAATTCATTTTATTATCTGAAATGCGTTCACATTCGGCAATTGCCTCTTGCATAGAGCAGTTGGAGTGTCGTCCACCACCTGCGTTATACACTTCTCCCTGACGTGGATTTTGGTGGAAATGCCAGAACATATTGACCAAATCCCAACTGTGAATATTATCTCTCACTTGTTTGCCTTTATAACCAAATACGGTATAATGATCGCCAGTAATGGCACATTTCATTAGATAAGATAAAAAACCATGCAATTGAGCCCCAGAATGATTCGGCCCCGTCAAACATCCACCTCTGAAAGCTGCTGTATTCATTTTAAAGTAACGACCATATTCTTGTACTAATATATCCGCTGCCACCTTCGATGCGCCAAACAAAGAATGCTTAGTTTGATCAATACTCATCAATTCGTCGATCCCATTTTCAAAATAAGGATGACTTTCATCTATTTCCCAACGTGTTTCTTTTTCCAACAATGGCAATCTATTAGGCGTATCACCATAAACTTTATTGGTAGAAGTGAAAATAAAAGTTGCCTTTGAACAATGAAGTCTAGTTAACTCCAATAAATTTAAAGTCCCATTTGCATTGATCGTAAAATCTGTAATGGGTTCTTTTGCTGCCCAATCGTGACTTGGTTGTGCTGCCGTATGAATAATTAAGGCTATATCTGATTGGTACTTTTTGAATAGTACTTCTAAGTCTCCATAATTTCTAATATCGATAGCTTGATGCTCATAATTAGCTACTCTCTCTTTGAGTTCTGTATTATTCCAGCTAACAGATGCGTCTTTACCAAAAAAATAAGCACGCATGTCATTGTCGATGCCGATGATGAGGTCCATTTTATCGGCTAAGAATTTTACGGCTTGACTTCCGATTAGTCCTGCCGAACCTGTTACTATAGCAATCTTCATATTATTAGGAATTATAATTATTATAAATTTTTCTTACACCAATATGCCCAATAGCCATTGGAGTATAATAAAAGGTAATGGAAAATAATACCAGGGTGTCATCGCTAACCAATAAGTTGGAAATAAGATACTTCCTGCTCCAGTTAGTAAAAAATACTTTTTCATGCCTTTAAATTCAGTGTATTGATATAAAATCAAAAACCCAATTAGAATAGATGGAAAAGTATAGGATAAACTACTCGTGATGTCATAAACCAAAAAAGAAACGACGGTCATTACTGCCATTGCGCCTATCCATAATATTAGTGGAATGAATTGTCTTTTTAAATATAAAAGGAACATGCCTATTAAAATAAAAAACCAAGACAACTCAAAAGTAGCAAAAAGACCAAATGGTATATAATGCAGATTTCGTTTCAAAGGAACTAAGCCCATACCTTCTGTATCATCTTCAGGAATAGATAAATTATATTGATAAGCTATAAAAAATCTTAATCCTAAATAGGTAAACATCCCTAGCATTACGGCAATAAGGGGATAATAGTTATCTATTTTTTTAAATAAATATTGAAAAAGCCACCATAAAAACACTAAAGAGCAAGCCATAAAGGCACGCTCATCACAAAAACTAATCAATATTGTTAAAAAGAATAGGACTATTGGTTGGCGAAAAAACATGGCGGCTAATAAAAATAAAAAGGAAAAACCGTCATACCTATAGCCTGTATCGCTAATGCACGCACTCGCAAAAAACACCCCTACTAAACCTATGCTAAAGTAGAGTGTATCCAAGGAAAAACCAGTAATGTTTAGGCTGATTCTTAATAATAAATAAAAGAAAAGAATGCCTACAAAAATCTGTAAAGCTGCCCAAAATTCTGCACTTTTGATACCTGTAGTTACGCCTAAAAAAGGAATAGTTAGGCGAAAAACTCTTTTAGCTTGATGCAAACTTCTTTGAAATGGCATCGGTTCTAAAAAGTGATCTAATTGGTAATCTACTGCCTCCCAACCTGGTGGATCAAAAGCAGCATCACTAGAAAAGTGATAAAATTTAGGTGGAGAAAAAACAAAAGCGATTCCCCATAATAAAATAGCTAATCGAAGTACCCAATATCTTTTTTGACTTAAATTCATCAAAAAACGATCGAGCTGACTGATTTTATTACGTATATAGCCTTCTATATGATCTAAAGCATTTTCGGTCATGCCAATAGGGGCTTCAAGTCTTTTTCGTTCTCTTCTAACCACAACTGTACATCTTGTAAAATGGTCTTGACGGATCTTGTAGGTTTCCAGCCATTAACCGCTTTAATTTTTCTACAATCAGAAATATAGATTGGAATATCAGCTACTCTCGTTTCAGCGACAGCTTTCATCGGAATTGTATTTCCTGTGATCTTTATACACCAATCCGTCAATTCTTTTAAAGAAATACTGATCTTAGTACCACCACCAACATTGAAAGTTCCTTTATTGTATAAATCAAAATTATCGAGTTGCTCAATTAACAAATCCGATAAATCATCAATGTGCATAATATCTCTGACTTGCTTACCACTGCCTCCAAAACCAATATAACTTAGTTGTTTTTTCCAAAAGTGCTTCGCCATCCATAAAGTAACAACGCCTTGGTCTACTTTTCCCATTTGATAAGGACCAGTTAGCACGCCACAGCGATTGATGATTACATTGAGGTCAAATAAGTCAATATATTCTTGTAATAATAACTCTGAGGCATATTTGGTCATGCCATAAAAAGATCGAGCGCCATGAATTGGGAAGTCTTCCCCAATACCGTAGCGGTCGCTTAAGCCATTAATTTTCTTCTTTTGTTTGATTTTAAATCGAGTCTCTGTTTCTACATACTCAATTTGCTCCAATGTTTTAATCGGGTAGACTCTACTCGTACTTAGAAAAATAACTTTAGCGTTGTATTCTTTAGCCAATTGTAAAGAATTTTTTGTGCCAATGAAGTTGGTATCAATCAAGTAATCCAAAGAAGAATTAATTCCTGCTAGAACAGAAGGTTCGGCTGCGGCATCAATTAATACATCAAATTTTCCCGCTTGTCGAATATCCTCAATATTCCTAATGTCTCCATGCACAAATTGAATACCCTCTTTTGTCAGACGTAGAATATTTAATTCAGACCCTCTTCTTTTGAGATTGTCTAATACGGTTACTTGCGCATTTTTGTAATAAGCATTTAAACTTAAGGCTATATTAGAACCGGCAAAACCGCAACCACCTGTAATAAGGATTTTCATTAGGGGAGTTTAGTTATTTTAGTAAAGAATAAGTATTTATTGGGTCTTAAGTCTTTCGACTAATTCCTTTATCATTAATTCATTCCCTTCTTTTGTTGGATGTAAATCCCTTGGATGAAGTCGATAATCTAATGGACCAAATAAATGAGAAAGATCGATAACTGTAATCTTTTCTTTTTCTAAATAAGGAATAATAGCAGTATCTTCGCTCGGATAAATGACTACATAAAAGTTGTCATTTCCGAATTGCTTTTGATGTAGTTTTTTGGCTGCACCGATTAGTTTAGCCGTATTTTCTATTGGATCTCCAAGCGTGATGGGTTTATTTAGCATCCCAAAATAAAGTAAAATATTACTCTTGGATGCTAACTCAAAGAAATATCTAAAAATGGCAGGATGCCCACTTTTATGACTTCCCTTTCTAACCATTTCCCCTTCTTCTAGCACATATCTAGGGTGCGTTTCTCCAAAGGAAAACATGTTGTTCACCGTTCCATTCATTCGATTGATATGGTCGGCTATATAAATATAAAAACAGCTACCATTTTTTTCTTTAATGGTCGGTTGAACTAAATTATTTTCAAAAAAAGCATACATCTGATGGGGGCCACATCCTGACATCCCGTAGTTGTAACTATTATATTGTTGGGTATATTTTGTAAACAAGGAAGGCATCGTTTCATGACCATGTAAGCCCTCGCCAAACGTAAAGGAGCCTCCGAAAAAAAGCGCGTAATTACTTAATGAATCGTGATTATTAGGTGTTAGCCTTCTTGAATGCGCATCAATGTGGTAGGTAACATCATAAACGGTATCATTTGCTAAGGTTACTTTGGTGGCAGTGCCTTCACCTAGTGGGGTTAATTGATAGCCTATAAGGCTATCCTTTTTGAAAATCTCCCCATAATTGCCCGTTGAGTTAAAAGGGCTACTGGCAGAAGGCACTAAAAAACTAAAGATGATTTCTACCAATATCCACAACCAAACGGTTGCACTTAAATTAGCTAATAGAAAGTTTTTACTGAGCCATGCCCAAATAGTTAAACTAATGGCTACGCCCCAAATATGAATCCAAAATATTTTATCATGAAGCCCCCATTTGGTAACGATACCATCATTGTCACCAATGAAATAATCCAATATATTTTCTGTAAAAGGAAAGAACAGAAAAAGTAGGAAAACTAACCAGAAATATTTTTTCAACAATTCAATTACTATTTACGACGATTACAGAAAACAAGACTATTGGATTAAGACATCTTTTATTTTGCCTTCTTCTTGATACTCTGTATCTGTATTGATTGTCCACAAATCCACATCTCCCTTTCCTTGAATAAGATCGGCTGCTAGTAAGCCCATCAAAATCGAATGATCTTGATTATTATATTTGAACGCGCCATATCGACCAATCAATAATAGATTATTAAACTGTTTGATGTGGTCAACAATGACATCTAAGTTTTTAGAGTACCCTGTTTCATATACTGGATAGCACTTCGCAATTTTGTGAACATGGGTATTCAAAATAGCTACATCATCTGGCACCAACTCGATTTGACGAAGTTCTCTGATGGCCATTTCGCTATATTGCTCGTCCGTAAAACTCCACATTTCATCTTCATTAAAACTCCAGTATTCCAAACATAAAATACTCGTCTTTTTGTCCCGATTCATGCTAGGGCACCAATTTCTAAAATTGGTAATTCGACCATGTTTTACCTCTGGAGAGTGTACATATATCCAATTATCTTTAAACAGTTGATCTGAATCAACTTCTAAATAGACAAGTGTCGTATTTCTAAAATATAATTCAGCACATGCGTCTTGAACAGCCTTCGGAGTGGGCGAGAGTCCTTTGACCAAAGTGGTCATTGGCATGGAAGAAACGATGTAATCACCATAAACTTTTTCTCCATTCATTAACTCTAAACCTAAGACCGTTTTGGTTGTGTCATCTATGATTAATTTTTTTACTGGCGTTTCTTTATGTAATAAATTACCTGCATTAGTCACAAAATCGGCTGCTCTTTCATACAATTCACCTGTTCCATTTTTTGGATAGGCAAATTGATCGACTAATGTTTTGTGTTTATTACCTCTATTGCCGATAAAAGCATTGATAACTGCCCCTACTAAAGATAGCGTTTTGATTCTTTGCGCAGCCCAATCAGCATCTATTTCCGAACAAGGAATACCCCATAATTTTTCTGTATAGTTCTTGAAAAAGATATTAAATAACTTTTTTCCAAAACGATTGGTTACCCACTCTTCGAAGGTAGAAGGGTTTTTGATTGGGGCAATCCTTTGTAAGACATAATGAAAAAGAATAGAGATAATTGTCGGTAAACTTAGGTTTGTCAGGACATTAAAAATCTTCAATGGATAATCAAAAAATCTGTTATTATAGTAGATTCTTGTCATCCGTTCGACTAGCGTATAATCGTCTTTTACTAAATCTTTAAAAAAGGCATTAATGTTTTTCTCTTTTGAGAAAAAGCGATGCGGTCCTAAATCTACTCTTTGTCCCCATAAATCAAAGCTTCTACTCATGCCACCTACGAAGGGGCTTGCTTCATAGATTTCCACTTTGATGTCAGGATTTTCTTTACTTAGGCGATAAGCGCAGCTAAGTCCCGCAGGTCCTGCACCAATTATTAAAACTTTTTTTGGTATATCCATTGTTGTTGCATTAGCACCAGGCGGCTGGGATGTTGATTTTGTTGTAGATTTTAACATTTTATATGGGTCGTTCTATCAAATCGAAGAAATTAAAGCCCCTTATGCTTATCGTTTTTTGATAAATACTGTGGTCGATTTGATTGTAGTCTTTCTTCTAAAATAAAGAGAGAAAAATAGTAGGAAAAACGACGAGTTCACGGAATTTATCAAAGAACCATCATCTTCAAATGAAGGGTTCTTCGATGTATTAATGATTTTCTATTTTGATTTAACCTTAAATCCAGAATTTAGTTGCTTTCCTATTAACTCTAATCCTTTTTGTGGACTATGAGTACACGGAAAGTCTGCATTATAGCACCTATTATCTTTCTCTTTGGAGATCAATAAGACCAAATCGCTATCTGTTTGATAGTTGGTCAATTCATTGACTTTACAAGTTTGCCCTAATACTAAATGAGAAATTTTCAGATTATTTTTTACAAAAGCGGCACTACTGATTCCTAATGTTGCGACTAAGAATAGGGGCAATAGTTTATAAATTACTTTTGTAATAGATTGATTTTTTTCAATTAAAGGGGTAATGAAAATACTTATAGTTATAGCAAACCCAACAATTAAAATCCCATATACATAACGAGGAAAGGGGGCTTGTGAAAACCAAAATAGTAGATTCGCTAAACAAACAGTTAGCAGAGCCGCTTTTAGATAGTTCTGCTTTTTTATTAAAAAAGAAATTGGTATAATTAATAATGCATTGATGATCAGAAAAACCTTCATGATCACCCCCTTATTACCAAACCAAAGACCAAACCATTCAGAAATCGGTAAATCACTTGCAGAGGCATCGTAGGGCAATCTAGCCCAACCTTTAATATTTCTTTGTTCTCCTATTAATACATCAATAGGCACTTTCCAATCAACGTCAAAAAGATCTAATGCTGCAAAAGGGAACACTAAATAGCCTGATAAAATAATATTTCTAATAAAAAAAGGAATAAATATAATTAATCCTGCTCCTGCCAAATAGGAGAAATATTTTACCGTTTGTTTTTGGTATAATAAATAAAGCAATAAACCTATTAATAAGGCCGAACTTAATTTGTAGGTAACAGTAATGCAAGCTAGGATGGGAATTAATAAGAATATTAATTGCTTTTTGTGTATTTCTTTTGTGGCTATATCCAAGAATAAAACTAGCGAAAATGTTGCTAGTATACTATTAATAATATCTGTAGATAATCCTGCTAGTCTAATAATTGTAAAATAAATAAATGCACCTAATAAGATAGTGTTAAACAGGAAGGTCTCTGTAAGCTCTTTTTTATAAGCAGTAGCCATATTAAAAATGAACTTGGACATTAATAACATCCAGAGAAAGCTATTCAACCCACAAATCACCGTATCTACGGAGTGGTTAAAAGAAAATAAACCAGAAGTTAAAAAGTAATGAGAATTAAATCCAAATCGATGGTCTAAGTTAGCTAAGCCATAGACTACAGGATAATTTTGTACCCAATTTAAATACGGCAATTGAAATAATCCGAAATCATAGTGCGTAATGTAGCTCGAGCCTGATAATAAAGCTATTAAAAAAGTCAGGGCAAAAATACCCTTAAAAATAATTGGGAAGGACATCCAACTATTTTTGAGGTCTTGTATTTTCAAGCCGATAGCTTTTTTATTACTGAAAAGACCATAAAAGGCTAGAATACTAAAACCAGCAGTCAAGTACCAGTTGATAGGAATAAAAAGTGAGCAGTAACTTACTAGAATGGCCGTCAGTGAAAAACCGAATAGAACAATAATTTCGGTATTGATTTTTTCTATTTGTATAGCTTGTTTACTAAAATGACCATAGGCATTAATGGCTAAAAAACCTAAGCCAGAAAAAATGGTAAATTGTAATACCCATAATAGTAGTAGTACTAACATTATTTAGCGCAATTTTTTAGAAACAAGGTATTAATCGTTTCAATTTTTTGAATTTCTTCTAAACAAGTCCCTTTCTTTAAATTGTTGATTTCTTCTGTGACGTAAAAAAAATCATTCTCTAAGTCTGCGGTATTACTGATTACATTGATCTTAAACCAACTATAATCTTTAGTTAGTTTATAATATTTAACAGAGTAATAAAAAATCCAATCTACCCCTAAATTATACGTCTCATTAGACTTTGTTTGCTCTGCAAACGTTTCTAATATTTCAAGATTCTTAGCCTCTCTTTTCCAAGTAATGGTATGATCTAAATTTATTTTTTTAAAAAAAGAAACACTTGAAATTCCAATAATTATGACGGTCAAGCCTAGCGTAGCGTAGGAAAGCCATTTTGAACTTTGGTCAAAGAGCACCGTTAAGATGAAATAAAAGGTGATACCTATTAGTGGAATCCAGTAAAGTGCTGCTCGTCCTTGTGGAAAATTCATTCCTATAGCTAGATTTAATCCCGTAGGGATCAATGCACAAAGGAGCGTAGTCGAAAGAATAAAAGATAAGGGCTTGTTTTTATAGGTCACCAATAAACCAATAAGGATAATACCGGAAAGTAAAACCGTAATCAATAAGTTTTGTTGATTAGGTAAAATATTACTAAAAGACGGATCAAAAATAGAGTAAAGCGTATCCTTGATGAAATTGTCTTGACCACCTATAATAATTCGATCTTTCCCAAGAATAATCCCCATGTGAACCAATCCTGGTAATAATAGGAGGAATTCTATTAAGAAATAGCGAAAAAATATTTTGAATCGTTCTTTGGTAAATGTAAGCAAGAGCAGCGCAAGATGTAATGCTATAAAGGGGGTAAAAAATGAATAATTTGCATAAATCATTAGCGCACTGCAAATAATCCCTTTCAGAAACGTTTTTGTGTTAAAGTTTTTTACTAAGTCTAAAAAATAGTAAATAGTTCCTGTAAAAAATGCTACAGCTAGGCCATACCCTCGCATCAATCCGAAATAATCTACTAAAAAATGATTGAATAGCATAAAGGACAGGGCCAAAAAAGCGATAGAAAGATAGGTCGTTTTTTCTAAGACAATTTTATAGCAAAAATAGGCATACACCAGAAATATTAGTACATTCGGTAACCTCAAAGCCCATTCAGAATATCCTAAAATACTAGAAGTGATAAACGCTAAGAAAGTATTTAATAAATGGGTATTTGCAGCAAAGAGCGGGTAATACTCGCCTATAAGAATCTCAAAAGAAAATCCTTCGTCAAAAGTAAAATTAACAAAATAAGCTCTTAAACCGATGTAACAAAATAGCAAGAAAGTAATGCTAATGTAGACGTATTTTCTAATAATGATCGTATTTTTATTGGAAAAGATGATGGAGTGAGAAGAAGTTAAAAGTATGTCTAATACTTTCGATAATAGTGGTATAGTAAGCTGAGGTAATTTTGAGGGAATGGTAATTTTTTAATGACTCGCCTTCTTTCTGCTAATAAAACATCTTTCTTCTGAGAAGAAATACCGCCAGGGCGATAAGTGATTAAGCATTTATCTTTAATATGGTGAAACCCTTTTTTACCATATTTTAGATGAATCTTTAAAATCAAATCAAGGTCTGCAGCAATTTCGAATTCAGGATCATACTCGATATCTTTTGCTTTTGCCGTATTGAAGAAGATAGACTGATGATTGAGGGTGTTGAGTAAAACATTATACTTAAACAAGCCTTTTTGTTTGAAGTTTTGTTTAGCATCATTTTCTTGCAAATAGAAAAAATCAGAATAGACGATTGTATATTTATCATCTAGATGTGCTATGAATTCAAATAAACTGTTATTGTTGGTGAAATAATCGCCTGCGTTCATAAAGTTGAACCAATCGCCTGTCACTTGTTTTAAACCTTTATTCAATGCACAATAAATGCCTTCATCGGCTTCACTAACCCAGTAAGAAATGTAAGATTCAAATTCTTTAATTACCTCTACAGACCCATCTGTACTACCACCATC
>CALDTJ010000208.1 GCA_937924145.1 uncultured Saprospiraceae bacterium
TACGAGAAAGCAAGATGCGTTTACACCTGTAGTAGCTGCTGATAAAAGTTATGTGATTAAAAATGAGCCTTATGAGGCCGCTATTTTTCTAGGTTCTTACAGTAGCACGGTTGATAATTTGACGGTGAGTGTAGATGGTCAACGATTGACCGTTAGAGATGGAAAAGCAATATTTAAAGCAAATCCTGCTCGTTTAGGCATCAAAAAACATATCGCAAAGATTAGTTTAAGAGACCCTTTAACGGGGGAAACGGAGTCTTTTACGAAGTCTTTTGAATACGAAGTAGGGGAACGTTCGGCTACTATTTCTGCTGATAAAATGAATGTCTTATACGTCGGAGTAGATAATCCGTTATCTGTTTCTGTAGCAGGTGTGCCATCTACACAAATTCGAGTCAGTGGGGAAGGTGTCAATATCACAAAAGTAAATGGTGGAAAATATTCTACCAAACCTCAAAGAGTTGGCAATGCTAAAATTACTATTTCAGGCGGTGGTTTACAGCCAACAACTTTTGACTACCGAGTTAAGCGAATTCCTGATCCCGTAGTGAAAGTAGGTAGCAAAAACGGAGGAAGTATAAGATCGGCGGCATTCAAAGCTCAAAGAGGAATTATTCCTCATTTGGAAGGATTTGATTTTGAGGCTCGCTGTAAAATTGGTGGTTTTGAAATGGCTAGAGTGCCAAGAAGTGGCGATGCAATTATCTATGAAAATAGAGGAGGAGGATATGATACTAGAGCTAAAAGAATCGTCGATCAAGCCACAAGGGGAGACGTTTATTATTTCAGTAAAATCAAATGTAAATGCCCTGGCGATGAAGTTTATCGAAGTCTCAATGGGATGGTTTTTAATATCCAATAAATTTTGAGGAGACATCTCATTTGCGGGATAGGAAAAGTGTAAAAGCAAGAAATGAGGTGTTTTCTCAAAATTTTGGGAGAACAAATCAGAAAACACCTGCCCGTATGGCTACAGTCGGGCGGGCTTATTTTTCCCTTTACTCTATTCTATCCCGCAAAATAAATGTCTCCTGATTTGTTTTGGATACTGCAATTTAACGACTAAACACCTATTTCATCAGTCTTTAAACAACAATCAATGAAAATTTTATTAGCATTTTTTTCCTTCGTTTTTCTTTTTAATCCACTATTTAGTCAACCCGTAAACGATATTGTCCAACCAAAAATTCTGAAACAAAAACGAGTTCTTCCCTATCAGCCTGTGCAGGAAAGAGACATTATGTGGAAGAAATATGTCTGGCGAATTATTGACGTCAGAGAAAAAATGAATTTACCTTTTGTTTATCCGAATGCTCCGTTTTTTGAAATAATGACGAAAGCCGCACAAAAAGGAGCGTTAGCGTTGTATAGTCCAGAAGATGAGCAATTTTCTTATAATTTGTCTGATGATGAATTGCATAAAATGCTATTTGAGCAAGATACTGTGGAAGTAATAAATGATGATTTTACATCAGAATTTATACCTGTAGAAAACAATTTAAATTACGAAAATGTCAAGCGATTTAGAGTCAAAGAAGTTTGGTATTTCGATTCCCATTATTCCGTTATGAAAGTACGGATTTTAGGAGTCGCTCCACTGATTGAGGTGTTAGATGAGAACGGAGATTTTAAATACGAACGACCATTATTTTGGGCGGCTTACAACGAACTCCGTCCCGTCTTAGCCAAAGAACGGGTCTTTAACCCTAGAAATGATGCTGCCAATACTAGTTGGGAAGACCTCATGGAGATGCGCTATTTTGCTAGTACGATTATTAAGGCATCTAATGTACATGATCGAAAAATTGAAGAGTATTTAATTGGGGTCGATGCACTTTTGGAGGCAGAAAAAATCAAACAAGAGATTTTTAATTTTGAACATGACCTTTGGTCTTACTAATATTACCGTAGCACCAAGCTCTGCTTGGTACTCATAATAAGATATTTTTGATGTGTATGATATGATGAATGAATATTGGTCAAAGTCTAAATCCGTAAATTTATCTATCCGTGGGGATAAAAATTTATTTACCCACGGATAGATAAATTTACAGACCCGCCCGCATGCGCAGTCGTGCTGGTTTAGATGTTGACAGCATACTAGATTTATTTTTAGTGGAATACGATTCTATTGTCCATTAGAAATAGATTAGCAATACAATTTCTCCTATAAATATCATTTTTATAGCATCAACATTTCATTTTATAGTCTTTTTAGGACAGAACCATAAATAACTGCGTATTTTTGCAGCAGTTTTATAACTATCAATATACCGTCCTAATTGGATCTATAAATAATGGCAAGAAGAAATCAAGATACCGAAGATACTCCAAAAGTAAAAGTCACCCAAGAGAGTTTCAGAGAGGCAATTAAATCACTAGGGTTTATTCGGCCTTACCGATGGTCATTAATAGGTGGAATGATTCTACTTTTTCTGACAAGTTTAATTTTTATGGTCATGCCTTGGCTAATCGGGCAAATGGTAGATGTCGCCCAAGGCAAAGCTGGTCATAAGTTTTCTTTAGTGGATATAGGTTGGGGGTTAATTGGGCTTTTAGTGGCACAAGGTTTTATCTCTTATACTAGAGTAATTCTCTTTGCAAATGTGAGTGAAAAAGGAACAGCTGATTTAAGGAAAGCGCTATATAATAAAATGGTTGCTTTACCAATTACCTTTTTTGAGGAAAACAAAGTCGGTGATTTGATTAGTCGATTAACGGCTGATGTAGATAAACTATACAGTACCTTCTCTATTACTTTAGCAGAATTCCTTCGACAAATTATCATACTCGTAGTTGGGATTATTTTTCTAGCAGTTACTACACCTAAGTTGTCTTTAATTATGTTATTGACGATTCCTTTTGTCGTGGTTAGTGCTATTTTCTTTGGTCGCTACATCAGAAAATTATCTAAAGAAAGACAAAAAGAAATTGCTGATTCTAACTCTCTTTTAGGAGAAACCTTACAGTCAATTCAAATAGTGAAGGCATTTGCTAATGAAATGTTTGAAGTGAAAAAATATTCTTCTTCTATTGATAGCGTTGTAAAAATTGCCATGAAGTACGCTAAAGCGAGGGCATTATTTGCGACCTTCATTATTACCGTTCTTTTTGGTGCTTTATTCTTTATCATTTGGCAAGGTGCTTTAATGGTACAAAATGGGACGATTTCCGCTGGAGAATTAGTGGCTTTTGTGACTTATACTTTTATTATTGGTGGTTCAATCGCTAGCTTGGGTAATTTTTATCCAGAAATTCTAGGTGCTTTTGGAGCGACAGAAAGAGTAAGAGAAATTCTGAGTACGGAAAGTGAAGTAGATATTGTCAATCATCCAAATATTACTCCGCTACACATAGCAGGAGCTGTTCAATTTAAAAATGTACACTTCACCTATCCAACACGTCCTGATATTCCAATTTTAAAAGGAATTGATATTAATATTAAAGCTGGTCAAAAAGTAGCATTAGTTGGACCTAGTGGGGTTGGAAAATCTACGATTGTTCAATTATTACTCCAATTCTATCCGATTTCGAAAGGAGATATTACCGTTGATGGCCAAAGTATTTACCAGCAGAATATTCGAGATTTTAGAGATAATTTAGCTTTAGTACCACAAGAAGTCATTCTTTTTGGTGGAACAATCAAAGAAAATATTTTGTACGGTAAAGAAAATGCAACAGAAGAAGAAGTAATCGCAGCGGCTAAAAAATCTAATTCTTGGCAGTTCATCCAATCCTTTCCAGAAGGTTTAGATACGATTGTTGGGGAAAGAGGCGTAAAGTTATCTGGTGGTCAACGACAAAGAATTGCCATTGCTAGAGCCATTCTTAAAAACCCTGCCATCCTTTTATTAGATGAGGCGACTTCTTCTTTAGATGCAGAGTCAGAGCGGTTGGTACAAGATGCTTTAAATAAATTAATGGAAGGTAGAACTTCGATTATTATTGCACACCGTTTGGCAACTATTCGAGATGTTGATACGATTTATGTGCTTAATAAAGGCGTCATCGAAGAACAAGGAACGCATGATGAATTATCATTGATTGAAGAGGGACTTTATAGTGGATTGGCTAAATTACAATTTGAATCAGTGTAGAAAGTTCAAAAGCGAAGAGAAATGTAACACGGAAATTTAATAACACGGAATCAGATGTTGACAGCAATAATTAAAAAAGAATCAATAAGTATTTGTCAACATCTGATTCCGTGTTACAAGTTTCCGTGTTAAAAAAAGATAAATTAAAAAAGCCCTTGATGAATTTTCACCAAGGGCTTTTTTGTGTATATTAATTTATTATAAAACGATTTATTATACCGTTTCTAAAACAAGCTTTCAATTACATTTTCTTCTGTAATTCCTTCTGCCTCCGCTTTATAGTTACGAACGATTCTATGACGTAAAACATACTTAGCAATTGCTTGTACATCTTCCTTGTCAGGAGAATATTTACCACTGATTGCTGCGTGACATTTTGCGCCTAATACAAGGTATTGAGAGGCTCTAGGCCCTGCACCCCAAGAGATATAATTATTGACCTTATCCGTTGCCATTTTCGTACCTGGACGAGTTTTGCTGGCAAGACTCACACAATATTCTAATACATTGTCAGCAATAGGAATCTTACGAATTAAATTTTGGTAAGATAAAATCTGCTCTGCTGTTACGATATTGCTTAAGCTATATTTTTGTAAGGCCGTAGTTGCTTTTACCACTCGAATTTCTTCTTCGTAAGAAGGATAATCCAAAGGAATATTAAACATAAAACGGTCTAATTGTGCCTCTGGTAAAGGATAAGTACCTTCTTGTTCAATTGGGTTCTGTGTTGCCAATACAAAAAATGGAGCAGGTAATTTATGTCGAACTCCACTCACCGTCACTGACCGTTCTTGCATTGCCTCTAATAAAGCAGCCTGCGTCTTAGGAGGAGTACGGTTGATCTCATCCGCCAAAACGATATTGGCGAAAATAGGGCCTTGATTAAATTTAAATTGACGTCCCTCGCCTAATACTTCTGAACCTGTAATATCCGACGGCATCAAATCTGGTGTAAATTGAATTCTTTTGAAGTTTAAATCTAAAACTTCAGCAATCGTACTTACCAAAAGTGTTTTTGCCAAACCCGGTACTCCGACTAATAAACTGTGACCATTACTAAATAAAGAAATAATAACTGCCTGAACGACATCTTCCTGCCCTATGATTACTTTTCCAATTTCTTTTTTTAGGTCTCTGTAAGATTGCGCTAAGGCATCCACCGCTTGTACGTCTGATTTATTTCCTGTTGCTGTCGCCATCGAGTGATTAGTAAATTTAAGGGATGTAAAAAAAAGACCTGCTTTAATCGGTCACTACTAATTAATAATCAATTAGTTAAAAATAGAAATTTCAACAAAATTATTGTGTAAAATCAAAGATTTTTAACAGAAGTGTAACGTCTTGAAGAGGTGCTTTGTTTCGGAATCAAAGCTTTTGTCCTACTAATCCAAAAATTGAGCCGAGCTTTATTCTTTTGGACATTCCCATATCATTTCACTTATCTCATATTTTTCTTTTTGATAGGAATAGTGCCACCACTCTGTTCTGATAGGTTTTAGGTCTAATGATTCCATTAAGTCTTTTAATAATTTTCTATTAGCGTTTATTTGAGCAGAGTGCTTAGTGTAAGTATGATGTGCAGTCTCTCCAAAGAAATCATAAGGCGTACCCATTTCCAATTCTTCGCCATTTTCATCGACGATTGTTAGGTCTATTGCTGCACCTCTGTTGTGCATAGACCCTTTCCACGGTGGCGTTACATAGCTGGCATTTGGCACTTTATCCCACAATTTCTGTTGAAACGGTTTTGGGCGATAGCAATCGAATAACTTTAAACCATATCCTTTTTCCTGTAAACTTTTATGCGCTTGAAGGATTAGTTTTGCGGGAGTAGGCCGCAAAAAGCATCGACCACAATTGTACATTTTTTCTTTAACGAAATTATCTGTTGTGGCATACTTGATGTCTAACACAATGCTTGTATCCACCAAACCTATATCTGTCCAAGCAGTTGTATCGTAATCATAAACGATCACTTTTGGGAGTACTACTACCTTTTCTTCTATTGGCAAAGATTGAAGTGTTTTAGTGGGTGCAGCAGTTTGTTGACAGTTTTGAAGTAGCGTAAATATTAATAAAAAATAAAACATTCGTTTCTGCATAAAATTTGAATTAACTTACTTATAATTGAGCAATAGACATTATTCGTCTACAAAAATAAGGGGTGCATTTCATTTTTTGCCATTCCTTCCTTTTCAAGGGAAGGATTAAGGATGGGTTTAATAAAAAAGTAAAAAATGAAATGTACCCAAAATAAGTCATAGGCTAGCGATAAAAATAATTTATATAACTAAAACTCACTTTTGGAAAGAATTATTGGAAGATACGAAGGAACAGAAAAAGGCCCATTATTAATTTGTTTAGGTAGTATTCATGGAAATGAACCTGCGGGTACAAAAGCATTAGAGTTAATGTTTAAAATGCTAGAAGTAGAACCAATTACCAATCCTAACTTTTCTTTTAGAGGTAGAATATTAGGTTTGAGAGGGAATCTTCGAGCAATTCGAGCAGGAAAGCGTTATTTAGAAAAAGATTTAAATCGACAGTGGACGGTTGAAAATGTCAATCGAGTGATGCAGGCAGACTTAAAAACTCTAGTAGCGGAAGATTTAGAAATTAGAGAGATACTGACCTTAATTCTTGCTGAAATCAAAGATTACCAACCAGATAAATTAGTGCTCTTAGATTTGCATACAACGACCGCCTACGGTGGGATTTTTACCGTCATAACAGACGACCCTGAAAGTTTAAAAATTGGTCTTGAGTTACATGCGCCCGTTATTAAAGGCTTGTTAGAAGGGATAAAAGGAACAACTTTACATTATTTTAAAGAAGAGAATATTGGTATTCCTACAGTTGCAGTTTGCTTTGAATCAGGGCAACACGATGAACAATTGTCCATCAATCGAGCGATTGCCGCTATCACCAGTTGTATGCGTACCATTGGCTGTGTGAGAGCTGAAGATGTAGAAAATCAACACGACCAATTGCTAATCGAATTTTCTAAAGGTCTGCCTAAAGTGTCTCAATTAATTATGACGCATTCCATTGGAAAAAAAGATGATTTTGTGATGCGAAAAGGCTATAAAAATTTTCAACCAGTCAAAGCAGGAGAACCCGTTGCCGATGACCAAAAAGGTGTTATTACCATTAAAAAAGATGGACATCTATTAATGCCTTTGTATCAAAAACAAGGCGATGATGGATTCTTTTTGATTGAATCTATTGATGATGAGTTTGGTTGGTAGAATATTAGTTTAAAATATTTTTTATTTTTTTGCGCTCTAGGAAATAAATAATTCCAAGATAAACTAGTAACAATAAGGTATTCACTCCTAAAATCACTGCCAGGTTTTCCCCTCGAATAAATTCACTGAACAGATAAATCACTACCGCTAAAACCAAGTAACCTATCATACTAAAAATAGGATAAGGGACAGGATAGTACTGTTTTCCAATAAAATAGCAGGCTACGGTCATCGTTGTATAGCAAATTAAAGTCGCCCAAGCAGACCCCATATATCCAATAATCGGAATCCACCAAACATTCAGAGCAATCGTAATGATTGCTCCTCCAACAGAAATATAGGCTCCCCATTGAGTTTTATCAATCAATTTATACCATACAGAAAAGTTGTAATAGAGACCTGCTAGGACATTGGCGAGTAGGATGATGGGAATTATTTTTAAGCCTTCCCA
>CALDTJ010000209.1 GCA_937924145.1 uncultured Saprospiraceae bacterium
ATGAAAAAAGTAGCCATCCTAATTTTCGATAAAGTGGAAGTCCTAGATTTCGCAGGGCCATTTGAAGTATTTTCCGTCAGTTACGATGACGTAGGGAACAAACTCTATGATGTCTGTTTAATTGCGGAAGAAGAAGGCGTAGTAAAAGCTAGAAATAATTTCCAAGTAATTCCGAATAAGCTCATTGACACCAAAGAAAAATTTGACATGGTATTAATCCCAGGCGGATTTGGTACCCGAACATTGATGCACAATGAAACCATTAAAAAATGGGTCAAAGCGCAATATGAAGAAGTGGAACTAATGCTTTCTGTTTGTACAGGTGCCCTAGTCTTAGCGACCAGCGGTTTATTAGAAAATCAATCTGCTACTACTCATCATGGAGCATTCGATGAATTGGCAGCCGTTGCGCCTAATACCAAAATAATTAAAGGAACAAAGTATGTAGATAACGGAAAAGTGATAACTTCGGGCGGTATTTCGGCAGGAATTGAGATGGCATTGCACGTTGTCGCAAAACAACATGGCATCGAACAGGCAAGAAAGACAGCTAATTATATGGAATATACTTGGAATGAGAGCTAATAGTTTTTAATAGAAAAACACGTTATCTTTGCTATGAATGAATTTTAATAATTAGAATTTATAAGATATGACGATTAAGATAAATTTTAATATCACTAACCATAAAAAACTACTTGGAATTGTAAAGTGGTTAAAAGAAATAGGTTTAATTGAATCTTTCCAATTAGAACCAAAAGAAGAGCAGCAACCTGTCAAAGAAACAGATAGATTTATTGCTGAAATGATAAAAAAAGGAGAAGAGAATTTTACCAAAGGTAATGTTTATACTCAAGCCGAAGTAGAACAAAAAATGAAAGTATGGATGGACAGCAAAAAGTAATTTGGCAGGCTGGTGCTTTTGATATGTTACTTGAAATAAGTGAATATTTAGCAGAGAAAATTGGACAAAAAAAAGCGAATACTTTTGTCATTGAGATAAATACTAAAACCAACAGACTAAAAGATAACCCTGGAATTTACCCACCTTGCCGCTTTAAGCGTCTTCAACAAAATAATTTTAGATGCCTTCGACATAAAAAATATATTGTTGTTTACAGAGAAGAAGGTACAGAGATTAGAATTTATGGAATTATACACGAAAGACGTAATCCTAAATTATTTGATGATTTAGCTAAGGCAAAATAAATTAATAAAGTGGTCATTTTGAGGAAATATTTTTTTTCTAGACAAGGCGAAAAGCGCAGACATAGCACCGCTATGGCGAGCATTTTCAACGCAGTATAGGGAAAAAAGATGAACTCATAAATGTCTAATTAATTATTTTACTTTGCCTAAGTAAAAACTCAATTGCCAAATAAAGTCTTAGCACTAACTTGAAAATCAGGCAAAACTGGAGCACCGCTACAGATAGTGTCTCCCATACAGATTGTTACTTGGTCTGGTGCAGTATAAACATAAACTTTTTGTGCGGAAGGGTATATGTGCCAAACTACTTTTATACCTGCCGCAAAATATTCATCTAATTTCTTTTCTACTCGATTGATATTATCGGTTTCAGAAATGATTTCGGCGACCCATTTAGGTAATTGATTTTTACCTTTTTTCATTTTGTTTATTTGTACACCCGAAAAAAAGGCAATGTCTGGTCTTCGTAGTTGGTCTTTAGAAGTCATTATATCTGTTTCTGCGGTTAATCCGCCCATTTGTTCAAACGCCTTAGTTTTACAAAATAGACGACTTAGTAACAGATAAATAGTTGTTTGTTCTTGGTTCATCGTTTTCGTTTTCTCAACAGCACCATGATTCCATTCGTATTTGTAGCCGTCTTCCATATTGTAAAATTGGGCTAAAAAAGATTCTAGAGAAATCAAGGTTGATTGTACGTCTGAATCTGTATCTTTGAATGTTTTTACTTGTGCTTTAGCAGTACTCATGGTATTTAAGTTTTAACAAATTTAATAAATTCTATCCAAAAAAAACTATTTTCAATCTGAGCATTGAATTTTAATATTAAAGATATGCAATTAAAACACACAGGCAAACCACTCCCATTAAACTGGAAAGGCTCTCCAAGATCAGTAGCCTTCGATGCAGCAGGCATCCAAGAAAAACTAAGTAACACCCATTTACCTTGCTACGTCGTCAAAGACTTCGGAGGAAGAATAGGTGTCACCAATGAAGGCGAAATAGCAGCAGAAGGCAGAGGGCAAGAGATGCTAGCTATGGTAGCACCACTAACAGCCGATCAATTAGGCGATCCAACTTTCCAAGAAGATTATAAGGTGAAATATGGCTATAAAACAGGCGCAATGGCAAATGGCATTGCCTCCGAAGAATTAGTCATCGCAATGGGGCAGGCCAGTATGATTGGTTCATTTGGTGCAGCAGGATTGGTGCCACGAAGAGTAAATCAAGCCATTGATAAAATTCAAGCGGCTTTGCCAACTCAAACTTATGCTTTTAACTTAATCAATAGTCCAACAGAAAAAGCATTAGAAGAAGGAGCTGTAAAGCTATTTATAGAAAGAGGAGTAAAGGTCGTAGAGGCATCAGCCTATATGCGATTGTCAGATAGTATTGTCCAGTATAGAGTATCAGGTTTGAGCCAAGATACAGATGGAAATGTGGTGTGTAGTCATAAAGTAATTGCTAAGATTTCTAGGTTGGAAGTAGCCGCACATTTTATGAAACCTGCTCCTGAAAAAATGCTTAACGAATTATTAGCACAAGGAAAAATCACCCCTCTGCAAGCGGAATTGGCGAAGAAAGTGCCAATGGCAGATGATATTACGGTGGAGGCAGATTCAGGTGGACATACGGATAATCGACCTTTAGTGGCTTTATTTCCGACGATCATTAAGCTTAGAGATGAAATTCAACAAGAGTATAATTATGCTAAGACGATAAGAATCGGTGCAGCAGGTGGTATTTCTACGCCAGCATCTGCATTGGCTGCTTTTATGATGGGCGCTGCCTATATCGTGACGGGTTCTGTCAATCAAGCTTGTGTAGAGGCAGGAACTTCTGAGCATGTAAGAAAACTATTGTCAACGGTCGCATCGACCGATGTAACGATGGCGCCAGCATCCGATATGTTTGAAATGGGCGTAGAATTACAAGTGCTAAAAAGAGGATCTTTATTTGGCCCCCGAGCCAAAAAATTATACGAATATTATACGCGTTATAATTCCATTGATGAAATTCCTGCAAAGGATCGAGAAGTATTAGAAACAAAAGTATTTAGAGAGCCATTGGAGACAATTTGGCAATATTGTGTAGATTTTTTCACAGAAAGAGATCCAGAACAAATTGAACGAGCGAAGGAGAATCCTAAACGTAAAATGGCTTTAATTTTCCGTTGGTATTTAGGCTTGTCTTCCAATTGGGCCAACTCTGGAAAGATAGAACGAAAGATGGATTTCCAAATCTGGTGTGGCCCTGCTATGGGGGCATTCAATAACTGGGTAAAAGGAACTTATTTAGAAAATTATGAAAATCGACAAGCGGTCGATGTGGCTGAAAATATTATGCTTGGTGCAGCTTATTTGTATCGAGTGCAGGCTTTGAAAATGCAAGGGGTGGATTTGCCTTTGGCTTGGATGCAGGTTGTGCCTACTTCTACTGTTGGTGTGCTTGTTTGATAGGATTGGATCACGGATTTGACGGATTAGGACGGATTTAATATAGGTCGTGTTCTGCTATATTAAAACTAGAACTAGAAGATACGTCTAGCAAAGGTACACGACCTACAAAAATCCTGTCAAAATCCGTCAAATCCGTGATCCAATCCTCCTAAGTCCTAAGACCGAGCAACTAAAGTCTTAAACTCAGGCTCACCAAAAAGTGGCAGTAACAAAGGATCATTCTGATACTTAAACCATAAAAACTCCTGCCCCTCTACCTTACTTTGTTGCAATAGAGAAATAGCCTTCTCTTTATGACCTAACTGAGCCTCCATTTTTGCTTTAGTGTAGGTCACATAACTTGCAGCATAAGGATGTTCGTAAGTACTTAAAAACTGATAGATTTCTTCCAATTTATCATACTCCTTTAATTTTATATGGCAGGCAGCTAAAGACCCCAAACCTAAGTCAATAATCATTGGAACTTCCTTGAATTGCTTGTAGAAAATTTGGAAATGTTCAGCGGCATCTTCATAATTCTCTTGGGCATACAAGCCTGTCCCGATATAGTATTCACTTAACCAATCGTAGTCGTTATGTTTGCCATAATTGACGAGTAAATTAGCAATGGTTTGTTTGACATCAGTCTGATTGAGCTTTTCCATTTCGAATAACATACCGACTAGTAAAAGTCCCGCACTCTGTCTGCCTCCATTGAAACTTAAATCTTCTCCTAGATAGAAACCCATTTTTTCATAGGCTTTGTCATAATCACCTGTATGCACCAATGATTTTAAGTAATAATTGGCAATTAACCCCTCTTTTAACTCAAACTCGGCACGATCAACTATTTGTATAACTTCTTGAAAACCACCATTTTGGTAATGAGCAAAAGTTAATAGTTCATAGTATTCTTGACAAGGGATACATTCTTGAAAATCCAAATAAGAAACGTCATAATCCTCTAGGACTGTCAACGCTTTAGATACTTGATTGGTGTTTAAATATTGCCGACTTAGATTCGTAACAGTTATAAATTCTTGGTCATCAATGGCGTAGATTTTTTCCCAATAACTGACGGATTCCGCTAAATTTCCATTGAGTTGTGCCTCATAGGCCTTCATCTGAAGTTGATGCGCTTTGGATAATTTATTGCTTTTGAGCATCACGTAATTCAGCAAAGAATCAGCTCCATAATAATCGGATTGATTAAGCTTAGCAACGACTAATTCTACTAAAGGGGCTGCAAAAGTAGAGTCAATTTTATAAGCCATTAAAAAGTATTCTTCTACTCTTTCATAATCAATACCCCAAAACTTTCGTCCCTCTAGATACGCTTGATAGGCACCTAGTTTTGGAGGACTTTCGTTAAAATGCTTTTGGTCTTGTACCGCCCAAAAACCTGTAATCCGCTGACTTACTTCTTGAATCAAGGGAAGTGGATTAGATTTTTCGCCGATAACTGGTTTGCTCAAAGCATGGATTACTTCTCCTGTCTGGACGTTGACTACTTGAGCCTGTAGAATCAACTGTTCGCCAGATTGATAATATCGCCCATTAATAACGACTTCTGCCCCCGTTGCTTTGGCAAAATCTTGCATGCCTTCTAAAGAGGCAGATGCTGCCGCTAAATGTATATTATTACGAACATTGGAGGGTAAAACGACTTGCGTTTTCTCTATATCCATTAATTGTTGTGTAATCCAATCTGCCGCCATTTTTCCGACACCATTCAATTGTTCTTCTCCCGTTTCATTGTCAAAAAACATAACAGCTACCTTCTTTTCTTTTAAAGAATCTTTGGCAAAAGTATCTTTAAAGAAAGTCTTTATCGGAGAAAAATTAAAAGCTAATAAGAGGACTAGCATACCAAAAACTGCCATCACCGATTTGGCATTTTCTAACATTTTTTGCACTGAACTTTTGGGTTTACCATTTAGCTTTCCTCTGATAGCTGCCTTTTTAGGAACAACAAATTCAGCATTAGCGAGCGCATAAACTGCAGTTGGGGTTTTAATATTTTTAAAAGAAAATTTCCCTAAGGGAGCTATCTGAAATTGGCTATGATTTTCAATAGCATTTTTGATAGGTTCTGAAAACAAGACGGCTCCAGGCACACCAATGGATTCTATTCGGGAAGTTAAATTTACACTATCACCATATACATTGCCTTCCCTAAACACCACATCTCCTGCGTGCAAACCTATTCTAACGGGAACTTTTGGATTTTTTTGAAAAATAACTTGGAGAGATCCTGCGCACTTAACCGCATCTACAGGACTTTTGAAAACTACTAGACAACCATCCCCATAAAAATTCACAATATCACCATTGCACTCGGTTGTTTGTTCCTTTAATGCTTGCTGAAATTTGGATAATAACTGACCTGCACGCCTTTCATCCTCCTGCATCAAAGCAGTATAGCCTGTAATATCAGCAAATAGAATGGCGGATAGTTGTCGTTTTTCTTCAGACATTGGATTGTAGGAGTAATTAAGGTTTTATGCAATTGGTTAGATTGCGTTTCTCTATTTATTAAAGAGTGTTTTTTATTTAAAGGGTTGCTTGTAAGAGAGTAGGAAATAAATAAAGTACCCAAAAATGTGATTTTAGTTTGTTCTTATACAAGGCGGAAAAAACGGAGTTATGCAGGGCATAATGAGTATTTTTCCAACATGAACAAAGGAAAAAGATTCGGGGAATCTTTTCTTTTGTGAACCGCCCTGCGGACGGGATGCCTTAAGGCAAAATAAAATCGCAGTATGGGTAGTTTATATTTTTCCTACTCCCTGAATTAGGATTTACTTGAATTTGTTCAAAAATTGGCTTTCTGTTTCATTGAGGACAAAATAAGTAAATTAACTAATATTATAAAGTGATACGACTTATCTTATTATAATTTTATGTTGTACACTTTATTTTCGCCCTACTACTAAATACAAATTGAATCATTGCCAAATAGTTTAGTTTGAAAAACAAAAGGCATACCTTTGATAGCTCTTCAAGTATTTTCGTAAGCTACCTATGCTACCGAAAATATTTAAGGGATACACAACTGAACACTAAAAAAAATTAATGAACTTACAAAAAGAATTTTGGTATACCGCTTACAGTCCCAATAAAGTACTGACTGATGAAATTGTAACCAAAGCAGAAGAAATATTAGGTTTTAAGTTACCTACCGCTTACCTAGAAATGCTCAAAATTCAGAATGGAGGAGAGACACAAGGCTTGGTTTTTCCAACAAAAGTCAAAACTTCTTGGGCAGATAACCATGTACCTTTTGATGAATTATATGGGATTGATTTCTTAGAAGAAGATTCCGAAGAAGAGGCAACCGATACAAGTGATTTTAATATTCTAGATACGCCTGAGATTGTCAAAGAATGGAACTTACCAGTAAAGCAAATTGTCATCAATAGCGATGGACATTGTAACATTACTTTAGATTACCGCTTAGACGAAAATGCACCCGTTGTTTCTTGGATTGATGTAGACAGTGAAGAGGATATTCAACTGGCGAGTAGCTTTGAAGAATTTTTGGAAGGTTTAGTTCCATTTGAGCAGTTTAAAGGGTGAGATAGTTGCTAGTTACTAGTTTCGAGCGCAACCAGCAACCAGCACAGCAACAAAAATACAAAAAGTGAACATAGCTTTATACTTCCTAATCTCCTTCGTTATCAGCGCTTTAGGCTCCTTACCGACTGGCTTAATCACTTTGACGGTCATGCAAAGAGCGGTTGATGCTGGTAAAAAAGCAGGCTATATGCTGTCGTTTGGTGCGACGGTCATGGAGTTTGTTTATACCTATATCGCCCTTTATGGATTGACCTTTTTTCAAGAGAGTGTAGCGACAAATTATTATATGCAGGTCTTTGCAACTGTGGTATTTTTTGGGTTTGGTTTGTACAATTTTTTTAAAGAAAGTAAACCGCCGACTGCACCTAGTAATGACTACGATTATTTCGATTTTGGGAGAGGATTTTTAGTGGCTGCTATGAATATTTTGATTATCCCCTTTTGGTTGTTTATTGCTATTTGGTTGGGTAACTATGATATGACTTTTGATACTCAATCGACTATTATTGTTTTCTCTATTGGGTCTGCTTTAGGGGCATTAGCTGTGTTTATTGGTTATGCCGAATTAGGGCATTTTATTATTGGTCGCATTGGTAAAATTGTAAAATATACAGATAAAATCATCGGGGTTGTTTTTGTGATTTTGGGGCTTTATCAGTTGACGCAGTTGGTTTGATATTCCCTCTCCTCCTGCTTTTCCCAATCTTTCATTCGAAAATGGCTTGCATTTTATCAATATTAAAGTTGATGGACAGCAGGTATTTAATCAGAAGGTGATTGTGGAAAAATTGTATTGATTTTGTATAATTATCACAAGTTGCAGAATATGAAAACTAGTAGAAAATTCTAATTGGAATTAACTAAATAATTCCGAAGAATCGGAACAAGTAGGGCTTTTTTTGACCGCATAAATTTGCGTTAAATAGCTGCCAGCTTTCCAAAGGCTGGCAGCTATTTAATGCATAAATTTACCTATCTTCGCAGTTGATTGAATTTTAATCAGCTAACAAAAAAGATATGTTTTTAAGAATAATAACCTTCCTTGTACTGACTATTTTTACAATTACGCCGATATTTTCCCAAGAAAAAATCTTCACGCGCCAAGATACCCTAAGAGGTAGTATCACTCCCGAAAGAGTTTGGTGGGATCTAACCTATTATCATCTAGACATCAAAGTGGACCCAGAAAAGCAAACGATTGCTGGTACGAATACCATTCAATATAAAGTATTAAAGAGTGGAAATACCATGCAAATTGATTTGCAAGAACCGATGAAAATCACAAAAGTAGAACAAGGTGGCAATGCTTTAAATTTTGAAAGAGAAGGAAATGTGTTTTTTGTTAAAACAGCTGATAATCAATCGGTTGGAGAGATTGAAGAAGTAGTCGTTCATTACGAAGGTACACCAATAGTAGCAGCCAATCCACCGTGGGATGGTGGTTTAACTTGGACTAGAGATCTCAATGGTAATCACTTTATAGCCACCTCTTGTCAAGGAGATGGGGCGAGTATGTGGTGGCCTTGCAAAGACCACATGTACGACGAGCCTGATAGTATGTTGATTAGCGTCAATGTGCCCAAAGATTTAACGAATATCTCTAATGGACAACTACGAAGTGTGATTAAAAAAGAAGATGGAACCCATACTTTTCATTGGTATGTTGATAACCCGATTAATAATTATGGAGTGAATATAAATATTGGTGATTATGTCCATTTTGGCGAAAAGTACCAAGGAGAAAAAGGAGTTTTAGCTTGTGATTATTATGTTTTACGAGACAATATCAATGATGCCAAAAAGCAATTCAAACAAGTGCCGATGATGATGAAAGCATTTGAGCATTGGTTTGGGCCATATCCTTTTTATGAAGATGGATACAAGTTGGTAGAAGTACCTTATTTGGGCATGGAACACCAAAGTTCGGTGACTTATGGAAATGGTTATCAAAATGGCTATCGAGGTTATGATTTAAGTGGCTCGGGCTGGGGATTAAAATTTGATTTTATCATTATTCACGAAAGTGGACATGAGTGGTTTGCTAACAATATTAC
>CALDTJ010000210.1 GCA_937924145.1 uncultured Saprospiraceae bacterium
TAAACACTTAAAAACTAAGCGATAAAAATCTGGGTGAGATTGCCAAGTTTGTCCAGTAACAATTCGACCATGTTTTACTGCCTCATCTTTTCCAATAAAAGTACCACCGCAGGACTCTACTTCAAATTTTACATGCTCATAGCAAGTAATATTTTTGTCTTTGACCAAACCTGCGGTTACTAAAATTTGGATACCATGACAGATGGCAAAAATGTACTTCTTCTTTTTATCAAAAGCTTGTACTAATTTTATCAACTTAGGATCATTTCGTAAAAATTCTGGCGCACGACCTCCTAATAATAAGATCGCCTCATAATCTTTTTCTTTGACGTCTTTAAAGGCAATATTGGATTCGACCATATACCCTGGTTTTTCAATATAAGTATCCCAACCAGGTTCGAAATCATGGATGACTAGATTTAATCTCTTAACGCTTGGCGCAGCAATTACTGCTTGCCAACCAGCTTCTTCGAATCGATGTTTAGCATACAAACATTCGTAGCCCTCGCCAGCATCACCTGTAACTATTAGAATTTTCTTTTTCTTTGCCATAAGTACTTTTTCTTTTGATAAACAATGGCAACAAAATAGTTAATTCTTGTGGATACTCTAAATTTTTAGAATGGAAATTAGAATCAATATGGTTGAACTATCTATTCGTTCCGTAAACAGCTAACCTTCGACTGACTTGTAGGTCTCCTCGCAAAAGCGAAACCGTATAAATACCCGCAGCTAACCAACTTACATCTTCTTCTACTATTGGTGCGGCAAACCGAGGTGGGGTGATATTTTTTTCAAAAATAATTTGTCCTAATGAGTTGGAAATGATTAATTGGTATGCTTCGAAGTCAGGTGTTTCAAATTCTAAGGCAAGTTGTCCTGAGGTTGGGTTGGGGTATAGATTGACAATAGCTAATCTTTCGCCTTCACTGGTGCCACAATAAACTTGTAAGTTGGTCATGGCTTCAAAAATATTTAATCGACCGCCAGAAACAGTTCTGTCTTCTAAGCCTCTAATCGGATCAGTACCAATTAGCAGAATATTTTTTAAGAAAGCCGCTGTTTGTTTAGGATTATTTTTTGCATCGTTGGCGAGTTGCCCACAGGGTAGAGCATACATTAGCCCCAATGCGCCCGTAACATGAGGTGTAGCAAAGGAAGTACCTGAAAACTCACCGTATTCTCGATTTTTATCGGTTGCTCTTATGTTTTCCCCAGGTGCTGCTATGTCAATAGAAATACCACCGAAACCGCCATCTCTAGCCTTTTCATCGTTTCTATCGGTGGAAGTTACACCAATGAAAAAATCACTTGTACAGTTTGTTGGTGTATCGCCTACGATTTCCACGTCTACATCATTATTAGGGCCTGCACCTACTGATAAAATGCCTACTTCACCCATAATATTATACATCTCACAAAGCTCTGTACCCATTCTTAGCTCTTCGGGGCGAGTGTTATCCCAGCCAAAAGAATTATTATTGACGACTACAAAAGCACCTTCTCTGCCATTGGTTTCATTATATTTTTTTCGAAGATTGTATAAATACTCGTAGGCTTCTATTACTTCACTGGATAAATCTACACCTGATAGAAATAAGATTTTAGCATCCCAATTGATGCCTGCCATTCCAATACTATTATTGGTTTTGGCGCCAATGATCCCGCTTACTTGTGTGCCATGACTTAGGACAGGATGGTTATCAGTGAGATCATCTAGGTTTAAACCAAAATAGTCGTCTATATAACCGTTGTTATCATCATCTCTACCGTTGTTCGGAATTTCTTCTTCGTTTCGCCATATATTTTCTAGAATGTCAGGATGATCTAATTCTATACCTTTTTCTAGTACCGCAATAACAATTTGGTCACCATTGGCAGTCATTCCCCCTGTTGTTTCCTCCCACACTTGAGGTAATTGAATTCTTTCTAAATTCCACTGGTCATTAAAAAATTCATCATTGGGCGATGTATTTCTATAGGTTGCTGGTACATCATAACCAATTTCTAGCACCGATCTATTACCTCGTAGACTCTTGATAATTTGTGCGCCATCTTCTGCTTGCCCACTGTATTCTAAACTATAGATGTTTAATAATTTTGAAACTTGTCTTCCTACAGTAAAGGGAACGGGGTTCCGACTTAATGATTGATAAGTATCTATAAAATCATAGGCATCAACTTTTTCTTGAAGTCGAATCAGAATGTTTGAAGAGGTGCTTTGTCCAATTATTAACAAGGGAAAGAGTAGCGATAAAAGGATAGTGGAGAAATATTTCATTATCTATGATTAGTTTGCTCAGTAGGTGATCTTAGGAGAGGATTAGAATAATGGCAAAATACAAAAAAAACTACTCACAATCCATAGGCATAATTAGAAATCGAACTTTTTTGATTAGATACCTAATAGAAATGTCGTTGTATAGAAATAGGAAACGCTTTAGCCGACTACTCGACTAAAGCGTTTTTATAAGATGATTTTATGTATTATTTGGCAGCCTTTACATCAAAACTTGTTTTTAAGTTTTCCCACATAAAGCTAACAATACCAATATTTTCATCATTATCACTTACTTGAAAAGTCATTTGTTCTATAAATTCAGGTGCTTTTCCAGTTTTAGTCGTAATTCTTAAGGCGTCTTTGCCTTTGTCGTAACTGTAAGCACCCCATTGGTCCGCTTCTTTATTGAAGATAATCGTCCATTCTCCATCTCCTGGAATTGTGAATAGTGCGTATTTGCCAGCTGATAATTTTTCTCCACCAATCATTACATCTTTATTGATACTGAATGTCGTTGCACTATTTGCGCCTGTTCTCCATACTTTTCCATTAGGAACTAATGAACCCCAAACTTCTCTTCCTCTAACAGAAGGTGCATTGTAATTAATAGCAATTGTCAAATCTCCAACAGAATGAGATGCAGTTACAGGAGGACTTTTAGGCTTTCCCGTTTGTGCCTCGGCAGTGAAGGCTAAGCCAATCATTAGTATAGCTGCAAATAAAAATTTTGTAAAAGAAAGAGACTTCATAATTTGTATTTTTTGAATTTGTATTTTGAAAATGAGTAACCCTGTTAATAAAGACTACTATTCTAACTGATAGGATGCTTTTGTGTTCATATTTTAACAGTTAAATAGAAGACATTTCGTTGATAGGTTGGGTTAGCTATCTTTTTCAGCACTTAATTTTCCATAGAAAATTAAGTGCTGAAAAATAGCTAACCTAACTTAGTTTTTGCTAAAAAATCAAATGCTTAAGATAATTAACCTAGCTTTATGGTTTGGAGTATTGAGTTAGGTTAGCAGTTTTAAAGGCATAAATTTTTACAAATTTATTTCTTTAAAAGACTGCTAACCCAACCTGAGACCACCCAATAGACCCGTTATACTAAAATTACGGGTTATGCAAAATTTGCTATCAAAATCATTTTATAAGAAAACGCTTAATCCTTTTTTTAATCTTTATTCAATAATGCAATACTTCCTTTCACGATTAACCATTGTGCTGCAATGTAAGTAGCCATAATTGCCAGTCTAGGAAATGGTATTTGTATTGCCTCTTTTTTAAACTGATTTAGCCCGATTAAAGTATCTGAACACATAAATAATAATACACCGAGTATTAAAAATATAAAAATAGAATTGGGAATTTCTTTAAATAAATTCGTACAGCTAACTACCATCAAAGTGATAACCGTACTATAAACCAATACGGGTATTTTGAATGCTGCTGGTAAATCAGGCAATAGGAAAGTATAGTTACTTACTAGAAAGCCCAAAAAAATAAGCATTATCCAAAGATTTTTCCTCACAAAACCTTTTCCTTTTGCATATTTCAAGAATGCTATGAAATACAATAGCTGAGTCACTAAAAAACTACCTAGTCCAAGAAGAAATAGTAATTCACTGTTTGTGCCTGTTTCCCTAATCATTAAAAAGGTATCACCTAGAAAGGAAAACACTAGACCTACTAAAATGAATTTCCCAAAATAAGTGTCGTCCCATTTATTAAAATAAAAATGAAGCCCTAAAAGAATCATTAATAAAGGCTTAGTTATATATATTAGCGAAATATTTTGCACAGCCTCTGCATATAGATTTAAAGCGACATCTATAAAAAATAAGATTTGCCAGATACTTTTTTGGTTGATCATTTTA
>CALDTJ010000211.1 GCA_937924145.1 uncultured Saprospiraceae bacterium
ATACATTTAGGAGCTGATCTTTTGCCCTAAGCCGTCGTTATTTTTTTGAGGAATAGCGATGCTATTCTTCAAAAAAATGCCTAGTCTTAGAACAAAATCTCTAGCTCCAAATGCACTATTTATTATTTGCTCGTTACTAAGGACACACTAAATTTTAAAGGGATGCAAGTAGAATTAAAAAAAAGATTGTAAATTCGTTCAAAGACGAAAGAAAAAATAAAATGGTAGCCATATCAAAAACACATAGAGAAAAAGATTTGCAGACCTTTCTGCTTGATTTGCACGATCTAAAGAATAGGTTGTACGATACGGCTGATTTTAATGAGCAATTAAGAGCCACCATTTTATCATTTGGATCAAATACTCCCGACAATATAGATGCCGTAGAGCGAATTAAGTTAGGTAACAAATTAGAAGACTTTGGATTAAAATTAACTTACCAAAATCTACATTTCAGGGAAATATTGATAGCGTTAATGGAAGATCATAGTGTTTATAAAGCTACGAAATTTGAACTCCCCGATCTATCTAGAGCAGAATGGAATGCTATATTAAATTATACTAAATTATTTATTGAAGATATTGAAAATTCCTATGGTCTTGCATATAGAATGAAGGAGGTTCACGATAAGGGCTTGGATAATACATTAGATTCTTCAACACTTACAAAAATCAATCGGCAAACTAAATTATTAGTAGAAAATTATACTTCACAATCGAGAAAATCACCTTCAACTATTTTTAAATATCTTCATTTTGATTTAACAAAAGATAAAGAGGCAAATACCAAAAGATATGGTATTCGCCTCAAAAATTATATCTATTTATCCGATTTCTTCTCTATTTTAGAAGAAATCGATAAGCCTAACTTTATTGAAGGCTATCTTGATTGGGAAGGATTTAATAGGATTTTAGTATTATTTTTCATGGCTTTTGAAGGAAATGAAACATTGCACTAATACAAATGAAACATTGCACTAATACAAATGCAACATCTTCTTACTCATCTTCCCAAAATCTGTTTCCAATAAATAATAAATCAAGCCTTTAGGAACATCTTCTCCTGAAATAGTAAAATAATTAAAGCCCTCTTTCCCCGTTTCTTGATACACTTTTACCACCTGACCTGCCTCATTGGTGAGCGTCAATTTAATCGCTCCATCTTTTGGCAAATAGTAATCAATCGTTGTTGTTTCTTTAAATGGATTCGGTCTATTTTGATACAATTCTAAAGTACCTTCTTCATCTGGTGCTTTTCGAAAAAGTAATTGCAATGCCATTACTTGACCGTCCGTATCATAAGCCTCCGTCGGCTGCGGGTTATCTAAAAGGGTAACAAAATCACTCAATAAACCATCCATTTGAGGAACAATTTCGAGTTCTAAAATAGCCGTTTCAGATTGATGACTACTTTCTTTAACAGGCTGATTGACTGCCACTCTTCTGCCAATTTTATCATTGATCCAATTAGCTGTAACAATATCTTTTGGCAACTGCTTTAAAGATAAACCAGGCTTTTTCCTAAAGGTATTTTCTAATTGTGTAATTTCAGCTTTTTCAATTTTCAACGTTAATTGATAGGCCGTTAATAAGGCAAAATCATTCGTAGAAAAAGGGATAACATAATTCTCTCCAGCCTTTAATTCTTTATTTAACAAATTAATAGTCAATGCTTTAGGACTTGGCTCAATATCATTCGGAATATCTGGTTTAAGCGTGTAACTACCATTAACATCTCCCAATTTGACACCTACAAAATCAATGGAATAAATTCGCTCTGATTTAGAAATCGCTATTTCTTTACCAATAGGTTTTCGGCTAGTTGCTGCTTTTTCAAAATCAGTTGTCGGTACAAAACGCCATCCAATCTCTGTATTTTCCCCGTTCAGCACTGCCTTTAGCCTATCCAAATCATCGTAAGTAATCGTCCCCGAACCATCTAAGTCTGCCGCAATCCATTGAAAAGGTTGGTCAAACTTTTTTTCGCCCGATAAATGTTGTTGGAATCGAATTAAATCAGCTGCATTAATACCAGCTTTAGGATCAATTGCTTTTTCAAAAGAAAAATTCGTCAACTCGTCCACTAATACATTTTGGTACTCGAACCGACCATCATATAAAGAAGTCATTGATTGATTGCCAACCTTTACACCAACGCCTTCCATTGGGTAACCTCTCCAGTCTTTTAGATGTCCTTTAATGTCCTTGACTATGCTATAATTTTGTCGATAAAAATCAGTAAGTGATAAATCATTCGCAATAAAATTATTCAAATTTTTAGTCCTATTTTGACCACGAATAGTTGGATCTTTTTTATTAATAAATAAACGTACTTTTTTGTGGTCATAACTTAAGGGCAAAACAAAACTGAATAATTTCAATTCCTCTCCTTTCACAAAATTTAATACTCCTCCTTCTGAAATAAAAGTGTGTAAATCACTCTCTGCCAGCTCCGAAGGCTTGTAAATCGGTGATTGATCGATCCATTGTCCTTCCGTAAAAGTATTGACGGCTAAAGGTTCATCTTGAAAATCAGATGGAATAATCACGGTCACTTGACTACCCGCGCCAATTAAAAATTCTCCTTTCGTAAAATCAGGTTTTGCAAAAACTTCATAAGAAGCATTTTGAGCGTTAAACCGTAGAGATAAATCTACTTTTTGGGCATTTACGTTTAGACCCAAAAGCAGCAACAGAAAAAACAGCAAAGTTGATTGTGTTTTCATACTAAAAAAAATTAGTGTTCTTTATAGGGTTTTAGTAAAAAATAATTTATGCATTTTATCGGTTCTTTTTCCTTTTATTCCCGATAACTATCGGGATTAAAAATTTTGACCATAGCCCTGCTATGCTAAAAATTTTCGCCTTGCTAAATGAAAAAATAATACAATAATACCAGCCTGCTCCGCTTGGCGGGCAGGTTTGCATAACTTATTAATTTCTAAACCCCTCTGAAATGAATTAGGCATAAAAGTGCCTATGCAACTGAAAACGATGCTAGCATTCACAAGTAATCCATGATTAAAATCAAGATGCAAAGACACAAAGTTTTTTTTTATTAAAGTTAGGTATTCTAATGTAGGTTACTAAAATCAGTGTGATGGGGAGGGAATAATTCCAAAACAAAAATAAAAAGATCTGGTTTTGAGTGCAAAAAAATTAAGTAGGTTTTTCTAAAAATAACTTTTTGTTAAAGAGGAGAATCAATAAACCTAAAGATACTAAGAATAAATCAATTTGATAGCGAGTATCATCAATCTCCCAACCATTGCCCCCCATAATGACCAAAGTTTTTGCGCCAGCTTTAACTCCTGTCAACATAACTAGATAAAAA
>CALDTJ010000212.1 GCA_937924145.1 uncultured Saprospiraceae bacterium
ATGGAAATACCTTAACGGAGAGTGGCATCTATAGAGACACTTTGACTGCGGTGAATGGCTGCGATAGTTTTATCGTATTTAATTTGACGGTAAAAGATACTTTTCAGACAATGCTAGCAGAAGAATTGTGTGCAGGAGAAAGTATGGACTTCAATGGAAATGCGCTGACGGAAAGTGGCACTTACCTAGATACTTTAACTGCTGTGAATGGTTGTGATAGTTTTATCGTGCTTAATTTGACGGTCAAAGATACTTTCCGGACCAATCTTTCTGGTACCATCTGCGAAGGTGGTAGTCTATTCTTCAATGGACAAACACTTACGGAAACAGGATCTTACCGAGATACATTAGTAGCAGCAAATGGCTGTGATAGTTTCATCGTATTCGATTTTGAGGTTTTACCTAAATTCGAAATAGTATTGCGAGATACGATTTGTCAAGGAGAGCAAGTCGATTTTGCAGGAAATACTTATACCGAGACGGGCATTTATCGAGATACTATGACCGCAGCGAATGGTTGTGACAGTGTGCTTGTTTTAGACCTCAGTGTGAATGATACGATACAGACTTTATTAGTTCGGACCATTTGTGTGGGAGATAACTTCTTGTTCAATGGTAGAACGCTGACAGAGGCTGGTACTTATCGAGATACTTTGACTGCTGCCAATGGTTGCGCGCAATACTTGGTTTTGGAATTAAGTGTGGCAGATACTTTATTGACCAATATTTCTCAAGTGATTTGTGAAGGGGAAACATTTGTTTTTGATAATCAAGAACTAAGAAATCCAGGGACTTATCAACAAACTTTAAAAGCAGTGAATGGCTGTGACAGTTTGGTCGTCTTGAATTTATCCTTATTGCCAACGGTCGAAAATACAATTCGTGAAACGATCTGTATAGGAGAAACTAAGGACTTTATGGGGCAATTGCTGACAGAATCAGGTACTTATAATACGACTTTGACAGGAGCGAATGGCTGTGATAGTTTACTAATCCTAAATTTAACGGTAGCGGATAGTGCGCAAACGACGATTAATCAGACGATTTGTGAAGGTTCTACTTATGATTTTAATGGACAAAGTTTGACAACTACTGGTATCTACAGAGATACAATGGCAACCGTAAATGGTTGTGATAGCTTCATCGTTCTAAACTTAAAAACTTCTGATCGTTACGAAACAGAAATGAATAAGGTAATTTGTGAAGGAGAGAGTATGAATTTTAATGGGAGAAACTTGACGCTTTCAGGGACTTATCGAGATACTTTTGTAGCGGTTAATGGTTGCGATAGTTTAGTGGCCTTAAACTTAAATATTGCTACGATTAGTTTCACTGCTATTCAAGCGGAGATTTGCCAAGGTGGAAGTATGAACTTTAATGGTCAAGTCTTAACGCAAGCAGGGACTTATCGAGATACTTTGCAAGGGTTGAGTGGCTGTGATAGTTTAATTGAACTAAGCCTTAGGTTAACCACTCCTTTGGAGAGTGTGACGGAGCAAACGATTTGTGCAGGAGATACCATCAATTTCTATAATTTTGTATTGACGACTACCAATACTTATATGGTCATGCTCCAAACGGATGAGGGGTGTGATAGCATGGTCATCATGAACCTACAAGTTTTAGATGCGCTAGAAACTACAGTTGAAGAGATGATTTGCCCTGAAGATAGCTTATCTTTTGGTGGTTTAACACTCAAGGAGGCAGGTACTTATTCTCAGATGATGACAAGTGCGGCTGGTTGTGATAGTTTGGTTGTCCTAAACTTGACAGTTGGTACAGCAGGGGAGGGTGGTTGTATGTCCGTAGGCATCGAAGAGGAATTTTTAGAAAGCATTGAAATTTATCCAAACCCAGTCAATCAAAGTTTATTTATCAATTCTCCTGATGTGAAAATGATAGATATTCGATTGATTAACTTAACTGGGCAAGTCTTAATAGAACGAACTTTTAATACAGGTAATACGCCAACTCAACAAGAACTAAATCTACAAGATTTTACACCTGGTGTTTACTGGGTATTGATTCAAACAGAGTATGGCCTACGACAGGAAAAGATTGTGAAATTCTAAAGTACTGGCGATTTCAGTCGCCTAACATATACTTGAGGCGATTTAAATCGACTGTACTAAAAAAGAGTAAGTTGCACTGCAGCTTACTCTTTTTTTATGTGTATAAAAAAATATCGGTGGCACTCGAAGTGACACCGATATTCAAGGTCAATATTAAAATCCGTGTGGAAATCAAATCCGTGTGGAAATCAACGTCTGATTCTGTGTTCCAAAATTCCGTGTTAAAAAATTACCACAGAAATATGCATTTTGATAAGTTAGTGAATCAGACAAGCATGCCTAATCTACGTCACTTAATTCTTCAAAGTCCGAATCTTTCGGCCAGGTGTATAAGGCGCACCGACTTCCTCTAATTTTTCTTCCAATTGCACCATATCCTCATCTGCCACTGCTCGAATCTTAGCCAAAATAGGCGCAAACTCTTCTTTAGCAATAGCAAAACTTTCCCGGTGTGTTTTAGTAGGCGTAGAAGT
>CALDTJ010000213.1 GCA_937924145.1 uncultured Saprospiraceae bacterium
CCACTAGCAGTATTGGATCGCCCACCTCTAAATGGGCCAATATTTCTATATTTTACTAATTCTGAGAAATTGTCTGAGGGGGTGGTAGTAGTGGATGTTTCTTGTGCTGATGTATCTAATGTAAACAAGCAGATGATAGCACATAGTGCAAAAATATTTTTCATTAATCTTGAAATCTGGTTAAGAAATGTAAGTTGGGAGGTAATTTATCTCTAGGTAAGGATATTTTAATAAATTTTTTAAAAAAGAACTTGATTTTTTTGATTTTCCATGCGGATTAGATTTTCCACACGGATTGATTTTTTCATGCGGATTGATAAATTATAGTAATTAACGATTTTGTTTATCGGTATTTTTATTTAGATGAATAATAATTTTACCTTGTGATAGCTACTGGATTTTTTTGTAAAGTAAACCTACTACTAGTAAGCTGCCAAAAGTTAAAGTCAGTAGAATTGTGCGTACAGGTGATCCTATGTGGAATCAAAATCTGTGTGGAATCAAAACAAGTATCATGAAAATTTATAGAGAAATAACGCCCTTAGACTCAAGAGAGGTGTATGGTATTTTTAATTACCCTGTTGCAGATTTTAATTACCCTTTGCATAATCACCCTGAATATGAATTAAATTTAGTCATGAATGCTGCTGGTAATAGAATCGTGGGTGACAAAATTGAGAAATTTGTGGGGTGTGATTTAGTTCTATTAGGTCCTTATTTGAATCATAATTGGGATGATGTAGATACGGATTATCAGAAAACTCCCGCACCACACACTATCGTCTTACAATTTTCAGAAACCCTTTTTCAAGGTAATTTTTTATCTAAATCAGCTTTTACAGCCATTAAGATGATGTTGAACTATTCTGTTAGAGGGATAGAATATTATGGCGATACTAGAGAAATCGTTCAACGTAAATTGTTGGAACTAGTAGATCTGAAGGGCTTTGAGGGGGCTTTAGCTTTTTTAGATATTTTGCAGACTTTAGCATTATCCAAAGAAAATCACTTGATCGCTAGTGCAGGTTATTCTTCAAAAGTTCTGTCTCCAGAAAGTAAGCGAATGGATCGTGTTTATGGCTATATTATGGAGAATTATCGAAAAAAAATTACGGCTCAAGAGGTGGCTAGCATGGTGAATATGAGTGAATCTGCTTTTAGCCATTTTTTCAAAAAATCAACGAATCGTAGTTTTTCTAACTTTTTGACTGAAACACGCCTAGGAGAGGTCTGTAAATTATTGCTAGAAACTCAGGATAGTGTGAGTGAGATTTGTTTTAAATGCGGCTATAAAAATCTTTCTAATTTTAATCGCTTATTTAAAAAATATAGAGGAATGACTCCTGTTGAATATAGACGCCAACTTCGATATGAGTTACCAACCGTTGCAGAGAGGTTTGTGTAGTTATTACACTAATTAAGTTGATTTATTGATACTTTAATGCTAAAAGATGATACTTTTTTTATGAAAAGTATAATATTTTATATATTGTAACTACATTTAGGTGCACTTTTAAAATTTTGTTTGACGTATAAAACGTTTGACAAAATTTATCCATTATCAAATTAATTATTTCTTTGATTGTGGATTCAGTTTAAGAATTCAACTTTTAGTTTCATACAATACGAATCTACCTACTTATGTGGGTAGGTTCTTTTTAGCGAATAACTAGAAATGACGCTCAGAATATTTTCTACTTCCACACATTTCTCTGCTTGTAAAAACAAGTTGCGTATCGCCATAACTATAACCAATTTAATTTTAAGTCGATAAATCTACCAATTGACGACGGTCAATAGGAGTTATTTATAACTATTTGTTAGTATTATAACTATTTGTTAGTAGTTCTTTGAAATAATTATTTTCTTATATAAGAATACCCTATTAACATATTGTTAAGAAAAATAATTTAAAAAGGTAGGGAGCGAAATTAAATATGAGAACGTTAACTGAATTGTTGTTTAATATATTATTTGGTCTTTTTGCTAATAATTAAACAAAACAAGTCGTAGAAATTAAAAAATAAAAATAAACATATATTTTAGGTTTTGTAAATCCAGAAATTTGTTACATTTGTCAGCCGTATGTTCTTAACAAAAAATTAAGAAATAAAGTCAACATAAAATAACCTCTCAACCAATTTAACCAAAAGTCCTTACCAAATTGAAAAAATAAAAGAAGTATTTACAGCTTATTAAGAAAAAGTATCTAGTTGGTGTTTTGCTAAAAAGTAAAAACAATCAGTTCAACCTTTTTTTTCAAAATACGAACTAGAAGATCGTTTAATTATTAAAATCACTAGTTTAAATTAAAATCAGCTTATGAGACAAAAAGCATTACGTATGTCTTTTAATTGGCTACAAGGTAGTCTTGTCGCACTATGCTTACTGTTATCGTCAACGATGTTTGCACAAATAACAGGAACGATAGTAGACGACGAAAATGATGAACCGTTAATCGGTGCGTCTGTTTTAATTGCTGGTACCGCAACAGGTACCGTTACTGACATCGACGGTAATTTTAGCATTGCTGCTAATGCTGGAGATGTGTTAGAGGTTTCTTACACGGGTTATTCTACCCAAAATATTACAGTTGGTTCGGAAACGAACATGGCTATTCGTTTATCTCAAGGGGTTGCCCTTGACGAAGTAGTCGTTACTGGTTACTCTACTCAAAGAGAAAGAGATATTACTGGTGCGGTTGCAGTTGTAAAAGCAGACGAATTAAACGAAGTTACGGCAACTAGTTTTACTCAAAAATTAGAGGGTAAGGTTACAGGTGTTACTACGCAATCTTCAGGTGCGCCTGGTGCTGGTACACAAGTACGGATTAGAGGTATTTCTTCTTTCCAAAACAATGATCCACTTTATATTATTGATGGAGTTCCTACTACGGATAACTTCAATACTAGTATCAATCCAGATGATATTGAGTCTATCCAGGTATTGAAAGATGCTTCTGCGGCGTCTATCTATGGTGCGAGAGCTAATAATGGGGTAATTATTATTACGACTAAAAAAGGTCAGAAAGGAAAAACTGTTGTTTCTTATAATGCTACAGTAGGTACACAAACTACAGTAGGGCAGTATAACTTGATTACTGATCCTGCTCAATATTCTGAAGTAGTTTGGCGGTCGTTTGAGAATTCAAGCCAAGGTTCTATTCCAGCAGAAGTTCCTTACTCAATAGGTAGAGGGGTGATTCCTGAGTACATTTATGCAGGTGACTTTAGTGGTTTCCCTGGTAATAATGCAGTAAACGAGGCTAATTACTCTTTCCCTAATAACTTAATCATGCGTGCTAATCAGCAAGGTACAGATTGGTGGGATGAAGTTTTTGGTTCAGCATTAATCCAAGAGCATAATATTGGTGTTTCTGGTGGTGGAGAATATTCTACTTTCGCTATGAATTTTGGTTATTTAGACCAAAATGGTACGATGATTCATACAGATTTTGATCGTTTTACTTTAAGAGCTAACTCTGAATTTAGTAAAGGTAGATTCACTGTAGGTGAGAATTTTACTTTTGCTCGTTCTACAAGTGTTGGGCAAGTAGGAGGAAATCAATCGGAGCAAAATACGATGACTCAAATCTTAAAAGCACAATCTATCATCCCAGTTTTCGATATTTCTGGTGTTAACTTTGCCGGTGGTAAAGCGAATGGTTTGAGTAATGGATCTAATCCTGTCGCTAATCAATTCAGAAATAAAGATAATAGAGGTACTTTCTATAGAGCTTTAGGTAATGCTTATTTAGGTATTGAATTAGCAGAAGGATTGAAATTCCGTTCTAGTATAGGTATTGAATTCTTCAATAACCAACAAGGAGGATTTAGTTTCCCAACTTGGGAAGAATCTGAGCCAAACGTAACTAATGCATTTAGTGAGAGTTTTGCTACTGGATTTAACTGGACTTGGACCAATACTTTAGGGTATAATACAACTGTAGGTGGCTCTCATGATATTGGTGTTTTAGTTGGTTATGAGGCAATTAGAAATAACTTCCGACAATTAGAAGGTGGTTTAAGTAATTACTTCACAACAGATATCAACGCTTGGTACTTAAATACTGGTTTAGGTGCTCCTGACTCTAGAACTGTTAACAGTTTTGGTGGATTTAGTACTTTAGCTTCTGTATTTGGTAAAGTTGATTATTCTTTTGACGATACTTATTTAGTTAGTGTCACATTGAGAAGAGATGGTTCTTCTAATTTCGGTAGAGACCAAAGATTCGGGGTATTCCCAGCAGTATCTGTTGGTTGGAGAGTCTCTAATACTTTCTTAGAAGGTAACGACGTAGTTGATGACTTAAAGCTTAGATTTGGATGGGGTATTACTGGTAACCAAAATATTCCAGGTGGTAACACTGTAAATAGATTTGGTGGTGGACCGGGTAATGCATTCTATGATATTACAGGTACCAACTCTTTAGCTACTGGTTATGCTTTACAAAGTAGAGGTAACGCAGATACGAAGTGGGAAGAAAATGTTTCTATTAACTTTGGTATAGACGGATCTTTATTAAACGGTAAGTTAGATTTTGTATTAGATTTATATAATAGAAATACAGATGGATTATTATTTAATCCTACTTTACCAGCAACTGCAGGTTCTGCTGCTGCTCCTTTCGTGAATATTGCAGAGATGGAGAATAGAGGAGTTGATTTTGCTATCAATTGGAGAGATAAGTCTAGCTCTAAATTTGGTTATAACATTGGCTTGAACATATCTCACTACAAGAATGAAATCTTAGCAATTGATGGAGCTAGAGAGGCATTCTTCTCTCCTGGTGTTGGTAGAATTGGACAAATTCAATGGAATCCAATTGGTGGATCAATTGGTTCTTTCTATGGATGGCAGACAGATGGTATTTTCCAATCTCAAGCTGAGGTGGATGCACATGCTGATCAAGTTGGTGCGGCAGTTGGACAGTTAAGATTGAGAGACTTGAACGGAGATGGTCAAGTTAATGGAGATGATTTAGGTACTATTGGTAGCCCACACCCAGATTTAACTTTAGGTTTAAACTTAGGCGTTAATTTTGGCGATTTTGATGTAACAGCATTCTTTGTTGGTTCTATTGGTAATGATATTTACAACTATAATAAATTATTTGAAGTATTCCGTTTCTTCAACTCTAATGTAAGCGAAGACTTATTAGACAAAGCATGGAGCCCTTCTAATCCAGGTGGTGAGTATCCATTAATCAATGAAGATGATATCTTCTCTGAAAACTCTACTGATTTCTACGTAGAAGATGGTTCTTACTTAAGATTGAGAACGTTACAGATTGGTTATCGTATACCAAAAACTATTGCAGATAAGATTGGTTTGAGCAATACTAGAGTTTATCTACAAGGTCAAAACTTATTGACTATTACTGGTTATAGTGGTATTGATCCTGCTTTATCTAGTTTCAATCAGAATGGTAGTGGTGACCAATTAATGGGTATGGATTTTGGAAATTATCCTTCTTCTAAGATTATCCAATTTGGTATCAACGCTAGCTTCTAATTAGAGTAGGAACATTGAATCTGTTTTGTAAAAGACAGATTCGATGACTTCCGACGGACGTTTGTTCCTCTAAATTTAAGTTTTACAAAATACTTACATAGTAAATTTTGTAAAACGAATATTTGTCATTTATTTTAGTAGTTGGAAAATCAAATTAATTTTTGAAATCAGCTTATTAATTTAAAAAATATAATAAAATGAAAAAAAATAAATTTATACTATTCTTTGCTGTTGCCTTACTCGGCATGGGAATCGTAGCTTGTTCTGACGAATTCCTTGATGCTCCACCACAAGGTGCATTGGATGCTGGTACTTTAGCGAATGAGGCAGGTGTTGATGCTGC
>CALDTJ010000214.1 GCA_937924145.1 uncultured Saprospiraceae bacterium
CGAAAATTAGTAATTGTTCTTCTAAAAAACGCTTGGAAGGTATTTTTTGTTGTTATTTTTTTAACTCCGCCCAGACATTCCTTTGTTTCTCAGAAGATTACTGCTTTGCAAACAAAGTTTTAGTATTCATATAGACCCTCAAAAACCACAAAGTGGTTTAATCTGAATAGCCCCGAGTGCAACTCGGGGATGAATCGAGTAAGCAATATTTCACAACCACGAAGTGGTTGAATATGAGCGAGTTAAGTTCAACCACTTCGTGGTTGTGCATCCGTTATTTAATCATTTTTCCCCGAGTTGCACTCGGGGCTATTCGTGTTTAACCACTTCGTGGTTTTCGTGGTAAATTGTTAACTCAAACTTTGTTTGTATAGCATCACACCTGTAAAAGTGCTAAAAAGAAATAATAGGTTGGCTGAAGGTGGAGGGAATTTTATAGTTTATCACGACTATTTAGGAGACATTTATTTTGAGGGTTAGGAGAAGAGAAGGGCAAGAAAATAAGTGTTTTCTGAATAGTTCATACCCAAATTATGAGAAAACACCTTTTTTATTAGCCAAACACAATCCTACCCTGCAAAAGAGATGTCTCCTCATAATTACGCTGAGCAGTCGTGGTTTACCAATGAATATCCTTTGCTCACCGAAAAATTAACGATTTTAATCTGAATTTTTTGTCCACACATCCAGATTGGACTACCTTTAACCCTATGAAAACTCAACTTTTAAAACATGCGTGGTTGGAGTTTAGACGCTCTCCAACTTTGACCAGAAATATTGTTCAGACTATATTTCTAGCAATTATTGGGATCTATTTCATCTTGACGATGATTGGTTTGTCTTTGATGGTAAAGTCTATTTTGGAAGAGGCGATACCCGGTCAAGATTTATTATTGGTAACAGGTGGAATGATTGGGTATTATTTTTTGATGGATTTATTAATGCGGTATTTCCTGCAAAAATTCCCCGTACTAACGGTCAAATCTTACTTAACCTTACCTTTCAAAAAAAGTAGTCTAAGTCATTACGTACTATTTAGATCACTCGGAAGCTTTTTTAACTGGTTGCCGCTTTTCTTTTTAGTGCCTTTCTTTTTCAAAGATATTTTACCCACTTATCCAGCCGTAGCACTAAATTTTGCCTTGTTCTCAGTCGGAATGGTCTTGTTCAACAATTTTCTTTCGCTTTGGATTACCAAAAACATGGCGGTGAAAAATGGTTGGTCAGGAATCGTAATTATCGGCCTTTTATTACTATTTTTCTTGCAATACAAAGGATACTTTTCATTATACGACTATCTAAAAGAAGGCGTAGCGGTGGTCTTAGCAAGTCCCGTTTTGAGTGCTATTCCATTAGTACTGACGGCTGGGCTATACTTTTTCTTACATTATTTTTTCAAAAAGGAATTGTATTTAGAGAAAGCACAAAGTGCGCAAAATTTGGTAGGAAGTAATTTATCTATTGGTTGGTTCGACCGCTTTGGCGACGCAGGAAAATTAATGGATTTAGAACTTAAATTGATCCTGCGATCTAAACGGGCACGGCACTATTTTATGATGAGTATCCTCATGCTATTTTACCCTTTGTTTTTTGTGTCAATGGGAGAAGACGTAAGAGAAAGCCCTTATATTTTGTTGATGATTGGGCTATTCATTACAGGCATGGCAGCGATCAATCATGGGCAGATTATCCTATCTTGGAATAGCCTACATTTCGATTTGTTAATGTCAAGAGGACATCGAATTTACGATATTTTTAAAGGCAAATATATGTTCTTAGCCTTGACTTGTTTGGTCACATTTGTATTGGGTTTGCCTTATTTTTTTTACGATCCTCATATTCCATTATTTGCGGCTGCCATGCTACTATACAACCTCTCTTTTAGTTTGTTTGGGTATCTATTTTTAGCCAGTTATACCGCTTTAAGGATTGATCCAAATGCAGGTGGCGCCTTTAGTTTTGATGGCTTTGGCGTAGCGCATTATCTAATCATTTTTCCAATAATGGGTATTCCATTTTTACTGTATTTTTTAGGGGATAAATTAGGCGGTATGGCAGGAGGTTTATTGGCGATTGCGGTACCAAGTGCATTGATGCTCGTTTTTTACAATACGATACTGGAAAGTATGGTCGATAACTTTAAAAAGAATAAATATAAAATCGCTGCGGCGTTCCGAAAAACTTAAATTAGCGATGGGCAAAGGGCTTTGGGCAGAGGGCAATGTTGCGCTCAAAACCCAAAGTCCTTTGCCCATTGCCCAAAGCAAAAAAAATGATTGAAATAAAAGGATTAAGAAAAATTTACGGTCGGACAGAGGTACTAAATATTCCTGAGTTGACCTTTGAGAAAGGAGAAATTATTGGGATTGTAGGGAACAATGGTGCAGGTAAAACGACCTTATTTAGTACGATGTTAGATTTAATAGAAACGTCTGCTGGTACTATTACCTCAAAAGGGCAGGATGTTAGTAAAACAGAAGATTGGAAAAAATATACGGGGGCTTTTCTAGATGAAGGCTTTTTGATTGGTTTTTTAAGGTCAGAAGAGTACTTTGAATTTATAGGCAAATTACACAATCTGACGCCGTCTTCTACGCTAGAATTCGTTCGACAATTTGAAATGATTTTTAATGGAGAAATCCTAGGGAATACCAAGTACATCCGAGATTTATCCAAAGGAAATCAGAAAAAGGTAGGTATTGTCTCCGCACTCATAGGCGACCCAGAGTTGGTGATTTTAGACGAACCTTTTTCTAACCTAGATCCTTCTACTCAATTGAGAATTAGAGGATTGATAAATGATTACAGTGCCAATCGGACCATTTTAATTAGTAGTCACGATTTGAATCATATTGCAGAGGTTTGTACTCGGATCGTCATTTTAGATCATGGAAAAGTGGTCAAAGATGTACAAAAATCAGAGATTAGTAAGGAGGCCTTAGTTGAGTTTTTTACGCCTGCATAAACTAGTATCTTTCAGTAACTTCCCGTTACTGGAAGATTTCTAAAAAGGTACAGAAAAGAAATATTAGATTGGGTAATACCAATTTATCATTATGAATTAGACGTCATTCCTAATGATTATTAATTTGGCTCAATAACGATTTTGCCGCTACTTCCCAAGTATAAACGTCAGTTTTGATAGCACCAATATTTCTATGAAGATGCGCCAATTGCGTAGGATTTTTTATAAATAATTCTAGCTTTTCTAATAAATCTGTTGGATTGTTAAAAGCAAAACCATTCTGTCCTTGTGTGATATGATTAACGATATTCCCACCTTCCAATGCCAATATCGGCAACTTAAAAGCCCGTGCTTCTTGCAAAGCCATTCCGTAAGTCTCCATCAAAGCAGTAGAGATAAATAAATTAGCATTTTCAAAAAAGGAACTCAATTGAAAAGGCGCCAGTTGCCCATGATATTGGATGATCTGATTTAAAGCAGGATTGTTGGTAATAACTTCTAAGCATTGTCGAGCATAGTCCTTTTCTATTTGATCAGAACCAACTAAATGAATAGTCAAACTGTTGTTTGCTTTAACCAGAGTATGATTGGCTAATTTTTTTAAAAAAGGTAAAATACCCTTTCGTTCGACTAAATTGGCGACCATTAAGGCATTAATCGGCGTAGCGACTTTTGGTGAAAAAGACTTCGGCGAATAAGTGATGGCAGGCGGAATAACTATTTTTAATTGAGGTAAATTATTGCTTGTTAAATAATCAGCTGTAAACTGACTACTAGTTACGAACCCATCAAATTGGGTTAAAAAGGACAATTCTTTTGCTTGAAAATAAGTGTCTTGAGTATAGCCCTTAGGCGGATACAAACTCTCTAAATGATGAACGATTAAGAAAAATTGGCTATCCTTGTGTTTTCGATTAAATAGATTTTTTAATTGAGTGAAATAGAGGGTATCAAAAAAATAATGGCCTGCTAAAGTTGCGGTATTTAATGCTTTAAAATCAGTAATAGATAAGACTTTAATTAGACAACTACATTGTTTTAATCCTTTGAGCAAGTGTTTATTATAAATATTTCCTCCAGATTGAAAAGCGTTGACATCTGGAATAACGAAATGAATTGGTGTATTTTTTTGTTCGCTCATAATTTGTAAAACTAGTAGAATTTTTTCAATACTGAAATGAGGAGGATGGGATCACGGATTGGACGGATTTGGACGGTTGCTTTGCTAGACTTATTCTAGGTCGTGTACTTAGACTAGTAAGACTAGTAGAATACGACTAGTAGAACACGACCTAGAGCATATTCCTATTAGAAACAGTTCAAATCCGTTTAATCCGTGATCCAATCCTATATAATTTGATCAAATTGCAATACCTAAAACCATCCTTCTTCATAATAGGCGAGCGAAAGTGCGGCACTTCTTCGCTCTATCGTTATTTGGTAGCGCATCCAAACGTATTACCCTGTGCTCTAAAAGAACCAAACTTTTTTGGAAAAGGAGCCAATTACGTACAGCAAAATATAGCAGAGTATTGGGCTTTATTCCCAGAAAAAAAAGCAAAGTCTCCCATTAAATTCGAATGGCCAGAACTGAACAAAGAAGGGATATTATACCACGAAGAAGTAATTGTCAGTCGGTCAAAAGACCAACAATATATAACGGGAGAGGCGAGTGTCAATACCTTTTATGAAGTAAATCCGCAATTGGTTAAGCAATACTTACCAAATATCAAGTTAATCCTATTGTTCAGAAATCCAGTAGAAAGAGCATTTTCGCATCATCGGATGTATCAACGGTTTCAAGAAGAAGGGAGAGACTTAGGATTTAGAGTCAATGATTTTGAAACAGACGTTTTAGCAGAAATAGAATTAATCAAAAAAGGCAAGCAAGGACATTATTTAAGTCCAAGTATTTATTTAAAGCAATTAATACCTTGGACAAAAACCTTTAGAAAAGAACAAATTAGGGTTTATTTTGCCGAGGCATTAGCGGATAATCAGCAAGGTAAAGCAGTAATGACTGATGTTCAAAATTACCTCAATTTACCTTATTTTGATTATGAAAAAATAGTAGAAAAACGATTTAATGTAGCACCAAAAGAAGAGATGTCCAGCGAAATACGAAATATACTAAGTGATTTTTTTCAATCAAAAAATAAGGACTTAGCTAATTTTTTAGGACAAGCGTTACCTAAATCGTGGACTAGAAAACCAGAACACCAAAACACCATATTATCATAACCATGACAGCAACCATCAAAAAGAAGTTAGGCATTTTACGATCCATTGCTATGTATTATTGGAAACCTTTCAACAAAAAAAGGCTCACCAATTTCTATGCAGATTTTGTCAAAGAAGGTGATTTATGTTTTGATATTGGAGCACACTTAGGCAACCGAACAAATGCTTGGCGTGCATTGGGTGCCAAGGTGATTGCCGTTGATCCACAACCACAATGTCTTGCCTTTTTGCGAAATAAATTTGGGAAAGATGGTGGGGTAACGATATTGCCGAATGCAGTAGGGGAAGAGTCAGGAACCGCTAATTTATACATTAGCCAATTGACGCCAACCATCACCACTTTAGCCGATAAATCATGGCAACAAAAAATGAATGACGCGACTTCTTTCGAGGTCAATTGGGAAGAAATGATAGAAGTGGAAGTCGTTACGCTCGATCAATTAATTGCCAAATACGGCATGCCCGATTTTTGTAAAATTGATGTAGAGGATTTTGAGATTCAAGTGCTTAGAGGGTTAAGTCAGCCCTTACCAAATCTATCTTTGGAATATTTTGTACCAACATTAGAACGTATCTACGAATGCATCGAACGGCTAGAAACATTAGGCAAATACGAGTATAATTGGTCTTACGGTGAGTCACAAGTTTTAAATAGTGAGCAATGGTTGTCAGCTAAAGAAATGATGGCAATATTTGATACCTATAAAAAAGGAGATCGATCAGGCGATATTTATGCAAGGTTAGCCCGTCTCTGATACTTTCACGAATTACGGGGTCATTTTCAGTGCCCCCGTAATTTTTATTTCAGAACTAAAGTTTCGGGGGCACTGAAAGTGACCCCGAAACAGTATTGCTAGTATCTAATCACCCACCCAAGTCCCTCATCAAGCACCTCCCCACCTCTCAATTTATCAAAAAAAGCAGGACTTTCTAAAAAAGGAATTTCATGCGTAATATGCGCATCAAAAACAGGATTTTTGAGTAATTCCCAAACCACCGATTTTCTGCGTTGATAGTCCCATCTAGCACTTTTCTGCAAAGGAACGACCCCTACTTGAGAACTAATAATTTGCTTGCGTTGATAGTGAAAATCACTTCCTAAATTGAGTTGAACCCGCTTAGTTCCATACCAACTTAATTCAATAACTTTTCCTTCCATACCCACACTTTGAATACAAGTTTGCAAGCCATCAGAAGATCCAGAAGTATGAAAACTAATATCAAAACCTTGAACGGTTGTAGGATTAGTATTGAAACCCATTTGTGCTGCTTGTTGACTTCTAAAGGCATTCTTTTCTAAGATTACGACTTCTACCGCAGGCATCAAAGAAAGTAACCTTGCAACGAGTCCGCCAATCATACCAAATCCACAAACAACCACTTTGTCACCGACAGAAACGCCACTATCCCAAATAGCATTTAATGCAGTTTCCATATTACTTGCTAGTGCAGCCCGTTTGGCAGGAATACCTTTTGGAATAAGGCTGATTGACTGATTATTAATAATTAAGTGATCTTGGTGAGGATGTAATAAGTGAACTAGTTTTCCTTCATTGTCTCCTTTAGATTGAATTTTACCAACTAGAGAATACCCATATTTAATAGGAAAATTAAAACCACCTCCCATATTTGGTACACGCATTGGAGCATACATCTCAGAGGGGACTTTACCTTCGGCAACCAATCTTTCTGTACCCGTACTAATCAATGAGTATAAACTTTTGATGTGGATTTGTTGAATATCAGAAATAATTGATTCTTCTTCTTTTAGGGTGGATTGATTATTGGATATATGCCAGAGTGCAGTCGCTTTCATAGTATATTTAATTCAAAAAGCCAGTAAACATGACGCTATCGCCGAATGGAAGAAAATGATACTCCGTGAAACTAATCGCCTCTTTTACTGCCTCGATGCGCGGCAATTCGATACTGCTTTTTCCTGAACCAAAAATCATTGGAGCGATGTGTAATTGAATGACATCGACTGCCTGCGATTCTATGAAAATAGATGTCGTTTTAGCACCGCCTTCTATATAAATGCTGTAGATACCTAGTTCAAATAGTCTTTCTAGAATAGAAATAGGGTGAATCGAATCCTCTAAATTTTTTGGAAGCATTTGGATTGGTGTAATACGCTTTTGAAAATCAGTTTTAGTTTTTCCAAATACTAAAATTTCGGCATCCGAACAGTCTAATAAACTTTTAAAATCGCTGTCAGGGTGACCAAGAACAATTCTTACAGGATCATTTCCATAAACATGTCGAACATTCAATTTGGGTTGATCCGCCTCTACCGTTCGGCGACCTACTAAAACACCATCACACAAAGCCCTCATTCTATGGGCGTGAATCAAATTTTCATCATTCCCAATCCACTTAGAGTCACCTGTATTTGTAGCAATTTTTGCATCTAAAGTCTGGGCAAAGTGAGTAGTACTAATCGCTCGTTTTAATCTTTTTGCCTTTACGGATAGAAAACAATAAGGGAGATACTTGTTTAGAAAAAGAATCTCTGCTACACTAATCCCTTTTTGATTCAATGGCGTGACATTTCCAACTTCAGACAAGACAAAAGCAGTCGTTTTAGCAATATCTAGTGGGCGACTTTTATTACAAAGAATTAATATGAAATCTTGATAATCAGAAGGGGAGTTGTTGATGTATACCAAGCCCGATACCCTATTTACCCAACAGGTATGAATAGTTGATTCAAAAGCGGTGACTTCCGCTTTCAGATTAAGGATGGCAGTCCAAAGTTTTTTCAATGAGGCTAAAATTATATAGTAATAGTTGTTGGCTTACGGTATCCTACTTTTTTTGAAATAGTAAAGAATGAGTAAACCTGCCCGCCTAGCGGCAGTCGGGCGGGTTTTCCCATATACTCATTTTAGCAAAAATTATTTTTGTAAGGTAGAGTATTGCCGATTTATACCCAATACAAAACTATTCCTTAAAAGGCTGCGTAGTACATCGTTAGCAGCAAAAAAAGCCAAATTAAGGATTAATTCTTTTTAATTGAAAATGATCGAAAGATTTAGGGACATTTTGAGAGAGATTATGTCTAAGAAATGACGGATGCCTTGTATTTATACCAGAAGGAAAGCATAAAAGAACCTAAGGTTAAGCTTGAAGACAGATAAAGGATTGGAAGATGAAAAGTTGTAGTTAGGATAAATGGACTTAATAAACTGATGAAAAGAAACGCAGCAACGTATTTGCCAATAGGATTTTTAGGAATAATTAGGTCTTGCCAATCTAGAGAATGAATGAGTAGAGTATAGCCATAATGCAAATAGCCGATACTCAAAATCCAATAAGGCACTTCGTGATTTTTCACTAATAAAAATGATAGAATTAAGACTAAATAAGCGTCTGTCGTCATATCAAATAGACCTCCTAGTTCAGTGGCTTGATTGTATTTTCTAGCTAAATATCCATCTAAACCATCTAAAGCTATAGCTGTTCCAAAAAGAAAAAATGCAAAGTGAGAGGATAAACTACCTACTGATAATGCAGTGATAGTACTCAGTAAAAAACGGAAAGCAGTTATTTGATTGGCGTAGGAGTTACGAGTTGCGGGTTTTGAGTGATAAAATAGGTAGGTGAATGCGCCAAAAGCTATGGTTGGTAGCCACAAAATCGTATCCGTAGCAAGTGCTAAGATAAGGGCAAACGTCATCCCCAAAGCATTATATATCAACCACTTCTTTAAGTCCACTGTAAATATTTATTAATACCTATATTTGATGAAATTTTAAAATCGCAATGCTAAACAAAAGTCACTTGTTTTACGCTATTCTCACGTGGATTTTATTCTTTTTGTTGAATAGTTTACTTTTTTTTCCTGCCTATGCAGTGGATTGCCAATTACATGTTGGACAAATTGGAGATGCTGCACCTAGCACTTGGTGGGAACCATTTTTTCAAGGTGACTATACTAAGTTTTACCAAATTTGTGGAGAGTTAATTCTATTATTCCTTCCTGCTCTTTTTTTGAAAAAAACGCATTGGCTAAAAAAAGTCTACCTACCAATTACGGGAGTGATTTATTTGCTTTTATTATATTACAAAATTTATTTAGAAGGTTATAAAGGGATGTATTCAGTACATCCAGTATTTCAAAAAGATTGGGTGATTGTCAAAGAGATATTGCCTACTTTTTTACGAGAAGTATCCGTTACAGGAGGTACTTATTTAGTTGGTTTTCTGAGTTTTATCGGTATTTCTATCCTACTTTTTGCTACTACTTTATTTATTCAAAATAAAATTATTACCCTAAAAAAGACGATTATTTTTTGGCTTTCAGGATTAGGAGTAATGGTATTAGGTGCTTTTAATCTACCTAATTTAAACGAAAGGACTGCTGAGCGAAAATTGGACGTTTCTTCAGAAGATAGAGTGTCTATAACCGCTGACTCTTTAGCCGATACAACTGTAGTGCAATGGGTAGATTGGGTCTATCCCGATATACAAACAAGTGCCACCTTAGATAGAAAAGACCATTTAGCCCATTTGGAAAAACGTTGGACTTACGATTTTTATAAAGGAAAAAAATTGGTAAAAAGACCAAATATCTTCTTATTATTTGTAGAATCCTATGGCGCAGTGGCTTCTATGACGGATTATTGTGAACAACCGTATACGGAATTAACGGAACGGTTAGGCGAACAATTAGATAGTTCAGGTTGGCATATTGCCTCCAATTATTCTAAATCTACTGTCATTGGTGGTCGTTCGTGGTTGGCGATGACAACTGCGATGGTAGGGGCTCGAATAGAAGATCAAATTCAGTATAGTGATCTGATTAAAAATCGGCTGAGTTATCCGCACATGGTCGATTTTTTTAATGAACAAGGGTACGAATCTTACCGAGTATCCACGATGCGAATTAGTATGTCTAAATCTGATTCGATGAAAATGATTACGATTCCTAATCGATTTTGGAAATTTGATCACCGCTACTTTTTTCCAGATATTCCCTATGAAGGCTATCAATACGATTTATATGGTGGTATTCCAGATCAATATACACTAGGCTATGCTACAGATTCCATTTTAAGTAAAACAAATAAGCCTTTCTTTTACACTTCTATAACGATGAATTCACACGGTCCATGGCATCATAAAATGCCACCGGTTGTAGATAATTGGCGGACTCTAAATGGTATTAAAAAGCCCTTTGGGACCGAAGTGATAGGAAAAGATATGCGCATTTCTAGCTATTGGACAGCAGTAGATTACCAATTGCGAATGCTAACTAAATATATCCAAAAGCAGGGCCGAGATGATAGTATCTACATTATTATGGGAGATCATAACCCCGGTGGTTTAGAATGGAAATTGTACCAACGATTTAATAAATGGGCGGTGCCAATTCACGTTATTGCGAGAGATTCTAATCTAGTACAATCCTTTCACCAACATGGTTTTACAGACGGAATGAAGGTAGATACCTCGCAATATAAAATCATGCGCCACATGGGACTATATTCTTTATTAACTCGGCAATTATTGGAGAATTACGGGGAAGAAGAGGTGGTCTTGCCTGAATATTTACCTTGGGGATTGTAGAATTATTCTAGCAGAATTCATTTTGATTCTAAAAAATGGTAAAATTGCTGTATTATTCGTGATTAACAAAATAAATGCAAGAACCAATATCAACAGACACTACACCCAAGAAAGAATTTCCTATTTACATCAAAGGGTTTATTCTCGTAATAAAACTAATCAGTTATTTATTTTTCACTTTTCTTTTAGGTGGATTGATAGGAGAAGGATTGACTGCTCTAACACCTCAGTTGGACCATACCGACATGATTTCTGGAAATTTAGAGCATTGGGAATCATTGAGTATATTCTATTTAGGATTGACCATCGCTGCGTTGTTTTGTACTTGGTTTTTTCGAAAATTTATTGACCGAAGACCAATAGATACAATCGGTCTGAAGTGGCAAGATGTTGGTGCAAACTTGGCAAAAGGTGGATTCTGGGCTATTGGTCTACAGACCATTGTTTTTGTTTTATTACTTATTGCAGGAATGTTGTCAATTGAAATGAAAACATTTGATGGGGTAGAATTAGCAGGATTTTTCTTTTTCTTCGTATTAGTTGCTATAAATGAAGAGCTTATTTTTCGGGGGTATATCACTTCTTTACTAACTTATACAATCCATTTTTTACCAGCAATTATCGTTTCTTCCCTATTGTTTGCAGCAGTACATATTGGGAACGCCGACTTTACATGGATGGGTTTTGGTTGTATCTTTTTTGGCGGTTATTTATTAGGGTTGTTTTATTTAAAATTCCAAAATCTATACCTGCCAATTGGGATGCATTTATTCTGGAATTTTTATCAAGGAAATATACTTGGCTTTGACGTAAGTGGCATGGCTATTCCATCTTTAGTACAACTAAAAATGAATGGTTTAGACTGGGTAACGGGCGGCGAATTCGGCTTGGAAGGGTCGATTATTACGGTGATTTTACTACTGGTTGTATCCGTTTTTCTGACTTTGAAGTGGTATGATGAATTGGTGCTGATTCAGAAATCGGCTAAGTTAATAAGAGTATGAAATACCATATAAAGGAATTAGAATTTCTGAAAAAATGATTCAAATTCCATAACTTTACCAATATGAATTATATCGAGAAAATAAATACACAACTTACACCACACGTAGATGGGAATTTAAATAAAACTGTTATAGATTTATTTGCTGGTTGTGGCGGTTTATCTCTTGGTTTTGAGGCAATGGGATTCAAAACTGTTGGTTATGAGAAACTAAAAGACGCTGCCGAAACTTATCGAAATAATTTGCTAGGTGATTGCCATAACCAAGAATTGACTGTTGAGACGGAATATCCAAAAGCAGAGATAGTTATTGGTGGCCCGCCCTGTCAACCATTTAGTGTAGGAGGTAAACAAATGGGCTTAAAAGACTCAAGAGATGGGTTTCCAATATTCCTATCAGCTATAGAACAGGTACAACCAGAGGTATTTCTTTTTGAAAATGTAAGAGGGCTATTGTATAAAAATAAATGGTATTTAAAAGAGATTTTAGAACATCTGAAATCTCTTGGATATTATACAAATTTTCGCTTGTTAAATGCAAAGTTTTATGGTGTTCCTCAGAATCGAGAACGAGTAATTGTAATGGGAGCTAAAAAGAAAATCCACTTTCCAACTAAATTTAATTATACCGTAACTGCGGGAGAGGCACTAGGAGAATTAGCTACACAAATACCAAAAAACTCTAAGTTTTTGACTGCTAGTATGGATAAATATGTAGCGAAATATGAAAAAGCATCTAAATGCGTCAATCCAAGAGATTTATATTTAGACCGACCTGCAAGAACACTAACTTGTCGTAATTTAGCAGGTGCTACAGGAGATATGCATCGACTAAGATTACCTGATGGAAGGAGGAGGAGAATTACGGGAAGAGAGGCAGCTAGACTACAAAGCTTTCCAGATTGGTTCGAATTTTATGGTAATGAAACCCAAATTTATAATCAAATTGGCAATGCAGTGGCGCCTTATTTTGCCCTTTCATTAGCTAGAGGAATAAAGGCATACTTCCAGCCAGATTATAATGGAAAAGATTATCCAATAAAGGACGAAAATAACCAATTACTTCTTTTCAATGAGCCAAAAGAAATACATTAATCCAGAGAAATCTAAAACTTTTGGAAGTAAAAGTTCTAAAATTCAAGAGCTTATCAATCATACTTTATTTATCCTTGAAAATTTTGGAATTCCAGTTAATGGAACATCAAGAAGATTGGAGAGAATGGCTATTGCTTTTTTAGCGGTTGCAGATGTTAAAACTGTAAAGGGAATCAAGTTTGCAAAGGATTTAGATAATGGATATGCTCTTAAAACTAGAGCTATAATTGAATATGTAAATGAATACTTTCAAGAGAATATAAGTAGTGTTTCTTATGATGATATTCGTAGAAAGGATTTAAAATTATTAGTTGTTAGTGGTATTGTATTGCAGTCAAATCCTAATTCTGCTACTAATGATTCAACTAGAGGGTATGGGGTAAACCCATTTTATGCTGACCTTTTGAGACGTTATTCGGATAAGAATTGGCTCAAATTAGTGAAGACTACTTTAAGGGATGTTGAACCCATAGCCGAAAAGCTTAAGCGAAAACGAAAAATAAAAAAAGTTCCAGTTCAATTACCTTCTGGTAAAGAGCTGAAATTTTCTGCTGGATTACATAATGATTTACAGAAGAGTATTATCGAAGATTTTTTGCCAAGATATGGGTATAATGCAAAAGTCCTTTATGTCGGAGACACAGCAGACAAATATCTACATCTAGATAAAGATACTTTGGGTGAACTAAATTTTTTTGATATTTCTCATGAAGAACTACCAGATATAATAGCATACTCTAAAGATAGAAATTGGTTATACTTAATCGAAGCTGTACATAGCTCAGGTGCAATTAGTGAAATAAGATTGCTCCAACTTCAAAAATTAACAAAGAATTGTAAAGCCGAAATTATTTATGTAACTGCATTTTTAAATAAACCTACTTTTCGAAAATTTATAGCTGATATTGCTTGGGAAACTGAAGTATGGATAGCTGATAATCCAGATCATTTAATCCACTTTAATGGAGATAAATTTTTAGGACCTTATAAAGCGTAATCCATTATCTATTCAATTTTTTAATAATTATTTGAATATTAGACTGTAGAATGCTTTAATTAAGGCCTCAAAGTATTAATCTGTTTACCCCCATCAATATAAACAGTCGGTACATTGCCTATTTTCCCAACTGTCCCATACACACAAATTTGTTGGTCCAAATAATCGGTAACAGGGTTATTTGGAAAATTGATAAGGTTATCTTTATTGATAAAAACATTAAAGATTTCGTTAGGGTAGGCCTTGTCCAAATTGAACATCACATTTCCTTTTCTGGTCGTTCGACTTCGAACAACTGTTCCACAAATATGAACTTCCTTATTATTGCCAGCTTGTCTTTGTCCTATAATGGTATTAAAATGTTTTTTAGGGAGCAAATGCATAGCAAGCGGCTCGACATCGCCTAAAGCAACCGCATTAAACCAATCTTTGGTGATCTTTTGAGATTCTAGTTTTTCTTCCAAATCATCACTCAGCGCAGCATAGAAATCAATGCCAGTAAGCTTTTCGATTTCGTCAATTGTTGTAGCATAGTGTTCCGTGGGATAAGTCGCTAAAGCATTCGGCATCAAAAAAGCAATTCCTCTTTTATTAACTAAATCTATCGCTACTTTCCAAAATTGCTGAGGAATAGCCACCTTTTGAGTACTCCTTTCAATCACAGGTAAATCATCCGTTAGGACGCCTCCTGTAACTACATAGAGTGGTACTTTTTCTCTATAAACATATCCTCTCAAACTATTTTCTAATGCAGACCAACTTTTTCGATTAAAGTCAGGGACTTGCGGTGACATATTCGAATAGAAGTAAGATTCTGACAATGCATCTGCCGACCATCTAAAATCTGCAGAAGGTGCTAAGTGACCTCTATCCCAACCAAAACCGTCGTAATCAGGCTCCCCATTTTTATTAATAACTCTCAAGAAATAATCCTCTTCTATAGCAGTACCTGTCTCGACTTTAGGGTCTTTTCTGAAGTCATTGCTACGAGCAATCGTTCCGTTGATAATATCGGGAGAAATAACATGAGCAACCCATTTTGCTTGTTCGTGCGGCTCGCTATATACTAAAGACATCATGGAGTGATGAATGATTGTTTCTTGCTCGTTTATGGCAGGTAAACCATTGGTTTTTAGGTCATTGTGCCATATTTTTTCTTTAGCTTTAGTAATTTTTTTTAGCAGTAATTTTTGCTCAGCTTGATTGTCTTTTAAGGCTTGCTCTAGATTTTCTAGTTCAGCAGATGGCGCCTGTGCCAATAGAATATTACTTAAAAAAAGGCAAAGAATAAATTGATAAAATCGCATAAATTGGATTAGTTACGGTGAACCATTAAAACAATTATTTGAGCTTAGATATTTCTTTTTAAAGTATGAAAAGACTTAAATGAAAAATATCGACATTTAAAATAGCCAATAATCAACAATCTTCAATAGTCGCCTTAATTTCCACCATTTTCTTCATCGTCTCCTCATACCCAATTTCATAAATTTCTTGATACTTATTAAAAGCAAAAGGGTGGTAATCGTGCAATTTCTTAGGCTCAATAATCTGATTACAAAGTGCCAGTTGCATTTCCGTATTAGCGGCAATAGTCATTTCAAAACAACGCATTCCGATTTCCATTAAATTATCGACTGCCTCATTTTTGACAGCTACATTAGGCATGACATTCACACCAATAATTTGGTCACAGCAGCCATAAAGTGGCTCCGCAGGTAAATTGAGCATCAAACCACCATCAACATAAGTAGAACCATTCATTCTAACGGCTTGAAAAACAATCGGAATTGTACAAGAGGCAACTACAACATTATATAATTCTCCTGCATTCCTAATTTCTAATTTTCCAGCCGTCAAATTACAGATAGCTAAGTGCAAAGGTTTTTGCAAAGATTCAAAACTATCTACAGGAATAATTTCTGCCAAAGCCTCTTTCAAAGCCGTTAACTTAGTTAAACCAACAGTCGGCAAACCAATCCTAACCACTTTCAAAATATTACTGTTCGCCACCACAAAGTCTAAAATTTCATCTGGCTTTTTTCCTGCAGCGTATAAGGCACCTACAATAGATCCCGCGCTAGTACCAGAGATACAGTCAGGAAAAATACCGTTTTCTTCCAATGCTTTTAAAACGCCAATATGCGCTATACCTCTGGCTCCGCCACCAGCTAAAGCGATGCCTAATTTATGTGGATTACATTGTTCTTGTTCCATATTAAAATTTTCTGCAAAGGTAATTGAAAGGGGTAAAGGTACAAAGGTAAAGAGGTACAAAGGTGCAGAGTAGTAGTACACGACCTACTTTGAATGTACTAGAGGTACGACCTATAAGAAACAGGCCATCCCATCCGCTTTGCGGTTCTCTCCCTTGGCATCCCATCCGCTTTGCGGGTCACAAACTTCGTTTGCTCATACTGGAGATTCACCCTTCGGGATCGGTCGTTCATCCTGTAATTAAAGAACCGCAAAACACTCGAAAGCGAATTGCGGTTTTAAAACTCTACTAAAATGTATTTCTTGTTTGATAAAAGTTGGTAAGCAATCCACTTTTTAGGTATCTAACTGTGAATACGACTGTATGCTCTAAAAAGTAAGATTGCTTAGAGTGCATTTGACTGCACCCGTTTTGTTTTAATGTTTATTTAGTAAAGGTATTTTTTGCGTAGGGCAGAGGGCTTTGCGCAAAGGGCAACCCTACGCCCAATGCCCTTAGCCCTACGCTATTATTATTCTTTATTTTGACCGAAGTGGTAAGTTAACTTAGCCAATACTCTTCTTCCAATAATTGGGAAGTTTGGATAAGCTCTATATTCAGAATCAAATAAGTTTTGAGCAGTTATATCAATTGCTAAACTATTGCTGAATTTGTAACCAACACCAAGGTCAACTAAGTCCGTTGCCTCTGTATCACCACTATAAATTTGACCGATATTGGCAAAGTAAGAATCATTATGTTGGAAAGCTATATTTGCTCTGAATCCAGTTTCAGGTGTATAATTAACACCTAATCTAAACTTATTTTCAGGAGCGCCAATAGACGTTCTTTCTGTTTCTCCTTCTGCAGCACCAACTACTTGTACATCAAATTGATTTTTAGATAACCAAGAATAGTTACCAAAGAAAGATAAATCTTGGTTGACATAATATTCAAGACCCAAATCCATACCCCAGTAATCATAAGCCTCAAAAGTTCTATAACCAGCAGCATATTTAGTATTACCACCACTTGGAACATTATCTGTAGGAGTTGTTGCTAAAATACCACCAGCATTTAATGCAGCAATATTTGGTCCAGCAGCAGCCTCAAATCCTTGTCCACCAGCAGTATAAGCACCTTGGATAGCACCTAATAAAGCATCAGCAGTAGGACCCGCAGCAGGATTAGCCGCTCCTCCTAAAGTGTTAAAGATAAATTCTCTTAAAGCAGGGTCTGCTACATCAGCAGCCAAATCATTGGCATAATCAGCACCAGATAAAACATAAGATGGGCTAATTCCTGTAAATAAGGTAGCACCATCAATTTTTCTATTATAAACATCAAGGGATACCGCCATTTTATTAGCAATCAAACCTTTGTATCCAACTTCCCAAGTATCTTCTGTTCTTAAGGTAGCAGCAGGCGCATTAACTAAACCCAATGGACGTCCATTAAATAAGTTGATACCAGTAAGCGTACCTGTTACACCAGTTGGCGTATTAGCAGGGTCTAACAAATAAGCCTCAATAGCGCCTGCGATAGCACCTGCTGTAGCTGCATCAGCTCCACCTGCTTGTAAAGCACCAGCAATACCTGGTGTTAATTGCTCTAAAACAGCTCCATTGACTGCCCCGTAAGCTATTGCATTAGGAATACCTGGTGTACCAATAGGTAGATTAGGGAAACCAGCAGCTTGTAATAAACTATTAAAAACAATTTCTGGATTATTAAAAGTTTGTTCTTCTTTATTACCTACTAACCAGATATCCATTCCTGGAGGAGCGTTTACAGGGAAATCAATATTCACTTGTAATTGAGAAGGCGTACCAACTGCTCGGTTAAACCCACCTCTAATAGTATGTGTTGGCGAAGGTTTCCATACAAATACGGCTCTTGGAGAGAAAGCAGTTTCATCTAAGAAGTTGAAACGGTCACCTCTACCAGCTAAAACTAAGTCTAATTTATCTCCTAATGCAAACTTACCTTGAATGTAAGCACCTGCTATACTAAAGTCATCATCATCTTCAAATCTACCATAAACTTGATTTCTAGTATCAGCAGTAGATTGACGGTAATCAAATCCAGCAGTCCAGTTAGCATCTAAAAGATTAGGTGTATCAAAATTATATTGTACTTGTGCCTCAAATTGCTTTCTAGCGATACCCGTTTCTAACCCTGTTCGGTATAAGAAAGTAGGTTTATCATCAGAACCACCATTATTATCTAAAACAAATGCTTGAGCAAATAAACCGCCTTTTTGCATTCTAACTTGTCCCCAGAGTTCTCTACCCTGAGACAATCCTTCTCCTTGAGAATTAAAGAAAACGTGCGAAGCAGAGTTAAATCCACCTGCAACATTGATAGATAAATCATCTTGTGGCCGGAATTCTAAATTAGCAGTCAATGATTGTTGATTCCAATAGTTTTGCATTGGATTACCATCGCCATCTTCATCTGTATCGTCAGGTCCTAACAATACGGTACCTGCAGCAGTAGGATCAACAACTTGATTACTTACTCCTGGTCTTCTGATAGTTGAGTTTAATGCAGCTATTGATGCATCGTCTACCCCTGCTCTTAAATTAAATTCATCTCCTCTTTTCAATACCCCATTAATTTTAAAACCAAATTTATCGGATACTTTTGTCGCATGTCTGAAAGAACCACCGAAAGTATTTAATTCACCACCGATTAATTCGATAGAAGTACCAGGTTGGTCGATAGCAGACTTTGTAATAAAGTGAACTACACCAGCCGTTACACCAGGACCATATAAGGCAGAACCAGGTCCTCTTACTACCTCGATTCTTTCAATATCCATATTATTAATAGGAGAATTCAAAGCATCAAATGTACCTAAACCAGGACCAGATAGAGAACGGTAATCAATAATCGGGAAAGATGCAGAACCAAAAAGTCCACCATCTCCTCTTAATTGAATGTTAATCACACCAGCAGACTGTTGCTGGATAGTTACCCCTGGAGAGTTAATAATACTTCTAACAGCATTATCATTAGGAGTTGCAGCTAATTTTCTAGCATTAATTACAGAAATAGATGCAGGCGCCTCTTGTACTTTTTCACGTCTTCTAGAGGCAGAAACAACTACTTCTTGTCCGATCAAAGCACTAGGTGCAAGCGCAATAGCTAAACCAGATTGAGCGCTAGAAACAGTTAATGTTTGTTGAGCAAAACCAGTATAACTTACTTCTAAATTCCACGGAAGTGGCGTATCACTAGTAATAGAAAAGTTTCCGTCTAGATCCGTACTAGCACCAACGGTCGTGCCTTCGATAATGACATTGGCGCCAATTAGTGGATCGCCTAACTCAGCGTCGGTGATTACACCACTGACAGTCGTCTGAGCTTGTAAGTTGATCGTAGCGATGGCAAGAACTGCTACAACCATTACGAGTAGTCGTTTCATCATTTTAAGTGAGTTTTGATAATAAAATTAATATGTGAATAAATTGAAAGGGTTAGCTTTTTAACCCAGATTGAATAGTGTTTAATTTTTTAGTTGGAGGTATCGTTTTGTAGGATTTACTGTTTTATTTAAGTCGGCGAAATTATTGAAATTTTCTTTGTTTTTTAAGGGTTTATTCCAATTTTAGTTTTGAAATGCAACAAATGTAGTGAAAATTCGCAAATTACCAAATTTGGAGAATGAAAAATATAATATATACTTTATATTTAATGTAAAACTGCAAAACTTTAACTAAAAAAAGTGGGAGGTAAAAGAAGGCAGGGAAAGAGGTAGAGAAGTTAAAATAGCTTTCGGTAGACCATATACTTCTTATTAATTTATAAGTAGACTAAGGTGTAATATTTAACCTCTATAAATTTAGTTTTACGCAACTTTTTAAAAATAAATATTAACTTTATCCACCTCAAAACAAATCGAATAACCAAACTATTTTTCATGTTAAAAAAAGAATGTTTTTCAACAAACTTGTTATGGTTTACCATTTCAAAAGCGACTTTTATTTTTGTTATAGTACTACTTTTCTTAATTCAAAGCTGTTTCCAAAAAGAGGGAACTAATGACCAACCATTAAATAAAGAAACCATGAATAATTTTTGGGCGCATCATTTTAGTATGAGTAAAGATGTGAAATATGGAGATGATCCTGCTCAACGGATGGATATTTATCTACAAGGAAGTTATATCGGTGAGCCTAATTTTTTTAAGCCTTCTGCCGAAAAATTCCCGACGTTGGTCTTCTTTCATGGAGGTGGTTGGGTGCAAGGGGATAAAGAATCTAGAGTTGCTTTGTTAATGCCATACTTGCAAAAAGGTTATAATGTAGTCAATGTGGAATATCGAGTCGGAATGGGAACCGTTCCTAATGCCGCGGAAGATGCGCTAATAGCACTAAAATGGGTTGCTGAAAATGGATCGAAATATACGATAGATACCGATAAAATAGTGTTGACGGGCAACTCCGCAGGTGGGCACTTGGCACTTTGGGCAGGAATGATTAATTCTATTCCAGCAAGTCATCCGTCTTATGTGGGGGATAAACTAAACATCCGAGCGGTTGTTAATTGGTTTGGAATTACAGATATTGAAAAAGTCGAAAAGTTTTTAGGGGAAACAAAACCAGCAAGTAATTATGCGCTTGCTTGGATTGCAGACCCAGCAAAAGTAGCCGCTGTTTCTAAAAAATATTCACCAATTCATTTGGTGCAAAAAGATATTACTCCAATCTTGACGATTCATGGTACGGATGATTCTTTAGTGCCTTATAGTCAGGCGGTTGCTTTGCATGATGCACTAGAGAAAGTGGGGGCTAAGCAGGAATTGTTGTCTATGGAAGGTGGTAAGCACATGGGATTTTCGGAGGATCAATTTCAAGAGGCTTGGGGGCGAATCTTCTCGTTTTTGGAGGAGTTAGGACTTTAAAAAAGTGGATTTAATGGCTGCCAGCCCTCGAAGGGCTGGCAGCCATTAAACCCACTTTTTTACCAAAAAAATAACATGAGTAAAAAAGATAAATTTAAACAAACTTTCAACGAAGTCATCAAAGGTTATCGAACGGTCATTCGAGACCGTTACCAATACCAGACACTTAAGAAAAAATACGACCTACCCGAATTTTTCAACGAAGAAAGGATTAGTCTATTTAGAGAATATTTCTTAGAGTACATCTATCCGACTCCTGCCAAACGAGCGGAATTGGATGCTGCTTTCGAAAGCTTAGATAGTTACATCCAAAAACCAGGGAAGTTATTACGTATTTTAATGGACTCGGGCCGATTGATTTTTAAATATGGCAGGCATTTGCCTAAAATATTAAGAGCAGGATTGAGTGCTTTACGTTCCTTTCGGAAGGCTAATAATTTTGAACAAAAATTGGTAGAGCAGGCGCTTAAATTAGAGCTGAAACCACCTTATGGCACATCAGAGATCAATACTTTAATCAAAGGCTTGCCTAAAGCAGATTTAGAGGAGTTTATAGATAGTAGTCAAGCACTTTTTGAGACTTTACACGATAGAGTTTTAGTGAAAAAAATTATTGAAATCGTTGAGTATTTAATTTCTAAAATGAAGAGTCGCCCTAAGGTTTATTCTGTCGTAGAAATCAGAGGGTTGGAGATTGGTCGCGACATCATTAAATATGGCGATCAGTTATTCGATCAATTACCAAAAGAAGGGCAGCAGCAGTTGTTTGAGTTGGTGATTCAGTTGGAACGGGAGATATTGGACGATTTGTTTGCGGAATAATTCTTATTAAATATGCATATTTATTATGAAAAACAAAAATGAGATTTTAGATTTTCATGGTAAAAAAATAGACTAATGAAAACATCAGTATTTCAAATAGAAAAAGAACTGTCAATTAGACCTTATGAAAGGTCCGA
>CALDTJ010000215.1 GCA_937924145.1 uncultured Saprospiraceae bacterium
ACTGAAGTCGCCTGTACTTTTGCCCAAAAATAACTTAAAAAAAATAACTCTTCCAAAGAACTTATCCTTGAAAGAGTTACGTATTAAAAATTTAAAGGTTTCTGTGCTTTTAAGCTATCATTGGTGCTTCTTTTTTCATAACAGCACCTGTGATACCTGAGATAATTGCTCCCATAACTCCACCTCCTAATATGCTATTTAACATCAATTTGCCAAATCCGAATCCGTCTTTGACACCAGCCATAGCTTCTTCCATTTGTTCTTCATTAAGACCAAACCCTTCCATCATTTCTGCGGTTTGTTCTATAATGACTTCAACTGCACTTGGATCAATAAAGTTGAAATAAAGAAACTGAACGATACCGCTAATAAGTGATGCAATCACAACTGAGACTAAGCCTACTAAAAAGGCTCTTCCCATTGTAATAAATCCTCCGAGTTCTTCATCTCTGTGTTGTTTAATTCCTGCGTAAACAATCCAAATAAATAAACCAAAAGAAATTACACTAGTCATAATACCGCCAGATGTACTACCATATAAACCTAAAACACCTGAAAGGAGCGTTAAAACTGCTGCAAATCCTCCTCCAATTAAGCCATATTTGATGGCTGTGGACATAAACGGAACGTCATTTTGGTCAATAAAATCTGTATTTTCATCTAAGATCGCCATAAAGTGTGGTTTTAGTTTGTTAATAATAAATTACAAGTCAAAGATGACACAATATGCCAATAAATCAATTTTTTTTAGATAAAACTAAGCTATTTGTAGAAAAACAGCCGTTTGAAGAGTATTGAAAATATATTTGGTAGGTTTTGCTTTCGTTGAAATTTTATTTTATAAATTATGGTACACTCCATTAATTACACCTCTTATTTTGCCTTTAAATTCCTTGCCTAATAATGGTGTATTCTTAGATTTAGAACGAATATTTTTGGTGCTTAATGTCCATGTTTTATTAGGCTCAAAAATAGTTAAGTTAGCTACAGATTCGGCTTCAATTTTGGGTATATCTAAGCCTAAAATTTTCCTTGGTGCTATTGCTAAAAGCTGAATTAATTGATCTACACTCAACTTATCTCCGAAATGAGTATTCAGAAGTGCATAAACCGTTTCTAATCCAATTGTCCCAAAATCTGCATAGGCAAACTCTAATTTTTTTGCTTCTATTTCCAATGGAACATGATTCGAGTTAATCAAATCTATTGTTCCGTCTTGGACACCTTTCCAGAGCGCTTTGGTAGTTGATTTTTCTCGCAGAGGAGGTAAGATTTTAAAGTTAGCATTAAAAGTTTCTAAATCAGTATGGTCAAAAATTAAATTCATAATTGACACACTAGCAGATACTTTCAAGCCTTTTGCTTTGGCTGCTTTGATCAGCTTGACAGATTCAGCAGTTGAAACATTATGTACGTGTAGCTTAGAATCGGTGTATTCTAAAAGGTCTAAATCCCTCTTTAGCATTAAAACTTCTGACAGGGAAGGAATGCCTTTCATTCCTAATTTAGTGCTAATTTCTCCTTCGTGCAACTGACCACCTTTTCCTAAAGAAACATCGTGCGGATGGTTAATCAATAAACCATTTATGCCTTTTAAATAATGTAACCCACGTTTCATCAGACCTGCTGAAGCAATTGATTTTGCACCGTCTGAAAAAGCGACTGCACCATTATTCGCCATATCGTAAATCTCAGCTAAATCCTGTCCCTCACAATTTCTAGATATGGCACCGATTGGGTAAAAATTGACTAATTCGGAATGGTTTTTTAAAAAGCTAACTTCTGACTTTGAATGTATGGCAGGATTGGTATTTGGAAAACACGCCAATGCAGTATATCCGCCATTGGCAGCAGCAGCACTAACTGATTGTAGATCTTCTCGATGCTCGAAACCAGGTTCCCCAATTTGAGCACCAATATCTAACCAGCCAGGAGATACCTGTAGTTGGTCTCCTGCTATGGGCTTTGCTGTTTTATGGCTTATCTTTTTTCCAATTTCTTTAATTTTCCCTTTATTAATCAAAATATCAACCGACTTTCCATTATAACTAGAATTCGGATCAATTACAGTAGCATTTTTGATTAAGAACATGCAGTATATTTAGTCTAATAATTTTATTTTTCCAAAATCGCTGCAAGTTAGAAATTTTTGAAAAGTTTACCTATAACAAAGAAATTAAAAATCTAAAATTCAAAGTACTTGTCAATATGATATTACACTAAAATGTGTTTTGTAACACGGAAATAAGGAACACGGAACTAGACTTTGATGAGAACTTGTTTAAAAATACTAGTTTATAGGTGTCAACATCTAATTCGGTGTTACCAATTTCCGTGTTAAACAAAAAAGTCTGGTGAATAAGTTTTGTAGCAAAATCAAAAACTTTCTTTTTCTTTAAAGGTTTATAAAAGAAAAAATAGTATGAAAAATATTTATCAATTTACCGTTAAGGATCTTAATGGTGAAGAAGTGAGTTTAGAACAGTACAAAGGAAAAGTTTTATTAATCGTTAATACTGCTTCTGGTTGTGGATTTACGCCACAATTGAAAGAAATGGAGGCATTGTATTCTGAGTATAAGGATCAAGGCGTAGAAGTATTGGCTTTTCCTTCGAATAATTTTGGAGGACAAGAACCTTTAGAGGGGTTTGAGATCCAAAATTTTTGTGAACTAAATTTCAAAACAACCTTTCCTATTTTTGAAAAAACGGATGTGAAAGGCGGAAACCAAAGTGATTTATTCCAATTTTTGAGTAATAAATCAGAAAATGGAAGTGTCAATTCCACTCCAAAATGGAATTTTCATAAATATCTGGTAAATAAGGACGGAAAAGTCGTTGATTATTATTACTCGATTACTAAACCTAATTCTAGTAAAGTAAAGAAAGCGATTGATAAGTTGTTAGCAGCTTAACACTGATCCGGAAAAAATAAAAATAACGGGGGCACTTGAAAGTGAACCCGTTATCCAAACAAAACAGACAAAAAACATGAAGGTAGATATTCTTGCCATAGGTGTACATCCTGATGACATCGAATTAGCTTGTAGTGGCACGCTTTTAAAGCATATTAAAATGGGAAAAACGGTTGGGTTGTTAGACTTGACCGCAGGAGAATTAGGGACTCGAGGTAGTGGTCCGTTACGATTAGTAGAGGC
>CALDTJ010000216.1 GCA_937924145.1 uncultured Saprospiraceae bacterium
TGTTTGTTGACACTACAAATATCACCTGCTTTTTTTCTTTCCAATTGTTTCAAACAACTTTTTTAGCAATTATCCAAATTTGAGCAAAGTTTCTTCGCTCCACTAATTGCCTAACAACCTATTTTTTTTGCATGGTTTTAAAAAAAAGTGATTTCTTTATTGGTAATTTTATTTGATTAGTCAGACAAATCTTAATGTCCTGTCTGATTTCTTACACTTCAAATATATGCTTATTTAACCCTTTCTTAAACTAGATTCTACGAACGACCCGTTTTTATAGATAAACGGAATGAAAGCAGAAATAGTGACGATAAAAGTTGTTAACGAGTTGTGAACAACCTTATAATCAGTACATTAGCTTATCTAACTCGTAGGCCTCCATGCGACAATCTAGCTCGAATAACCCCCTTCGTTCCACTACCTTTACTGCCTCTAATTTCTTGGACATTATTTTTATCCTTTTCGTAGGTGATATCTAAATCTGTAGGGTAGCGCATACCAGCATGTGTGCCATAAGCATCTAATTCATAAGCCGCATCATCTTCTACTCTAATCTTGAATCCAGCGTGAGAACCAGAAAGGGTTACTTCCTTAAACCCTTTTTCAAGTCGATCAATAGTTGCTCCACCATGCTGACAATCAAAGTCTGCAATATTGGACAAGCGATCTATTTCATAAGTCGAGTGAGAAGATTCTGAAAAAATAGAAATAGCAGCGTCGATTTCAAAATCATCATGTCGGCTGTCTACTCTCAATTCTTCGATTTCTCCAATTTCGAAATTGGTATGTCGAGAATCCAATCTAATATTTCTAGCACTTCCAATGTCAATACCACAATGCGCTGTTTCTAATTGTAGGTTACCCAACTCTTTGAATCGCATGTTGCCATGACTCACCTCCGCATCAAGGTCATTGGCCTTTAGTATAGTGCCATTGCCATGCGCAATTTCCACATCTAAATCACCAGAAAATCCATCTGCCGTCAGATTACCATGAGCGATATTCAAATCTGCATTACCTGACATTTCAGCGATATACGTATTTCCGTGCCTGTTTCTAATGTCTAATTCAACCGTTTTAGGAACAAAAACTTCGTAGTTAATTGAAAAATCGGCATTATTATTACCATTCCATCCGCCCCACCAACTGCTCTTTTGAGATTCTATTTCGGTTAATGCTTTGACATAATCACTGCCATTAGAAAAATCTACTTCAATACGGTCAAAAATATCTTGTGCTCTACTTTCTGAATCGGTTCTAACTTGAATAACAATGGCAAATTTTACTCTATCCTTATTCCATGTATTAATTTCTACTTTTCCAAATTGATTAGAGATGCCTACCTCTCCATCATTACGTATGTCAAATTCTTTCTTTATGGTCTTAGTAAATTCTTCTCGCCCATCGGCGTAAGTAGTAGTGCTGACTAGTCCCACTAGGAGTAGTAGCAATAGGTGTTTATATATCCACGGTTTCATTCTGATTACTGTTTTTTTGATTACTTGATTGAATACTTTCTAATAATTTATCTAAAATGGCCACTTTAGTTTTGTAAAGATCAATGATATCATTAATTACTGCCTCTTTTTTGCTGTCAGGAACAATAGACAATTCCTTTTGTAAATCCGTCATCCACAAATCAATCTCTTCTAAGTCTGCTTTTATTTCAGGGGTAGTTGCGTTGAAACTCGCTAAAACTGCTAAGTTACTACTAACTTGATTGGAATAATATTGTTCTACTTCCGCATACTCAGGAGAAATATCACTTAACGCGATTGGTTCGCCCCCTCCAGGAGCCAAGTGAAAACCAATACCAATGCCAAAACTAATTAAGACTGCTACCGCTGCTGCCATACTCATAAACTTGCGAATAGTGAAAACTTTAGCAGTTGGTTGTTGAGCAAATTGCTGGATTTGCACAGTTTTGGGTGCTACTTTAGGTAGTTGCTTATCTATCTCCGCCCACATTTTGAAACTTGGTACGGCTGTATCTAACTCCTCACGGTTGTCTCGTATGAACTGTTCGAGATTATCCATTTCCATCGTTTTTTATTTTTTTGATTACTTGTTACTAGGTTTCAGGTATCTGGTCTCAGGTGCTAGGCTAGACGTTGACCACGTCACGTATTCAACGTCTAGCCTGGTACCTGAAATCTGTTACCCGATACCACTATTTATCAATTCCTTCAATTTCTTCTTCGCTCGACTATATTGTGATTTCGAAGTTGCCTCCGAAACGTTTAAAATTTCACTAATTTCTCTGTGATCGTATCCTTCAAAACTATACAAAGTAAACACCACTCTGTAACCATCTGGTAATAATTGTACCGCTTTATTCACTTGATCGATGGTCAGTTTTGCGGTTGGTACATCCTTAGGACGTTCCTCGGTCACATTTTTGTGATTATCATTCAATTCTTCTATATCCAACCGTCTTTTTTTCAAAAAGTTGATGCAATTATTAATTACAATTCTTTTGATCCATGCGCCGATAGACGATTGGTGCTGAAAAGTGTGTAATTTGGAAAAGACATCTACAAAAGAATTTTGCAAAATATCCTCCGAATCCATCTCATTTTTCAGCATGCGCAGACAAATATTGTACATCGCTTTCGAGTACAACTGATACAATTCAAACTGAGCTTGGCGGTTACCTTGCCTACAGCTATCTATGATTTCTCGGTGCGTTTCGGAGTAATTCAAAGATTCGGGTGTTTTTCTCTTTGCCAATTTTGTAGAAGACTTAGGGAATTTAGAATGCACTAGCTTAACGCTAGGTTTAACCGCAGGGGGATTGATCGTGTATGAAATTCCTTGATTCATCGTCCAAAATTGAAAGTCGGTTTTTTTCTCAAATTAAATGTGCCACTTTTGGTAGAAGTGTTTGCATTAAGAGACAAGACGATTTCAAAGAGGGTTGCATGAACAACCTAAAAATAGTTTTTTTTTGAAAATTTTAAGAGAATCGAGGCTTTTTTAATAAATTTTAGGATTTGTTGTACCTTGGTGGCGGTTACTAGTTGCTAGTTACTGGTTGCTGGTTTCGAGCGCAACTAGTAACTAGCAACCAGCAACTAGCAACTAAAAATTACACCTTGAGACAAAAAAACAAGCTAGGCTTACTTTTACTTATCTTCTGCACCTGCATCGTACTCTACCTACGATTCGGAGACATTCTGACCGCATCACCCAATCATGTGATTCAAGGCTATGGAGATGCCTTCAATGCTTATAATTTAGTAACTTATCATGCCAAATATGATGAGACTTATACGGTGTTTGAAGGGATGGCGTATCCTTATGGAGAACATGTAACGATTGCCTCTACGATTCCTCTAATTTCTAATGGATTAAAATTTTTAAAGTCCCTTGGTTTAGATTTGACGGATTACTCGATTCCGATACTGCATTATTCGATGCTGTTTTCCTATCTGATTTGTGCGATTTTTCTGTATCTAATTTTTGCTAGATTGGCATTACCGCCTTGGTATGGATTGATAGTAGCTATTGCGATAACTTTTATGTCACCGCAGACAGAACGCTTATTTGGGCACTATGGCTTGGCACATTTATATGCGATACCTGCCACGATTTATTTTTTGATGCGTTTTGATGAACGACCCAATTGGTGGTCGAGTCTTGGTTTGTTTTTGACCGTCTTGCTGACTTCATTAATTCAATTCTACTTTTTTGCCATTACGGCATTTATGATCGGCTTTTTCTATTTCTTTTCTTTTATAAAAAAGGCAAAACCTGCCCAAAATAATGGCCAATGGGCATTTTCAAAGTCGGATTTTGTCCAATATGCTATTCACTTTTCTTTTCAAGTATTGCTGCCTTATGCACTTTTCTTATTTTGGTTTGCCCAATACGAAGTACCCAATCGACCTGATAAGCCCTACGGATTTTTACTTTTCGTCTCCCATTGGGAAGGCTTATTGATGTCTTTGAGAATGCCTTATTTTAAATGGATCAACGAAAATATAATAGAAATTCGAAAGGTGAATTTTGAAGGATTGGCTTACATTGGAATAGTTGGCGTTGGAGTATTTCTGCGCATGTTATTCTTATGGATCAGTACTTTATTTAAAAAATCTTTCTTCCAAAAAATAACGGTTTTAACTTCTAAAAAGGCGGAAAAAGCATCTCAAAGTGAATTGATTCTAATGCGAGGTTTAGAAAAATTAGTCTATGATGATGCTGATTTTTTAAGACGACTATTTGCAATGGCGTTTTTATTATTGGTCTTTTCTTTTGGATTCCCATTTGTACTACCTGGTTTAGAAGGGTTGTTGGATTATGCTGGGCCTCTCAAACAATTTAGATCTGTTGGTCGCTTTAATTGGATTTTTTACTTCGTCATTAATATCATTATCTTCACTTACCTCTATCGGAAATTTAGTAAAAAGCAAATATGGTTGCTATTGCCGTTGAGTTTATTGGTATATGAATCTTGGCAGTTTAACCATGCTCGCAAATACAGTATGGATACGGTGGCAGAATTCCATGAGGGAAAAACCTTTAAAGATAAAACAGGGCTTAATTTTGCGGATTATCAAGCGATTTTACCCATTCCATTTTTCCACGTGGGGACTGATAATTTTAATGCGAAAGTACATGGACGGATTCAACAAAAAAGTCTAGCCTTATCCATGGAAACAGGCTTGCCGATGCTCGCCTCTATGGGCAATAGAAGTTCGGTATCAAGAGCCTATAAATTATTCCAAACGACGACCGAACCGTACCAAATTCCAGCTATTATTAAGGATTTTAAAAATGATAAGCCTTTATTATTAATGATTGATACGAGCCATATTGCTCAATTCCCATTTTTAGAAGAAGGAACAAAATTTTTGAAAGCAGTAGATGCGATGCGGTATTATGAATTGCCCATTTCAGGATTTCAAAAGCGGATTGATTTGCGGAAAGCAGAGATTGAGAAAACAGTGCGAACTGATACTACTTTGTATAATGTGCGAGAAAGTGGAGGTTTTATAACCAATGATTCTCTAGGCAGATTTATCTATGAAAGTTTTGACGATAGAAACACAGATGCTGCTTATCAAGGTAGTGGTGGATTAGATTTAAATATTTCGACTACTCAAATTATTTTTAAAGAAGAAACGCCTAATTTTCAAAAAGGAGATAAAGCCATCGTTTCTTTTTGGGCAAAAGATTTAAGTCAATTTCCTGTTGCCAATACGTTTTTACACGCTAAATTGACCAATCCCGAAACAGGTGCAATATTATGGGAGTCTCGACCGCAAATTCGGTATCTGATGTCGATCATGGCGAATGATGGTTGGGCATTAATAGAAATGGAAATCAATATTCCAGAGAATGGCCTATTAGAAATTAATTTGCAAAACGAGGCAATGGAGAACGAGTCCTTTTTTGTAGATGAATTATTGATTCGAGGGGAAGGGACGGATTTGTACAAGTTAGATAATCCAAATTTTAAGAATAATCGATATTATCAATAGCCCTTATTCCTGTTAGATTTTCAAAATCTAACAGGAATTTTCGTACGAAGAAATCAGCATAAATAGCAATAATCTATGGACTAATTGGTCAAAATACAACGGCCAAATTACTCACCATCCATCGCACGCATACTAGCCAACGTACTTTTTATTTTCTCCAAACCTTCTGGCGAAAAACCATCCAAATCAGCCTCGACAAAATGTTCTTCATTGAGTAATCTACAAATAACATTTGGATAATGGCGATGAGTGGTATTATCATAAGTTCGTACCAAATGTTTAGAGAAATCTTTAAAAGAATTGGCTAATTCCCAATAGGCAGGGCGAATATCCTCATGGTTTTTTAATACAGCTTTTTGATTTTGCAATAAGGATTCTTTTAAAAAATGGTCCATTTCTCGCTGCACTCCTAAGTTATATAACCGAACGAGTTGTTTTTTATCATTTTTAGAAAAGTCTTGATAGTCGTAGAGCATAGTAAATTTAATTTTTAAGAAAAATAATGTGTAGTTTCTTTTAATAAAATAACTTCACTAATATAGCAAAAAATTAATAGCCATTTTATAAAAATACCAGAAAAATGCAATTTTCGAAATCATTGAATTTTTTATGTTTAGCCTTTCTTTTTATGGTGCTGCCTGCTTGTAATGTTACCTCACAAGTAGCAAATACTGCACCTGATCCTGGCGCACCCGATCCGACTCGATTTGCCAAAGGCATCGAAAGAATTAGCAAAATCGAATTTGACGTAAGTCAGCCTAGAATTGTATTTACTGGCAGTTCAAGTATTCGATTTTGGCAAGATATGCAAGAGCGGTACCCAGATCATCAAGTGATTAATACAGGGTTTGGAGGTTCTCAAATGAGTGATTTATTACATTATTTGGATGAGACTGTTCTACGGTTTTCACCAGCGCAAGTATTTGTTTATGAGGGAGATAATGATGTGAGTGCAAAGCGACCTACGGCAGCAATTATGGATAATACGAAGAAGGTGGTACAAGGTATACAAACCAAATATCCAGATTGCGAAATTGTACTAATAGCCGCAAAACCAAGTATTGCTAGATGGAACTTAAAACCACAATATGATGCGATTAATGCTGAATTTAAAAAATATGCAGTAAGTAATGATAAAATAGAATACGCCAATGTCTGGGATGTAATGTTGCAGTCAAACGGGGAAGTCATGCAAGATATTTTTATCAAAGATGGCTTACACATGAATAAAAAAGGCTATGATCTTTGGGACAAAGTAATTGGCCCAATGGTCGGTGTGTCAGATGGTTGGGAGATGCTATTCAATGAAAAAGACTTCGATAATTTTGAGCAATTAAATGGGACGGCGGAATATAGAATAGAAGATGGTCAAATGGTCGGTGTCTCAAAAATGAAGACGCCCAATAGTTTTATGGCGACTAAAAAGAAGTACGGAGATTTTATTTTAGAATTTGAGGTATTAGTTGAAAATGGTTTGAATTCAGGTGTACAATTCAGAAGTTTGAGTTTACCCGACTATAAAAAAGGTCGAGTTCATGGCTATCAATGCGAAATAGAAACGAGTGCCAGAAAATGGGCAGGAGGCATCTACGACGAGGCAAGACGGGCATGGCTATATCCGTTGTCAAGAAATGAAAAAGGACGACACGCTTTTGTGCCAGGCGAATGGAATCATTATCGTATTGAGGCGATTGGTGATAAAATTCGAACTTGGGTAAATGATGTACAGTGTGCGAACTTGGTGGATGATCTGACGGCAAAAGGGTTCATTGCGTTTCAAGTACACGGCATTTACAATAAAAAAGATGAAGGCAAAGAGGTGCGATGGAGAAACATTAAAATTAAAACTACAGATTTAGAAAACACTAGAAAAAAAGTAGATCCAGCCGTGCCAGAATTTAGCTACTTGAATAATCAATTGACAGATCAGGAACAACGGGCTGGCTGGCGTTTATTATGGGATGGAAAAACTAGTAATGGTTGGCGAAGTGCTAAATCAGATCAATTTCCGACAAAAGGTTGGGCGATAGCTGATGGTCTGCTAAAAGTAGAAAAATCAGGTGGTTATGAATCTCGAAATGGAGGCGATATTATTACCGAAGACTTGTTTAGTGACTTTGAATTAAGCGTAGATTTCAAAATGACGGAAGGAGCGAATAGTGGTATTAAATACTTCGTAGACCCTAAATTATTAAAAGGATTTGGTTCAGCGATAGGCTTAGAATTTCAAATTTTAGATGACCAGAATCATCCTGATGCTAAGCAGGGCAAAAATGGGAATCGAACGGTTGGTTCGCTTTACGATTTGATTCGAGCGGAGAGTTTTACGAGTAGAAGAGGGAAGAATTTTAAAGGTATTAGTCAATGGAATAATGCTCGGATTGTCGTTAGAGGTGGCAAGGTCGAACATTGGTTGAATCATGTAAAAGTCGTTGAGTATGACCGCTTTAGTCAAATGTTTTTGGCTTTGATTGAGAAGAGTAAGTATGAAAAATATGACAACTTTGGACGGTTGTCTGAGGGGCATATTTTATTGCAGGATCATGGGGATGCGGTTAGTTTTCGGAATATAAAGGTTCGGGAGTTTTGATTTTTTTAGCTAGGTGTGTTTTGTGAGCTTGTTGTGTTTTACCACATAGACACATAGTTTTTTTCACATAGAGCACATAGTTTTTCTAATTAGACGTTGACCGAGCGTTAGTTTTGACTGCTAAGCTAGATGTTGACACGAGCGATAGTTTTGACACTTTATTAGATATTGATCGAATGTTAGCTTTGACGATTTTGTGAGGCATTTTGAAATAGGGTTTTATAAATTAAAAAAATAAAATGTAATTTGATTGTTTGGTAAATTAATTCTTGATTATTATGTTTGTCTTAACCCTTTCATGAGAAAACATAGAAACTATGAGAAGACTTACCAAAAAGTATATTGATGACTTAACGTTTAAGATTATTGGGGCAGCGATTGAGGTGCATAAAGAATTGGGACCTGCCCTTAGGGAAGTTGATTATGAATCTTCTTTGTTGATAGAACTTGGACTTAGAGGTATTCAAGCAGTCACCCAGAAAAAAGTAGAACGAGACTATAAAGGACATCAATTGAAGGGAGATTTGCGGTTTGATATTTTGGTAGAAGATGTTATAGTAGTATAGATAATCAGATAAAAAATGGATATTATAAAGAAGAAATATGTCAACGCTTGGATCAGTTGTCCTTCATTAATCCGTTGTATAATATAAATATACAACGGATTAATGAAGGACAACTGATTTAGATGTTGACAAAACTGGTCTTAATAATATTAATCTTTTACCTGACGATCTATAGAGGTAAAAGCCGTAAAAGACATGCATCCAGTTTTTGATGCAATTATCATGTCTTATATGAAATACCTAAAAGCACCAAAAGGCATATTAATAAATTTCCATGTTACTAACATCTTTCATCAAGGTCAAAAAACATTTGTAAACGAGTATTTCGATGCCCTGCCAGATGAGTAATGTAAGATATTTGAGAAAATAGATTGAGTCAAAATCTAGCTTAGCAAAAAACGCTACCGCTCGTGTCAACATCTAATAAAGTGTCAAAACTACTGCTCGTGTCAACATCAAATTAGAAAAACTATGTGCTCTATGTGCCTTCACTATGTGACTATGTGGTAATCCTAATCCAGTATCTAGTTTTGAACGACAAAAAACAGAAATTTAAACATTTCCACTAGGGGATTTGTTCTATAAAGTAGTCTTGATAATAGCTTGTATAATCACCCAACCAAAAGAATCAGCTATGAAAAAGAATCTTTAC
>CALDTJ010000217.1 GCA_937924145.1 uncultured Saprospiraceae bacterium
CTTGCATCTATTTGATTATCAATTAAATAGGTGGAATTTTTGTCAATTAATTGAGCAAAGGTTTTTTGGTTAAAAGTTAACCATTTATCAATATTTTTAGGACTTAAATCTTCATAGTCGAAGATAGCGGTATGCATGCCTTGTGCTAATGATTTGGAAGGATAGAATTTTTTCCATGCCTCGATATAGGTGGTGCCTAAATCAGTATTGGCAGAAAAGGTATTCCCTAGAAATAAAAGAAAAAATATAGAGGTAGTAATAAATTTCATGATGGACAATTGTACAGGCGAATGCATTCGCCTTTTGTTTACTTAGGCGAATGAATTCGCCTGCACAGAGAACTTTTGTGTAATTTCGTAAAAAAATAAATATTTCAAAGTAAGTAGATGAAATAATAAGGAAGGAATCTGATTTTTTAAATAATCAGAGGTCTGTTATTACTGAAATATACTTTTAGTTTGTAAAAGGGCTACCTTGAGGAGACATCTCATTTGCGTATTAGGTATGTGTAAAAGCAAAAAAATGAGGGGTTTTCTCAAGGTTTTGACAACTATTCAGAAAACCTTTATTTTTTGGCTTTTCCCTGACGGCAAACAATATAGGCTGGTCAGGAGACCAGCAGATAATGATTTCAAGCCCGCCTGAATGCTTGCGGGCAGGTCTGAGACTATGAAATATCGCTTGCATGACAAAGTGTTTACAACAATCAAACAATCTTAACCATCAAACAATCATTAACTAAAGATTTTAATGACAAGAGGTATCACACTCGAACATGTGTTTTTTTACCCAATCTGAGGGGTATTTTTACTCCACCGAAATCTCATCAATAAACAACCAACAAGGCGCACCTGGCGCAGGATGCCAATCTGGATTCACCAAATTACTTTCCACTTTCACTTTGACAAAACGAGCATTTTGGGTAGCAAAAGTTTCTGTGAAATTAGCCGTTTCGGTAGGTTTATTTTCTTGGGAAGTTGGATACGTTTTAGTAAGCACTTCGCGGTATTTTTTGCCATCAGTAGATACAGATACTTTCATTCCTTTTGGATAAAAAATATAAGAACCTGGCGCCTCTAATGCGCCGACAGTTACCGCAGAAAGTTCAATAGCTTTACCCAAATCTAGTATAGCTGTAACATGCTGTTTTTCATAACCTAGCCATAACCCATCTGTGAACGTTGTACTTCCTTTTTCAAGATCAATCAAAGATTTTGCACCGTTGGCAGCATACCGTTCATTAGGTGGATTGTTAAGTTTAATGTTAGTTGGCGTATATTTTACATTGGCGAATTGTTTACTAGCCACTTCACTTGTTTGCCATCCTTCTTTTTGAGCGACTACTTTTAGAGTGGTAGTTTTAGTTAAAATGATAGGATCGGTATAAAGTTTTGAGGTAGAGTCAGGCACTGTCCCATCCAATGTATAATGTAAATTGACCTTACTAAAATTCATTTTCAATTCCACTTCCAAAGAGTCTTTGAACAAGTCTTTTTCTGCTAAAATGAGCGGTGCTTTTAATCGAGCATCGCCGAAAATATCCTTGCTTATTCCAACATTCACTTTCGTCTTAGGTTTTTGATTAGTGAATTTTGCAATCCCTTCATTCGTAGTAGCCGTCTGCCAGAGGTATAATTTTTTTAAGCGTTTCAATTGGCTCAAAACGGGTAAACTAGTGTCCGATATTTTAGTCTCATACAGGTTGAGGTAAGTTAAATAATCTAGTTTTTCCAAAGCAGAAATACCTTTATCTGAAATAGCAGTTTGTTGCAAAAAGAGTTTTTGCAAATGCGGAAAATTAGCTAATCCACTCAAATCTTTATCTTGAATATCCGTCCCACTTAAATTTAGGCTAATCAACTGCTCTGATACTGGGCTTAATGCTTTTAAGGTACTTCTGTTAATTCCTTTTTGTCTAGATACATTCACTTCCACGAACGGACTATCTTCTGCCACTCTAAAAACAGGAATTCCTTTTGCTCTAATTTTTTGCAGGGTACTTTCGGATACGTCTGCTACTTTTATATTATTGGCTGCATCAGTAGGTACCATGAATTTTTTCAAAATTGCATTGATTTTTTCATCTTTTTGGAGTTCTTTTACTTTCGCTTTGAAGTCAGCCCCTTCTTTGATCCACCAAGTCAATAATGCAATTTCATCACTCAATAATTGCTGTTTTCCTTTCGGCGGCATGTGCTCTTTCTCTTCTAATGGTAGATGAATTCTTTGTAACATCAAGCTCTTATCGACATCTCCTTTGACGAATAATGGGCCTGTCTCACCACCTGCTTGCAATCCTTCAATCGTTGCCATCAATAAGTCTCCTTTTGTCTTGGAAGTACTATGACAACGGACACATTTATCTTTTAGAATCGGTTGAATTAAATCACTGTAGATTTCTGCATTTTCTATATCTACAATTTCCTTTTTCTCTTTTTTTGAAGAAGAAGTAGGCGATAGAAAATCGCTGCCATGTGTCAAAGAACCGCCATAATGCCCTGCTGCTGTTAAAAGAATAGTCGTCAAACTAAAGACTGGAAAATAGAGACTATTGCTACTATTCAAAGTTTGTTGATGTAAAAAATAGAGTACTATGGACAATCCTGCTACACCAAATCCTAACCATTGGTGCCAGCTCAATAATTGTTCTTCGTACCCTCCGTCCCAAGACAATAAATAGCCACTAGTCGCAGCAAAAATAGCTCCGACCATCCCCCAGAATAAGGCAAAGCCAATAGCTGATTGGAACTGCGATTTTTTCTTCCACCGATCATGTAATTCCATCATAAATGCCAATAACAAAAAGCCAATTGGGAGGTGTAGTATGATTGGGTGGAATTTTCCTAAATAGCTAAGTATATCCATATCGTTGAGTGGTTTTAATTAGCTTAGAGCTGCCAGCACTCCGAGTGCTGGCAATTCTAAAAACTAACCTATTGCAAAATAATTTCATCCAAAAACAACCAAGCGGGTGTTCCTTTTCCATCATGCCAATCAGGTATGAGACCATTATTTCGCACTATTATTTTTATCTCTTTCAGTGATTTTGCAGGAAAGTCTAAAGTTAAATATTTAAGACTAGGAGGAGGTGCTTTTTCCAATTTTTGAAACTCCTTTTTAGCAATCAATGTATCTGTTTGTCCATTGTTTATCATCCAAATTTCAATAGCAGCAGGCGGAAAAATCCAACTTCCTACATCTCTTAATGTACTGACAACTAGTTGTTTAATAGAATGTTCATTTTCTAAAGTGATATTTATTTCAACGTCCTCTCCTTTAAAACCTAGCCATTCGGATGTTCTAAAATTTAAACTTCCTTTTTTTTGATCAAATAAGGTTTTAGTGCCTTTACCTTGATAGTTTTCATGAGGCGTTGCATTGACCTCTATTGATTTAGTTGAAATTGGATTTTCAATTTTTAAAAAAGAAACTGCTACTATATTGCTCGGCAAATGATTTGGATGGAAAGCCTTTGCCTTTAAAGTCCCACTTTGAACAATTTGTATTGCTGAATCATAAAGCTGACTAGACGAGGTTGGCTCACTATTATCCAACGTGTAATAGATTTTTGTCTCGGGATAATGAAGTGCTAAAGTTACCTTGGTACTTTCTTTAAAAAGACCATTTTCTAAGCTTAGGACGGGGTCAGCTAATTGGAAAATTTGACCTTGTGCAAAAGTGTTTTTTTGTACAACTTTAGTAGTTGAATCCGAGGTCGGGATAATTGAAGATGCTGGAGAACATCCCAGTGATACGACCAAAAGAAGCATTAAAGATATTCGCATTAAACTCGAATTAATTTGATGGGATAAGTTTTTCCAGAATTCCACTGAGCCACGTACATATTTTCATCCTCATCAATACAGACATCATGCGGATGTTGGAATATTTTGAGCGTTTGGTGCATTGGCTGCAATTGACCATTTTCATAAGTCGGCTCACTTCCCGCAGGGGCAGAAATTAATTGATTATCTTTATTTAAAATAGAAATAAAGCCGCTATTTGGTGCTTTTTCGCCTGACCAGATAGTCGCCAAATATACATGCGCTCCATGAATAACAGGACGACAAATATACGCTCCAGGCAAATCAATTACTTCTAATAAATCACCTCCTAAAGTAAATCGTTTTAGTTGATTTCTATCGCGGGCAGTAATGAGTAGCGTAGGGTTGTTTGGCATTCGATTATCAATACAAATACCATGGGCATTGTCAAAATATTCATCACCATCACCTTTGCCTCCGAAAATATTTAAAACTTCTCCTTTGGCGTTATAATGGGTAATATATTGCGAACCATAACCGTCTGCGACATAAATATCACCATTAGCGGCAATGGCTGTTTCGGTCGGTACATACTGTTCTGCCTTGTCATATTTTCCCATAGCTTTAGGGTAGGGGAGTACCATCACTTCTTTTCCATCAATCGTCGTTTTGATAATTTCGTGCCGATTATTATCCGCTATATAGAGAAAGTCTTCGCCATTTTCTACATTCAAAGTCAGACCATGCGCCCCAGGATAACTTGTACCCCATACTTCTAAGAGTTTACCTGATTTATCATAAATAATTACATTATTTTTTGTCTCATTGGTCAAGAGGATAATTCGCCCCTTGGAGTCTTGTACCATTTCGTGACAATCATTGACAGGGTAGTAATGGCTATTGAGTGCCCCCCAATTTAAATCAATTTTGTATTGATGGGTATTGTGTCCAATGATGACATCTTTGTAGGTCATTAAATCTTTTTTTGCGGCATTGGCAAATGAGGGGAATAACGTTGTAGCCACCGTAGCACCAATTGTATTTTGTAGAAAATATCTTCTATTCATCTTTTAAATTGATAGTAGCTTAGGCTTTCAGCCTAAGCATGTTTAATTTGCAAGCGAGGCATGCTAAGGCTGAAAGCCTAAGTTACGGCTATTGTTAAGCGATAATATCATTCACTACTTTACCATGCACATCTGTCAATCTAAATCGACGACCTTGATATTTATAAACTAATTTTTCGTGATCTACACCTAATAGTCGCAATGTAGTTGCTTGGAAATCATGCACATGCACAGGATTCTCGATAATATTATACCCAAAGTCATCCGTTTTTCCATAAACAATTCCTGGCTTGATACCTCCGCCTGCCATCCAAATACTAAAACTTCTTGGATGATGATCTCGTCCATAATTATTAGCGGTCAAAGCACCTTGTGAATAGTTAGTTCTACCAAATTCTCCACCCCAAATAACTAAGGTATCATCTAACATACCCCGTTGTTTCAAATCCATAATCAAAGCTGCTGAGGCTTGGTCGGTATCTAAGGCTTGTCCCTTAATTTGTGTCGGTAAATTATCATGGCTATCCCAACCCATGTGATAGAGTTGGATGAAATTAACACCACTCTCCGCTAGTCTTCTTGCCAATAGGCAATTGGCAGCATAAGTACCAGGTTGGGTCGAGTCTGGACCATACATTTTGTAAATATGGTCAGGTTCATTTTCGACATTCATCACCTCAGGTACAGAAGTCTGCATCCGATAAGCCATTTCATATTGGGCGATTCGACTACTAATTTCTGGATCACCAAATTCTTCTAATTGCTTGTGATTGAGTTCTGCAATTTTGTCTAACATTCTGCGACGACTCGTTCGATCAATACCCGCAGGATCTTTTAAATAAAGTACAGGGTCTTTGCCCGAACGAAATTGCACGCCTTGATGCAAAGAATGTAAAAAGCCGTTCCCCCACAGTCGAGAATACAACGGTTGCCCCGCAGGTCTACCCGTACCTCTTGATAATAAGACGGTAAAAGAAGGCAAATTAGCATTAGAACTCCCGAGTCCATAACTCATCCAAGCACCCATACTAGGTCGCCCAGGTTGCTGAGAACCCGTTTGGAAAAAGGTAATGGCAGGATCATGATTGATCGCCTCTGTGTGCATGGAGTTGATGACACAAATTTCGTCGGCTACTTTAGCCGTATAGGGTAATAGATCGCTGACCCATGCACCACTTTGCCCGTATTGATTAAAATTAAAAGCAGACCCAGCTAAAGGAAATTTAGCTTGCCCAGAAGTCATGCCAGTCAATCGTTGTCCATTCCGAATAGATTCTGGTAAATCTTCCCCGTTTCGTTCTCGCAAAAGTGGTTTGTAATCAAATAAATCTAATTGGGAAGGACCTCCACTTTGGAATAGGTAAATGACTCTTTTTGCTTTGGGCGCAAAGTGTAAATTTTTTATAATGCCTTTGACCGCATCATTAGTTGGTGCAATGACCCCGTTTTCAGATTTACCGAGAAAATTCATGCCGAGCAATGAGCTAAGTGCAGCTGTACCAATGCCAATACTACTTTTGGCTAAGAAGTTTCTTCTATTGAGGAGGTAGGAACGGTCTTTTATTATTTTATTCATGATTTGAAGTTTTGCGGGTTACGGGTTGCGGGTTGCGGGTTGCGCTCGTAACCCGCAACTCGCAACCCGATTACCCTCTAGAAATAGATTCATCCAAGTTGAAAATAGCACTTGCCAACATCGCATAAGCCGCCATTTCTGGCTTAGGGTTAGAATAGCTAATTTGATAGTTGCCGATACTTAAGTATGCTTCTGCTTTTTCTGGCGATTCTTGGAAGTAGGTCATTTCTTCTGAAAGATATGCTTTTAAAGTATTGATTTCATCAGTAGTTGGTTGCCTAGAAGTGGCTAATCTGAAAATTTGTCCAATACGTTCTTCTGGAGATTCAACTTCTGAAACGACATTTTGAGCAACAACTCTGGTGGCCTCTATAATTTGTGGATCATTCAACAACACTAATGCTTGTAGTGGTGTACTTGTCCTTTGCCGTTTGACAGTACATAAGTCTCTCGTTCCTGCATCAAAAGTCATCATACTTGGCGGAGGAACGGTTCTTTTCCAAAAGGTATATAAACTTCTACGGTATAATTTATAGCCTTCATCAGGTACATATTTAGCCAAACTTCCGCCACCTCCACCAATGGTCTCTGCCCAAAGTCCATCAGGTTGATAAGGTTTGACGCTTGGTCCTCCGATTTCTTTTGATAATAAATCACTGATTTTGAGTGCATGATCTCTAATCATCTCAGCAGAAAGTCTAATACGAGAGGCTCTGGCTAATAATTGATTTTCAGGGTCAATGGCTAGCATATCTTCCGCCGCTTTCGCCGATTGTTGGTAAGTGGCAGAAGAGACGATATATTTCAGCATCGCTTTCTCATCCCAATCATCTTCTTTGAATTTGACCGCTAAAAAGTCTAATAATTCTGGATGCGTTGGCAAAGCACCTTGATTGCCAAAATCATCGGAAGTACTGACAATACCTACACCAAAAAGCTGTTGCCAAAGTCGATTGACCGCCACTCTAGCTGTCAATGGATTTTTATCATCAAATAACCATTCGGCTAAACCCTTTCTATTTTTTGGTAAATTTTCATCGAAGGTTAAAACGGATTCAGGCGTATTGGGGAATACGGCCTCTGTAGGTTGATCGTAAGCACCTCGATTGAGGATATGTGCTTGTCTAGGTTTTTTCATTTCTTCCATGACCATCAATGGAATTTCTTTCATCGTATCTAAATTATTGATAAAAGCGAGTTGTTCGTTGAGTTCTTTTTCGGTTAATTTAATAAATGGTTTGGGGATGGCACCATAAGGCTCAATCAAACCATTTTCGGGTACATTATTAAAAAAGCTATAGAGTTGAAAGTAATTTTTTTGAGAAATTGGGTCGTACTTGTGATCGTGACAACGCGAACATTCCATAGTTAATCCTAGAAAAGCAGTACTGAAAGTTTGTGCTCTATCCGCCACATATTCTGTTCTGTACTCCTCAGGGATCACTCCACCTTCTTGGGTGATTTTATGATTTCTATTAAATGCAGTTGCGACAATTTGCTCTAGGTTTGGATTTGGTAATAAATCGCCTGCTAGTTGCCAAGTGACAAATTGCTTATACGACATATTATTTTTGTAAGCATGGATAACCCAATCTCGCCAAGGCCATGCAATCCGTTCCAAATCATCTTGATAACCGTGAGAATCCGCATAACGAGCAATATCTAACCAATGGACAGTTCTATGTTCTGCATAAGCATCTGATGCTAATAATCGGTCAATCTGTTTTTCGTAAGCATTAGGAGTATCGTCTGCTAGGAAAGCATCTATTTCGGATAGAGTAGGAGGTAATCCCGTTAAATCAAAAGTCAATCGACGGAGTAATTTAGCCTTATCTGCTGATTCATTTGGGCTTAATTGCTGTTCTTCAAGTTTATTTAAAATAAAGTAATCAATTTCATTTTGTGCCCAATTTTGATCCGTTACACTTGGAATTTCTAGTGTTGTTGGTGGGATTAGTGACCAATGTTCCTTCCATTCTGCACCCTGGGCAATCCATTTTTTTAAAATTTCTTTTTCGTATGTTTCCAGTTTCAAATTGGATTCTGGTGTCGGCATGATATCATCGGGATCATCCGTAAATATTCTATGAACTAAAGTACTGCTATCAGGCAGACTAGGCACAATGGCAAAGCGGTCTTTATTTTTTCCTAGTGCTGCAAAGGCATCTTCCTGAGTGGCTAAACTCAAATCGCCCTCAATGGCATTTTTATCTGGCCCGTGACATTTAAAACATCGGTCTGAGAGGATTGGTTTTACGTGAAAGTTAAAGTCTATTTTATCAGGAATTTGCTGTTGTTTGGTGGCAAAAATTGTATTTTCAGTAGTAGGCACCTCATCGGATTGGCAAGCAAATAAGCAGCCTAAAAATAGGCAAAGTAGAGATAGGTTGGTGTTTTTGGCTATAGTCTTCATTGACATCAATTTAATAAAAATAAAAAAATTGGTCTCTTACCAAAAATAAGAAAAAATTAGAACTGTTTACGAACACAGCTTTATCTTGGGAAAGATATTAAACATTTATTGTTCATTTTTTTTGTAAAAAATCTTGATAAGTATAAGAAAAAATAGGCAGGCTCATTAGCCTGCCCACAATAAAAAATCTTTATCTGAAATATTGTAAAACTAAAAATTCTCTATTTTAAGATTATTTATCCCACCAAACAGGAACACTCATGTGACTAGAAAAGTCAGTGCCTAGACCTTGACGAGTAGCAGCCTCTTGGAAGTTAGGATTCAAACTTCCTTCTCCTGGGCTAGTTGCTAAACGTACTGGAATTTGACCATTTGTCACATTACCAGGGTAGTTGACAGGTGTTAAGTTAGGGAATCCAGTTCTTCTCCAATTAGAAAACGCCTCATATTCGTTTAAGAACGTCGCCAACCAGTATTGTTCACCAATATCTTCTAAGGCATTCGCCTCATCTAAAGGATTTGCTGCGACATAATCTGCTACTGCACCAGCATCCAATGCTAGAGACGCATCATAATGTGCCCACATATTCATAGCAGCCGTTACACCTGCTGCATAATGTCCTGCTGCATCAGACGCACCCCAACCTCTTACGGCAGCCTCTGCTAATAAGAATTCTGTCTCTGCATAAGTCATAAACATCATTGGAGATTCGACTAAAACAATCGCTGGATTGATTCTAGAAAAATCATCAACGGAAGTTCCCGTTGGGTTATCTTGGATTAACGTTTCATCCAAACCATTTGGCATACCTGCATATTCGCCAGTATTAGCTGCTGGAAGACCGAAAATCTGTAATCTTGGATCATCTGTTTCCTTTAATAAGTCCACCATCGTAGCACTTAATCTAGGGCAGCTATCACCAAAACCATTGGATGCATCTAATACTTCACCGATACCATTTCTGTTGATACCTTCTGGACCGTTGGTATGTTGGATGAAAGCATCATCTCCATTGCTATCCATTACACCACCTGCGACCGCTTTAGATACCCATGCTTGTGCAGTTGATGGATCAGCCTCTGATAATCTCATAGCCAATCTTAACATCAAAGAATTACCAAACTTTTTCCATTGAGCAGCATCACCACCGTAAATAAAGTCAGCGCTACCAAATCCACCATCTCCAATTTGTCCAACAGCTTGCTCTAACTCATTCAACATGTCCATATAGATAGACTCTTGAGAATCATACTTAGGAAAGTCAATGCTTTCTAAAAATCCTTTTCCTGCCTCAGAATAAGGAATATCTCCATACATATCGGTTAATCTATGGAAAATGACTACTCGCCAAATTCTAGCCATTCCTAGCATCGTTTGGTCGCCAGCAGTGCCAGATTCCAAAGTATTGATTAAATCTTGCATGTCTTTGACTTGCTCATTATATGCTCGATCAATCAAAGATGAGGAATAACCACCATTGTAAGTGTATTTATCTCCTGTCCAGTATCCACATAAAGCAGACATGTGTTGGATCATCATAGAAGAGTAGATCAAACCTGCTCTCCAGTTTTCGTAACGACCACCAGAAGTTCGTAGTTGAACGAAAGACATTTGGAAGTTAGGATCAATATTAATAGCGGCTTGCGGGTTCGTGTTGATTTCTGCAAAGCCATCATCACAAGAAGTTTGCACAGCTAGTAGAGCTACTAGTAAGAGCAATATTTTATTTTTAAAAAATTTCATAAGTCATCTATTTAATTCTTTGAAAAATTTTGGGAAACAGTCGATCTAATTCCAATTTTTTTCGCTGCCCATCCGCTTTGGCGGTTCACAAACAATGTTTGTTCATGGTCAGAAAAAATCTTGAAATTAAATCGACCCCAAAATTTTTCAAAGAAGGATTATTTTTGATGGTTGAATGGTTTTATTGTTTGATTGTCTCTAACCTAATAATGGCTTAGCATAACAATCAAACAATTTAACAATCAAACAATTTTTATTAAAACTTAACATTCAAGTTCAAACCATAAGATCTAGTTACAGGCACACCAAACATTTCTAGTCCTTGTCCATTACCATTGGTATAAGTAGATTCTGGATCAATATTATCCGTCTTGCTCCATAAGATCAATAAGTTTCTAGCAGCGAAAGATAAAGTAACATCTGAAACTGGTGCATTTTGTAATAACCTTCTTGGTACTCTATAGCCAATTACTACCTCTCTTAATTTAGCAAAATCTGCATCATCAATGAATTCTTCAGAGATACCGAAAGCAATTCTTTGGTAATAATCTTCTACATTTTCTGGTAATACCGCACCTATACCTGATTCTCTACCTTCTAGAGTAGCTTTGTGTAAGCCTCTGAAGTAACCATAAGCGTTGGTCGCATTATAGATTTTACCACCTGTTTTGATGTCCACTAAAAAACCGACATTGAAATCTCCGATGCTAAATTGATTATTGATACCTAAAGAATTAGGGTGTACACCCGTTCCGAATGCCATCAATTCTCCTTGTTGAGGTAAACCGTCATCATCTAATTGGATATTTCCACTTCCATCTCTAACATAAGAGAATCCCATAACTTGACTATATGGTAAGCCTTCCACTAAGTGGATATAAGCATTTCTAGTTCTAGATTCTTCTAATCGGATTTCCTCCCCATCATTTTCTGGTGTCAATAAACTAACTACTTCATTATCATTATGTGCATAATTGATCGATACATTCCATCTGAAATTAGTCGTTCTAACAGGATTCAGCGTCAATAATAATTCAATTCCTTTGTTAGAGATTTTACCAACGTTTACAGTTTTTGAACCATAACCAGAAGTACTTGAAATAGAGGCAGATAAAATACCATCTACTGTTTCTCTATTATAATAAGCGACATCTAAATTAACTTTTCCTTTGAACATTCTAAGGTCTGCTCCAAACTCTAATTCTTTGGAAGTAGAAGGTACTAATGCAGCAGCAGGAACAGAACCATTACTAATAGAACCTAGTGGAATACCTAAGTGGCCTTGTCCTACAATACCATAATTTAGTCCTAATTGGAAAGGATCAGTAGCACCACCAACTTCTGCCCAAGATGCTCTTAATTTAGCAAAATCAATGAAATCTGGTAAACCATCACCCAAACCTTCTGCTAAATCATAGGCTGCACCAAAAGAAGAGTATAAAATAGAGTTTTCAGAATCTCTACCACTTGGGTCAGTCAATTGAGAGAACCAATCTTGTCTAACTGTAGCAGTCAAATAAAGAGAATTAAACAAAGAAACTTCTGCCTGTCCAAATAAAGAATTTACTTGGTAACGGCTAAAGCCATAACTGACTGATTGGTTCGCAGCATTTTTGACATTGTGTAAAAATGGTACGTTGAAGTTAGATCCATTTGCGCCTAATGTCTCGTCCTCATTTTTTTGTTGATTCCCCCCAACAATTACATCTAAACCTATATTTTCATTAATATCGGTATTGTATCTAAGCGTCGCCTCCAAGTTGACTTCTTGTACAGTACGGTTACTTTCGTTAATTCCACCTAAATTAGAGAATGCTGTTCCATAAGGCGTTAAGTTGGTTCGTCTTTCTGTAAAGCGATCAATCCCTACTTTTCCTTGTAGAATCAATCCGGGGATAAATTCATAACCTAAGCTAGCATTACCATATAGTCTATCCTTTTCGTTATTAGCCGCAAATTGGTGTGTTCCCCACCAAGGATTGGTGACGAATACATTATCATTAAATTGTAATTCAAAACCAGTATCTGGATCAGCCCCCAATTTATTAGGATCTCCTTTTAAATCATTGATGTTGATACTTGGAGGTAAAGACCAAGCGGTATAGTTGGCGTTACCAGGAGAGTCAGACAATCTAGGTCTATTTTTGGCTTCTTCTTTTACGTAAGTACCCGTTAAGCTACCCAACCATTTTCCTGAAGAACCATTTACAGCAGCAGAAAAAGTATTTCTATCTAAACCTGAGTTCGGCATGATTCCTTGGTTGTCCAAGTTAGTCATAGAAAAACGGTAACCTACATTTTCGCCACCACCAGAAAGCGATACGTTATTCGTCCAAGTTTTTCCAGTTCGGTAAAATCGATCTAAATTGTCACCAGCATCGGAATAAGGTCGAGATTGACCATCGAATTGAATTACGCTACTACCGTCTAAACGACCACCCCAAGATTGTAAACCTTGTGCAAATGCCTCTGCTTCGGTAGTTGGTTTCGCTCCATTTAGACCGTGACCGTATTCTCTTTGGAAGTCATAATTGTCTACAAAAGTCTCTGCTTGGAAGTTAGAATTTAATTCTACCTGTAAGCCTTGACCTTTTTTACCTCTTTTGGTCGTTACTAAAATAACACCATTACTTGCACGGTAACCATATAGCGCAGAGGCAGTATTTCCTTTCAATACACTGATATTTTCAATATCATCAGAGTTTAAAGAAGAAAGCCCATCACCCCAATCTTGACCACCCCACATACCAGCGGAGCCAAGGTTATCATTATTAATAGGTACTCCATCCACTACGATTAATGGTTGGTTGTTACCAGCGATGTTACCGTTTCCACGAATAACAATCCGAGTAGAGCCACCAGGTCCAGTAGAAGGATTACTAACGTTGACCCCTGCTACTTTACCAGCAAGTGCGTTACCAACGTTAATTTCTTTTGCGACGGCTACATCTCCACCGTCTATTTCAGTAACAGAATAAGCCAAGGCCCTTTTCTTACGCTCAATACCAAGAGCAGTCACGACTACTTCGTCAAGATTGACCCCTTCTGCCATGACCATATCTATGACAGATTGGCTACCTACGACAACGGTTTGTACTTCGTATCCAGTATAGGAAAATTCTAAAGAGGAACCATCGGCAACCGATAGTTCATAATTACCATCGAAGTCAGAAATAGTACCATTGGAAGTTCCTGCCTCAAGGACATTCACTCCAATAAGTGGCACACCATCCTCATCGGTAATATTACCAGTGACTCGGTTTTGTGCCGAAAGGGTTGCCGTTGTGACCAGTAGGCACAACAGACTGAGTAAAAAATTTCTCATGCGTTGAAATTTTAGAGTTAAATTAATTATAGTTCTATTAAAAATGGGTAAGAAAGAGATGACAATATTTAATGGGTGTTCATCATCTATTCTTTGAGTCTGAAATGTTCAAAAGGAGTTATAGTGCATGGTAAATATAGAAAATAACTTGATAAATTGTGTTCGAACACAATTTTATTTTAGATAAAAATTCTTTATTTATGTTAAATAATAATATTTTATTAGGTTTATGTTGATAAAATAGAATTTTATAGTAGTTTGATTACAGTAATTTCAAAGGATAATTATACTAGGTATATAGTTTTTGTTTTCGAACACATATAGATGCATCGAAGTTTAAGCATTGAAAAATGTAACTACGGGGCTACATTTATCCTATTTATTTCTATTCCTAAAATTGAATTCTTTTTTTATCATTTTGTGATTACCTTTGTTTAGGGAACAGGTAATAAATAAGGTACCCAAAATGGCAGTTTTAGTTTGTTCTTATTCAAGGCACAAAAAACATGAGCGAGCGACAGCTCGTGAACCGAAAAGCGGTCGGGCTGCTGCTGTAGCATAATGAGTATTTTTGTAACGCAGAAGAAGGACAAAATAAAGCTGCCAGATGGGTAGGTTATATTTTACTTGTTTCCTTACCCAAAACTAATGTCGGATTTATGAAAAAAAGGATTAGAATAAAAGACATTGCTGAAAAAGCGGGTGTGTCCAAAGGCACCGTAGATAGAGTGATTCACAAACGTGGACATGTATCCCCCGATGTTAAAAAGCGAGTCTTAGCCGTAATGGAAGAATTGGACTATCGGCCCAATGTGATTGCTAGTGCCTTAGCCTATAATAAGATGTGGAAAATTGCGGCTCTGTTGCCTAATCCAGCAGATGATGCTTTTTGGGTACAGCCAAAAAGTGGTATTCAGAAAGCACTTAATTTTACTTTAGATTATGGGATGAATGTTGATTTTTATCATTTTGCGGATGCTGATACGAAAGGTTTCCAAAAATGTAGTGATGAAATATTGACAGGTCAATATGATGCAGTATTGGTAGCTCCTGTTTATTATAATGAGGCACATCAATTTTTAAATGAATGTGAGGAGGTTGGTTTAAAATATTTTCTAATTAATACATTCATCGAAAGGAAAGACCTTAGTTTTAAATCTTATATCGGTCAAGACTCCTATCAAAGTGGGGTTTTAGCTGCTAAATTACTAGATTTTGGTATTGAAACGGGAGATGCAGTGATGGTCTTGCATTTAGAAAAAGGCGTTTATAATGCGAAACACTTGCTAGCCAAAGAACAAGGTTTTCAGAATTATTTTATAGATCACTCTAGTCGAAATATACAAATCATAAAAACCAGTTTTGAAGAACCTAAAGATACGATAGCTTTTAGAAAATTTATGAATTATCAATTAAAAAGCTATCCTAATTTAAAAGGCATTTTTGTTACGACTTCCAAGGTTCATTACTTGGTAGACGTCTTATCAAAATTACAAACACAGAAAATAAAATTAGTTGGATTTGATTTAATTTCAGATAACTTAACGCATTTAAGAGCTGAGAAAATTGATTTTTTGATTAATCAAAATCCAGTTAAACAAGGCTATTTAGGAATCATTAATATTTTTGAGCATTTAGTTCGAAAAAAAGAGGTAACACCCATTCAACATTTGCCTTTAGATGTAGTGATGCAAGAAAACTTAAGCTATTACTTAGAAGCAGATAAGCAGATTCACATGATGATTTAATAATGATTGCAAGATGGTATCGCTGCGCTGATTGTTTGATTGTTAGAGCGTTTCGTGTACAAGCGTGTCTCTATGGACAACCAGCCCGAATGCTCAGGCGGGCGGGTCAACGCAGCGAAACAATCACTCAATCTTTCACAATCAATTTACCTCACTAAGCTAATATCTCCTTGCAATAACTCTTTTCGTCCGTTAGCTAGTTCTAGAACAATGCTGTATTGAAAAACAGCAGGGTCTAACAGCCTTCCTTGAAAAGTACCGTCCCATCTTGGTGGAATTGTTTTTGCCGAATAAACCAAGTTTCCCCACCTATCTATAATTTGTACATTTTTGACCTGTTGTATAGTAGAGTTATCTGGAAAGAAAATTTCAAAAAAATCATTAATGCCATCTCCATTTGGTGAAAAGACATTTGGGATATACACTTCATTGTTAACACAACTAGGATCAAGATTGGTTGGAATAGGTAAATTAATACTTGTTGTCAAAATACAATTTTGGGCATCCGTGATCGTCACTTCGTAGTCACCCGCAGGTAATGCTGTTGGAGATAGATCATCATTTACTTGTGTTGACCAATTGATCGTATAAGGTGCTTGCCCATCTACTATTTCTAAAGTAATACTGCCATCTTCACTTTCTTGACAAATAGGGGATATGGTCTCAATAAATAGTTGGAAACTAATATCATTGACAACTCCTGTCCCATTTGATGTGCCAATGCAAGCAGCATCTGAGAACCCAATTAATTGATAATTTCCACTTTCGGAAATAGGTAATTCAAAATTGCTATCAAAAATATTGTTGATTTGAAGTAGTTCCTTATTGTCAATTGTATAAGTAAAAGACCAAGGAGCATTGCCATTAAAATTGAGCGGTAAAAATGCAGAGGGTAAACCTTCACAAAAATCAATTTCGCCGAATAAAGTAGCTGACGGAATAGCTTGAATGTCAACGGTGATACTATCCCGTACATTATTTAAACAAAAATCAACCAATCTTAGAGAGTAGGTGGTCGGCTGTTCAATAGTATCGGTAAAAACACTATCAGTTATAATATTATCCCATAAGTAGGTAAAAGGAGCGATTCCAGTGATCTGAGGTTTGATGGTAAAAGGTTGATTGGCGCATGCATCAATTTCGGGGAAGGCTAATTCGGGAGGTACATTATCGGCAATTTTCAGCGTGGCTTTATTTCCCTCTTCACATTCGCAAATTTGTTGCAATTCCAAAGTGAGTGTTTCTAAATTTTCGGTTATATTATCTGTGAGTAATGTGATCGGTAGGCTAACACTATTGTCATTAGGAGGAATGGTGATAGATCTAGAAATTGGCTCGTAATCTACCCCTTCTGTTGCAGTTGTGCTTTCATTAATAATAAAATTGATTGGATAAAAAGTATTTCTATTGGAGTTTTCTGGACGAGTAAACACAAAACGCCCATTTGAGCAGTCCTCAAATATGGTGGTGTCTGCGCGATTTGGAGCAATAGCTTTTACCGTAGCTAATTGACCTAAATCAAAACTTTTAGAGCGCAAAAAAACGGCAGAATCTAACTTATCATCTCCCACGTCACCGACGACTAATCGAATATGGTAAGTCTCACAAGGAGTGACCTCGAATCGAGCAATAAGAGGTGTTGTAAACCCGTCGTATTCGATGGTGTTTAAGTGGTTTGGGTTAAAAGATACTTGACAATTATTGGCGTCTGATTCTAATTCATTTTTCACATAAAAGTCGTCGTTTAACTCGTGGTTGATGGTGTTGATGGACACAAACTCTTCGGAGTCGGGTATACGAGCTACATTAATTGCACCATTTTCAAACGGACCGTCGATACCAGGGCCGCTTACAAAAAAGCCAAAAACATCATTAAAAATAGTACCGACAAATTCACAATATTCTTCGGAGGCAAATACGTATTGAAAGGAAACTTCGTCTGACAGCGGGACAAAATCGAATTCTAAGATCGTCACATCAAACAATTGATTGGTGGCAATTGCTCTCAAATCTTCATCGTTGGAACTATTGCCAAAACGGTCAGAGGTTTCGACCGATTCATTAGGCCCTTCAGCGAATTCTACATTTCCTGTGGATAGTAAAATACCATCAGGGAAACCAATGATATTTCCTGCATTTTCGAATTCCCCAAAACTTACGGGTTCTCCATTGCCTTCAATATTGCTGACATTTTTACAATCGCCTTTAATAAAAATATCTCTCACCAGTTCAGCGACTTGATTGTTTCTAGTGACTTGAATGCTACTACTATTCGGTTGGGCAGATAGCCAAAAAGAGCTGATTAAAAAGAGCGCTATGTATAGATACCGATGGTTCATAATTAGTATTGACAACTCGATTCCTATTAAAAAGGTTTACAGGAATAAGTAGTTATCAGCAAGGTAATTAATAAAAATATAGACAAACCATTTTTTAATTAGTAATTTGGTCAATAAGAGGACATCTAAAACTTTAGGGAGTTGGAAATAAATAATGTTCCCAAATTTTGCGAAGTTATTTTTTCTTTAGGCAAGGCGAAAAACGCAGTCGATGCCTTTGCATCGACGAGTATTTTCAACATGAGCAAACGGAGTTTGTGAACCGCTTGCGGATGGGATGCCTAAAGGAAAAAGAACGAGTAAAATGGGTAGATTATATTTTTCCAAGTCCCATAGTTGGTGAAAAAGTATTTAGTTGATACTATATCCTTGTTATAAAGAAATAAACAATGACCAAGAATTTTCTGCTTTTCATTTGTTTAACGCTTAGTTTTGGCTGCAATAAAGGTGAAACTACTTTTGCTGGAACACCTAATATTTGGTTGATTCCAGAGTTGGAGGTGTATCAAGGTGCAGGTAAGGACAACATCATATCGATTGATAATCCTCAATTTAAAACCATTGAGGCCACCAACTTTTTGGATGATGATAATTTAGTGGCTGTCTTGCAAGTTGGGGACGAAATCAAAGCCTATCCTCATGCCATGCTCAATCTTCACGAAATTATTAATGATGAAATTGCTGGCATTCCAGTAATGATAAATTACAGTCCATTTACAGGGACAGGAATGGCTTGGGAACGAACAATTGATGGGCAAATAACTACCTTCGGCGTAAGTGGTCTTTTGTATAATTCTAATTTAATGCCTTACGATAGAAATACCCAAACGACATGGTCCCAATTAGAATTTAAAGGGGTAAATGGAACGTTATTGGGGAAACCAGCGATTGTCCATTCTATGATAGAAATGACTTGGAAAACGTATAAAACGCTCTTTCCGACAGGAAAAGTTTTGTCCAATAATACAGGTTTTGAAGTTGTGTATGGAGATTATCCCTTCTTTGATTATCGAACGAATAACGATTATTTTATTTTCCCTGTTACCGTGACAGATACTAGGTTACCCAATAAAGAAAGGGTCTTGGGCATTATTGGAGCAAATGAAACAAAAATATATCGGTTTTCTAATTTTGCAGATAAAGCAGCAATTCAGGTGTTGCACGATTCTTTTAGAGGGAAGCGATTGGCTATATTTGGGAGTGCGGAAAAGGGCGTGATGTCGGCGGTCTTTGCGAGTTTGAAAGATGGAACTCCAGTAGAATTTCTCTCTGATATCCAAGAAAATGGATTGTTGAAAGATACCAATGGAAATGAATGGACGATCCTTGGAAAAGCCGTCAGCGGAGACTTAAAAGGAACACAATTAGAGGTGCCGAAATCATTTATGGGGTATTGGTTTGCCTTTGCCATTTTTTATCCAAACTTGGCGATTTATAAATAGTATTTATACGAACAGTCTTTCCAGCACTGTAGTGCTACCGTATCTACACAAATGGGCAAGTATAATGGAATAGAGCGATACAGTATTATAAGTCTATTGCTGCTGCTAAAATGAAAGCAGAATTTTTCGAACAGGTGAATGCTTTTTTTGAAGAATAGAAAGGTTAAAGAATGACCACTTTTCCTTCTTTAATTAAAAACGCTGTCAGTTGGTTAGCCATTTTTTCTAAGTCAATACCGAGTTGCTCTTTGTTTACCGTTAAAACCGTCTGTGCAGACTTGCTAGGCAGTTTTTCATACCCATGCATAGCACCCAAAATAGCACCAGTAATAGCTGCTACCGTATCATTATCTCGCCCATAATTAATGACAAATTCCATAGATTTTTGAAAATCAAAATCCGTAAAAAGTAAAGCTGTTAAATTAATTTGGTGAATTTCTCCAGGGTGAAAAGCCATGTCCTCATTTTTAGCATCCAAAGCATCAAATAACTGTTGCATTTGTGCAAAATAAAGGGTGTCTTTTCCTTGATAAGGCAGTTTTATTTTGCTTAAATCCATATCCGATTTGGTCATTTTTTTAGCGGAGGTAACTGCATATAAAGCATCTTGGTAAAACCGTTGAGCAGATCGCCCGACTAATCGACTATTAAAATAGCCGTTAGGATCAATATCTCTTAAAGTTGCTAAAATACTTTCTGATGTTGCATCTTCTGCCATAGCAGCAGCGGTCATAGCAGCAGTCAAGCCCGTAATATCTCTAGCGTAGCCCAAATCAAAAATCCCTAAACGATAAGCAGCTTGATAAGCATTCGCTGCATCATTTGGGTAAACCAAGCCAATCATAGGCGCATACAACATCCCTGCACAGGTCGGTTCGCCCCCATAAAAATGATTGAGCGCGTAAGCATATCCTTCTAAATCTTTTTCACTAAAAGGTTTTGCGACCACTGCCCATTCTTGCAACCACGACATTTTCATGAGTGCCTCCTCAAAAGGTGCAGGCGAAAAGCTGTCCGTGTTTTTTAAATCTTTGATTTTGTCTTTATAAACATCGACAATGAATTCCGCAAAATGATATGGGTCGGCACCTCCTTTTTGATAAAACTGACTGCCTTCTTTTAGCATAAATTCAGTTAATAAACCTTTCCAACGAGTATCGTCTGTAGTGCCTCCCGCTGGTAAATTCATCTGCCAAGTACCTTCGGGCGAAGGTGCGCGGACCATGTCATCTAACTTATTGACAAATCCAAATTCTGTTTGAATATTATAGCGAGACCACATTTCTGTCGGCGCGCCCATTGCATCTCCAATAGCCGAGCCGACTAGCATGCCTAGTACCTTGTCATGCAGCACTGATTTTGAAATGGAGATAGGTTTTACAACACTATTAGTTGTAGTGGTATCTGAATCAATTTTTACTGTATTTGTTTCTTTACAAGCGGAGAGCAGTAAAAAGCAGTTTAGTAAAATAAGTAAGTAGGCAGTAATTCTCATGTGATGTATTTATTTCAAAAGTACGAATTCTGACCTTTTATTCAATTCTGTTTTAGGAATGAATTATATTGAGCGACTAAATTGTCTTTATCAAAACAAACGAACGATGAAATACCTATTGAACCTATTGGTGTTGTGCTCCCTTTTTGCTTGCCAAAACGATTCAAAAGAAACAGCAACGACTCCACCAAATATCATTTATGTATTAGCGGATGATTTAGGCTATGGAGACATCGCCGCCTTTAACGAAAATGGCAAAATCCAAACACCTAATATTGATAAAATGGCTGCTGACGGCATGAAGTTTACGGATGCACATAGTGCCTCTGCCGTTTGTACGCCTACACGGTATAGCATCCTAACAGGAAGGTATGCTTGGCGAAGTAAATTGAAAAGTGGGGTCTTAACGGGCAAATCCAAAGCATTAATTCCTAATACCCGAACGACTGTAGCATCCATGCTGAAAAAGAATGGTTATCAAACCGCTTTTATTGGAAAATGGCATTTGGGTTGGGATTGGAGTTTAACGACTGATACATTAGGTGGAAATGGTTGGAGTTCGACTGATTTTGATAATATCAATTTTTCAAAAGAGGTGAAAAATACACCAAATGATTTAGGTTTTGATTATACTTATGGACATTCGGGGTCTTTGGATATGGCACCTTATGTATATGTAGAGAATGGAAAAATTACTGCCGAACCAGATCGAATTACGGTAGATACTGCCAAATATACTTGGTGGCGAAAAGGACCAACAGGAGCAGATTTTATCCATGAACAAGTAACGCCTAATTTCTTCAATCGAGCCATTGACTATGTTGATAAAAGTGCATCGAATCAACCATTTTTTCTTTATTTGGCACTACCTTCTCCTCATACCCCCATTTTACCAACACCAGAATGGCAGGGCAAAAGTGGATTAAATCCTTATGCTGATTTTGTGGTAATGATTGATGATTATATGGGACAGTTGATAAATACCTTGGAAAAGAAGGGTTTGACCGATAACACCTTAGTTATTTTTACGAGTGATAATGGTTGTTCGCCAGAGGCAGATTTTGCTCTTTTAGGCAAACAAGGACATAATCCGAGCTATATTTATCGAGGGCATAAAGCAGATATTTATGAAGGTGGACATCGAGTACCTTTTGTTGCGAAATGGCCTAAGGTAATTGACAAAGGTCAAACAACCGATCAACTAGTTTGCAGCACAGATTTGCTGGCAACTTGTGCGGATATTATGGATTATTCCTTAGCGGAAAATGAAGGCGAAGATAGTTATAGTCTATTACCTTTTTTTGAAAATAGAGAAACTGAAAATACTCGAAAAGACATTATTCATCATTCTATCAATGGTGGATTTGCCATACGTAGAGGTGATTGGAAATTGATTATGGATGCAGGTTCGGCAGGTTGGAGTTTTCCAAATCCTAAACAAGTTGCAGCAATAGATACCTTACCTCCGATTCAATTGTATAACTTAAAAAATGATCCAGAAGAGGTCGTTAATTTACAAGCAAAAGAATCGAAAAAAGTAGCAGAATTAACCAATTTACTAAGCGATCAGATTTTAAATGGAAGAAGTAATGATGGTAAAAATCAAATTAATGATAATTTTGAGGGCGAATGGAAACAAGCTACTTTTGCTATAATAAACAAAGGGTTTAGAAGTAAATGAAAAGTTACTATTCAGCACGTAGAGAGATTACTATTATTTTTACCATAAAGATATTTAAGTTCATTTAAACTGCTAGAGGAGAAACTTAAATGTACTTTTATGAGCTAAATGGTAGAAGAAAGTCATATTCATTGTTTTGGTGAATAGTAGCCAGTTTTATCATTTTTTCGTCTACTACAAAAGTCATAAGAGTTCACAAAAGACTTATTTAGGAAGGTCTTTTGTGGTCTGATATGCCTTTTGTGGTAAAGGGTAAAGTGCTGATGACTTTTACATTGAAAAAGTGTTTATCAGAAATAATTCATACATGATGCGCTAAACATAGCGAAATATTTTACCCTATTGAAAATTAATTTTTATATTCAAGTTCTTTTTGGTAATTAGTTCTTCACACTAAAATAATTATAATGAGGATCATAAAATACTCTGCCTTTCTAATATTGATAAGCTGTTTCTTTTTAGCTTGTTCTAATGCTGACAAAACAACAAATGAAACAGTAGATGTTGAATCAACTACTTCAAAATTAGGCAATATAGCATTTGATGTCAGCGGCAATAGCCCCGCAGAACCAGCCTTCGAAAAGGGCTTACTATTGCTTCATAGTTTTGAATATGAAGATGCCCGAGCCGCATTTTTAGAATCGCAGGAGATGGATAGCACTTTTGCAATGGCCTATTGGGGAGAGGCGATGTCATTTAACCATTCCCTATGGCAAAGGCAAGAGAAGGAAAAAGCATTAGCGGCATTAAATAAATTGGCACCGACAGCTGAGGAAAGGGAAAAACTCGCAGCTACAGAATTACAAAAAGACTTCTTCCGTTCTTTAGAAATCTTGTTGGGCGAAGGCACCAAATATGAAAGAGACCTAGCTTATAATAAATTCTTAGAAGGATTAACGCAAAAGTATCCTGATAATAACGAAATCTCAGCCTTCTATGCGATCTCTCTTTTAGGCGCCTCTAGAAATGGTAGAGATGCTGAATTATACGACAAAAGTGCTAGAATCGTAAAAGGCATTATTCAAGAAAATCCGAATCATCCTGGTGCTTTGCATTACCTAATTCATTCGTATGATGATCCAGTACATGCCCATTTGGCAAAAGCCGCAGCGGATAGTTACGCCAAAGTTGCACCCGATGCAGCGCATGCCTTGCACATGCCTTCACACATCTACGTCGCCTTAGGTCGTTGGGATGATGTGGTCACGTCTAACATAGCCTCTTGGAATGCTAGTGTCAAACGGATGGAAAGAAAAGAGTTGAAGGATGATGCTCGAAGTTATCACGCTTTCAATTGGTTACAATATGGCTTTTTGCAAAGAGGAGAGTTTGACAAGGCAAATAAGATTTTAACAGACATGGTAAAGTATAAAGACGCTGTTCCAAACAAAGTCGCAAGAGGATATTTATTGTCGATGCAAGGCGCACAAATGGTAGAAACTGATACGTGGGAAGGTCAATGGGCGGATTTAGAAGTAGACGTAAGTGATTTAAATTTGACCAAAAAGATGCAGCAATCTTTTCTGAATGGTATGATCGCATATCATCAAAAAGATAAGGATGCTTTAACAGATGCGATTAAGGTGATGACAGAAAAGCGTAAAAAGGCACAAAATATAGTAGGAGATGCAGGATTTGCGATGTGTAGTGCAGGTGGTTATGCCAGCAAACCACCGAATCAGCTAGAAATAGATATGGCACATGTGATGGAAATGGAATTGCAAGCATTATTAGCGACTTTGAAAGGTGATAATAAAACAGC
>CALDTJ010000218.1 GCA_937924145.1 uncultured Saprospiraceae bacterium
GAAATCAAATCCGTGTGGAAATCAAATCCGTGTGGAAATCAAATCCGTGTGGAAATCAAATCCGTGTGGAAATCAAATCCGTGTGGAAATCAAATCCGTGTGGAAATCAAATCCGTGTGGAAATCAAATCCGTGTGGAAAATGTCAACATCTAAATCTTCAATAGTTTTAAAATCCGTTAAATCAAAATAATCCGCCTAATCCGTACAACCTATTTAAAAATCTCATGCATCAATACCTTTTTTAAGCCAAAATTAATTACCTTTTAAGTCCTTTTGCTTTCCGTAAACTGCTACTTTGCTTATTTTTGAAGGGAATAATTTAATCAATTTATTACTTTATAAACCATTGAAAATGAACAAAAATCCTAAAGATTTAGCAGAAATAAGAAGACAAAAAAGTTTGAACGTTAGAATACAAGCTGCTGAATATGCAGCTGGTCGAACACATCCCATTCACCAAAACAATGGAGATGAAAAATTGCCCAGGAAACTGATGAGTTTCACAAAAGGCCTGCCGCATGATTATGATACTGGACTCATCCAAGACGACAAACATTTTGAGACATTCGTAGAAGGTATTTGTTCGGGTGATCCATTCAAAATTAGGGAAACACCGCTGGGGTTGCCACATGAAGGCACAGAGCGGTGGTTCTCTAACCAAGGAAAATTTGTTAATAAAATTAGAGCATGGGAAAGCGCAGGTGCAGGGTTGACTTTTGACTTACAAGGCCCTGATGCGCAAGCTGTTACGATGCCTCCTGCACCCAAGTTAGGTTCGGATGAACTGACGGCTGAGATGGCAGAGGTCTACTGTCAGGCATTTCTGCGAGATATTCCGTTTACGGAATTTAAAACCAATCCTCAGGCCAAGGAATGTTTGTCCATTTTAAATAAACTGCCTTATTTCAAAACTAACAAAAGAAATGGCAAAGCATTAACGAAAGACAATATATTCAGAGGGTTTACTGACGGTGATTTGAATGGCCCTTATATTTCCCAGTTCTTATTAGCTGGTAATAATGGGTTAAGTACCAAGGGGAACAAACCCGAATTTAAAGCAAAGGATGGTAAGATTAATTACGGAGCCATTACCATCAATCAAAGAGTAAGGTTAGCGGCCCCAAGAAATTATTTAACCGATTGGGATGAATATTATGATGTACAAAATGGTGCAAATCTTGGAGGTTGTGAAAAATATGTAGGAAAGCAAAGACGATTTATTACCACAGGTCGAGATTTATCAACTTATGTGCATTACGATGCGCTTTATCAGGCTTATTTGAATGCTTGTTTGTTGCTGCTGGGAGCAGGCGCTCCATTTGATGATGGCGTTCCATTTCAGGGACCAGATGATGAGGATAAGCAGCAGGGTTTTGCCCATTATGGAGGCCCACATATTTTGACTTTGGTGACAGAAGTTGCTACTAGAGCATTAAAGGCTGTGCGGTATCAAAAATTCAATATTCACCGTCGATTGAGGCCAGAATGTTTTGCTGCTAGGTTGCATAAAATGGAAGTAATTACAGAACTGCACGACGTTCCAGAATTAAGGAAAACTCGTGAAAATTTGGAGGATGTAGGTATTGATAAACTTTTGGAAAAGAATAATTGGTTATTGCCAATGGCATTTTACGAAGGTTCACCAATGCATCCAACCTACGGGGCAGGACACGCGACGGTAGCAGGTGCTTGCGTGACGATTCTAAAAGCCTTTTTTAAGAATGATTTAAATGTGAATATTGCCTCGGATGGTTCAACGATTTCGTTTAATAAAAATAAGAATAGATATGCTTTTGTACCATCTGAAACGGGTAAAACTTTAGAAACGATTAAGCTTAACCAGCCACTAACTTTGGAAGGAGAATTGAACAAATTAGCAGCCAATATTTCTATTGGTAGAGACTGGGCAGGCGTTCACTATTATTCTGACTATAAGGAATCGCTTTTGATGGGAGAAGAGGTGGCGATTAGTCTTCTGCAAGAGCAATCAAAAATGTACAATCCTACGGAGAATTTTTCTTTGTCCTTACGGAAATTTGATGGGGACTTGATGAAGATATAACTTTAAATATTTGTAGATAAACATTGAGAAAACACTTCCTTTCTTGCTATTTCTCTTTCTTAATGCTCAAAGGAAATGTCTCCTCAATGTTTTTTTCAAACCTTTTCGTACTTTAGCAAACTCTTAATTAATAAAACTAAAGTATGAAAAAAATCACCGTATTATTAACAATGGTTGCCCTATTGGCAATCGCTTGTCAATCAGAAAAAAAGGCGACCACTCCAAAGCCTGAAATCAAATATCCTACCACTAATAAAATAGATCATGTGGATACCTATCATGGGGTAGAAGTACCCGACCCATTCCGATGGTTAGAAGATGATCGTTCGGAGGAAACGGGAGCATGGGTCAAAGCACAGAATGAAGTTACTTTTGGTTATTTGAATAGCATTCCTTTCAAAGCTGAATTGCAAAGTCGAATTGAAAAATTGAACGATTACGAGAAAATATCTGCACCATTCAAAGAAGGGGCTTACGAATATTTTTACAAAAATGATGGGTTACAAGACCATTCCATCGTATATCGAACAAAAATAGGAGACACAGGAGGAGAATCAGAGATTTTCCTAAACCCTAACGATTTTTCTGCGGATGGAACCACTGCTTTAAGAGGGATTAATTTCACCAAAGACGGGACACTTTCAGCGCACATGATTACCGAAGGAGGGTCCGATTGGAGAAAAGCAATCGTGATGGATGTGGCGAGTAAGAAGGTCTTGGAAGACACTTTAGTAGACATAAAATTCAGTGGTATTTCTTGGAAAGGAAACGATGGATTTTTCTACAGTAGTTACGACAAACCTAAAGATGGTAGCACCCTTTCAGGAAAAACACAGCATCACAAATTATATTACCACAAGTTGGGGACTCCTCAAAGTTCAGATGAATTAATTTTTGGAGGAATAAAACAGCCCAATAGATATGTCGGTGGATTTATGACCAATGACCAGAAATATTTAGTCGTTTCTGGTGCGCAAACAACTGCTGGTAACCAATTGTACGTCAAGGATTTAAGTAAGCCGAATAGTCAATTTATTATGTTGTCAGATGACTATGCTGCGAGAGTGAGTTATGCAGATAATATCGGGTCAAAATTCTTTTTGAGTACTAATATTGATGCGCCGAATTACCGCCTAGTGAGTTTAGACTTGAGTAAACCAACCAAGGAAAATTGGGTAGATGTCATTCCTGAAACGGAGAATGTACTAAATATTAACACTGGAGGTGGGAAGTTTTTTGCCAACTATTTAGTCGATGCCAAAACAGCCATTAAGCAGTTTGATAGGAATGGAAAACTAGAAAGAGAAGTGTCCCTGCCAGGTATCGGAACAGCGAATGGTTTTGGGGCAAAAGACGAGGCGAAAGATTTATATTATTCGTTTACCTCTTTCACTTATCCAAGTACTATTTTCAAATATGATATTGCAAGCGGCGAATCTACCTTATATCGAAAATCTAAAGTCAAGTTTAATCCAGAAGATTACGAGACCAAGCAGATTTTCTACACAAGTAAGGATGGTACAAAAGTTCCAATGTTTATCACACATAAAAAAGGCATTAAAATGGATGGTAAAAATCCGACTTATATGTATGCCTACGGAGGTTTCAACATTAGCTTAACACCAAGGTTTAGTGCAACCAGAATTGCGTGGTTAGAACAAGGCGGCATCTATGCGCAACCGAACTTAAGAGGTGGTGGAGAATACGGAGAGAAATGGCACTTAGCGGGGACCAAAATGCAAAAGCAAAATGTCTTCGATGACTTCATCGCAGCAGGCGAATATTTGATCTCGAACAAGTACACTTCAAGCGACTACTTAGCGATAGCAGGTGGTTCTAATGGTGGTTTGTTAGTAGGTGCAACGATGGCACAAAGACCTGATTTAGCGAAGGTTGCCTTACCTGCTGTGGGGGTGATGGATATGTTGCGTTATCATACCTTTACTGCGGGGGCAGGTTGGGCAGCGGACTATGGAACTGCGGAAGACTCACCTGAGATGTTTGAATATTTAAGGGCTTATTCCCCTGTTCATGCACTAAAGCCAGGAGTGGAATATCCTGCAACGATGGTTACTACTGCAGACCACGATGATAGGGTAGTGCCAGCACACTCTTTTAAGTTTGCGGCACAGTTACAAGAAAGTCATAAAGGAGCTAATCCTGTTTTAATTAGAGTACAAACGAATGCAGGGCACGGAAGTGTATCAACTAAACAACGGATGGAATTGGCGGCAGATATGTATGGGTTTGTTTGGGCAAATATGGGGGTAGTGCCTGAGTTTAAAGAGGAGGTGTTGAATTAATTTTTTGTTGTCTTGTTATCTTGTTGTCATACCACTCGACAACAAGATAACAGGACAACAAGATAACCTCTAAAACCCCAACAAATCCTTGGCTGCCTGAAAATCTTTCCCAATTGGCGCATATATCAACAAATCTTCGTTCGTATCTGGATGCGTAAATTGTAAATGCTGGGCATGCAGCAACATTCTAGGGATCTTGAATTCATTTGCCCAATGTTTGTTATGTTTGACATCCCCATGTTTTTTATCTCCAATAATAGGATGGCGTAGGTGAGAAAAATGCCGCCTTATTTGGTGCCGTCTACCAGTATCTATTCGTACTTCCACTAAAGAATACCTCGCCGTTTCATATCTACCAATAGGTACGTTTATTTCAGTTTGAGCCAATCTTAAATAATGACTAATCGCCTCTTTCTTTTCAAGCCATTTTTCCTTTGCTAGTGGGTAATCGATCGTAGCAGCTGCTTCCACAAAGCCTCTGACAATTCCAAGGTATTGTTTTTCTACTTTTTTTGATCTGAACAAGGTAGATAATTGACCTGCTGCGGTTTTGTTTTTACCAAAAATAAGCACCCCTGAAGTAGCTCTATCTAGTCGATGAACAGGGTAGATTCGTTGTCCAATTTGCTTCCTCAATATTTGTAGAACAAACCGTCGATCTTCGCTTATTTTAGTACGATGCACTAAGATTCCCGTCGGTTTGTTGATAGCTATAAAAGCATCATCTTCATACAAAATATTAAAAGCTTCAATCATCCTACAATAATACGCAAATCAATTACTAAAAAGTAAGTGATCCCTTCAAATAAACGAGAAACCCCAAGTGTGGTTAATATTTATATATATTTTGTCATTAATAGCATTAAGACTGTAATTTTTAACTAAAATTAAATTAATCACCATAATAGCACTGTTGGTATATTGTTTATTTGCCTTACATAATTTTTTTTTGACACTAAAAATATAGTATAAACCCAATAAAATTTTTTAATCCTAGTTGAATATGCCAAATTTTATTTTTGGTATAGCTTTTGAATAGTAGTAAGTAACGACAAAAAAATATTTCAAAAAGTCGGACTGGTTGGGGGACTGGTTCGGCTTTTTTTTTGTCTTCTAGAAACTTTCTGTTAATGGAAGATTTTTTTATAAATAAAAAATGCCGTATCATCTAAGACGATACGGCATTTATATTTTTAAAAAACAAGAACTGTTTTTTGCTCAAATTAGGCAGCGACTAACTCTTCTTTCTCCGTCGGTTGTCTAAAGATCAACCCTTCTCCGAAACTATCTAAAACCACTCTCGAATTTGGCTGTACTTCCTGCTTCAGCATTGCTTTTGATAAGGCATTCAGCACCTTTTTCTGAATCACTCTTTTAACTGGTCTTGCGCCAAACTGTGGATCAAATCCTGCTGCCGCAATATAGTTAATAGCCTGTGGAGTAGCAGTCAAAGTAATTTCTTGTTTGGACAGAATTTTCTCCAAACCTTTCAATTGCAATTCTACAATTTGACGAATGTGTTTGCTGTTCAACGGTTGGAACATTACGACCTCATCAATTCTATTCAAAAATTCTGGGCGTAGTGCTTGTTTTAAAACATCAAAAACTAAACCTTCTGTCTTTTCGAAAATTTCGGTTTCATTCGTATCATCCAATCGAGCAAAATTCTGTTGAATCACTTCCGCTCCCATATTAGAAGTCATGATAATAATCGAGTTTTTGAAATTAGCCACTCGACCTTTATTGTCGGTTAATCGACCATCATCTAAGACTTGTAAAAGGATGTTAAAGACATCTGGATGCGCCTTTTCAATCTCGTCTAATAAGATCACCGAATATGGTTTTCTTCGCACAGCCTCCGTCAATTGTCCACCTTCATCATAGCCTACATACCCTGGAGGCGCGCCAACCAGTCGAGCTACTGCATGACGCTCCTGATACTCCGACATATCTATTCGGGTCATCATGTTTTCATCGTCAAACAGGAACTCGGCTAGGGCTTTCGCTAATTCGGTTTTTCCTACACCGGTAGATCCGAGGAATAAGAAAGAACCGATTGGTTTTCTATCATCAGACAAGCCCGTTCGATTTCGTCTAATCGCATCCGCTATCGCTCCGATGGCAGGGGCTTGACCAACCACTCGCTGACCCAATTCGTCCTCTAAGGTCAATAACTTCTCTCGCTCACTTTGTAGCATCTTGGTTACTGGAATGCCTGTCCATCTTGCCACTATTTCGGCAATATCTTCGGCGGTCACTTCCTCCTTGACCAACTTGCTACCTTTACTTTGTAAATCAATCAATTGTTGATTAAAATCGGCTAGATTTTTTTGGGCGACAGGGATTCTACCATATTGAATTTCAGCGACTTCTGTAAAGTTTCCAGCCCTTTCTAGTTGCTTTGCTTGTTGCTTCAATTGCTCAATCTCTTCCTTAGCTTTTTGTACGCCTAAGACCACATTTCGCTCAGATTCCCATTGGGTTTTATACTGATTTCGTTCCTCTTCTAAATTGGCAATAGATTCGTTTAAAACTAAGATTTTTGCCGTATCATTTTCTCTTTTCATTGCCTCTCGCTCAATTTCTAATTGGCGAATTTTACGTTCTACTTCATCCAATTCTTCTGGCATAGAATTCATCTCTAAGCGTAGTCTAGCTGCTGCTTCGTCCATCAAATCAATCGCCTTATCAGGTAAAAAACGATCAGAAATATAGCGATGAGATAACTGAACAGAAGCTACAATTGCCTCATCTTTTATGTTGATTTTGTGGTGCGCTTCATAACGCTCTTTTAGTCCTCTAAGGATTGACACAGAATCTTCTACCGTTGGTTCATCGACCACAATCGTCTGGAATCTACGTTCTAGAGCTTTGTCTTTTTCAAAATATTTTTGGTATTCATCTAAAGTCGTCGCACCAATTGATCTAAGTTCTCCTCTTGCCAATGCAGGTTTTAAAATATTCGCCGCATCCATCGCACCTTGTCCGCCACCTGCACCAACTAAGGTGTGAATTTCATCAATAAATAAAATGATATTTCCATCGGATTCAGTGACCTCTTTGATAACTGCTTTTAATCTTTCCTCGAATTCTCCCTTATACTTTGCTCCAGCAATCAATGCCCCCATATCCAAAGCGTAAATCACTTTGTCTTCCAAGTCATCAGGAATATCACCGTTGATAATTCGATGCGCCAAACCTTCTACAATCGCCGTTTTACCAACTCCAGGAGCACCTATTAATAATGGATTGTTCTTCGTTCTTCTAGCCAAAATATGCAAGACTCTTCGAATTTCTTCATCTCTACCAATAACTGGATCTAACTTTCCAATTTTGGCTTTTTCATTTAAATTGACCGCATATTTTTCTAAAGAATTATAAGTACTTTCAGCTCCTTGAGAGGTAACCTTCGACCCTTTTCGCATCGACTTGATTGCTGCTTTTAGATCTTTTTCATTCAAGCCACTATCTTTCAATAATTGAGCAACTGGATCATTGACCCTTAAAATGCCCAATAACAAATGCTCTAAAGCAATGAACTCATCTCCAAAATCTTTCAGAAAAGTTCCTGCACGTTGGACCGCTTCGTTTGCTGGTCGAGACAGTACTTGACCACCTCCATTCTGTGTAGCATAACTATCTAAAATGCTATTTAAGGCTTGCTTGACTACTCCTAAATTGGCGGATAGTTTTTTAAAAATGTAAGGGGTGACATTTTCGTCTACCTCAAAAATACCTTTTAGAATATGTCCTACTTCTATAGACTGATGCTCTCTTTCTAGTGCAATTTGTTGAGCACGTTGAAGTGCCTCTTGTGTTTTTAAAGTGATGTTATTCAAATTCATGATATGATATATTGGATTTTTTTATAAAATGCTTTAATCGTTGATTGGTTTAAATACTACCAAATTTTAACGTCAAAGGACATTATATACTTATCAATTGCTGTACCATGCGAATTTTTAGGACAAAAAGTTAGGAAAG
>CALDTJ010000219.1 GCA_937924145.1 uncultured Saprospiraceae bacterium
AAATTTGTTGAATAGTCCTTCTATTGAAGAAATTTTTAGAGGAAAATAGCATGAAGAAGTGTAAACTTCTGAACCGCCAAAGCGGATGGGATGCTAAGATATTTTCAGATGGTTATAATTTAAAGGGTAACAAGTCTATTAAATAATACTGCAAGGGTAACGTCTAATTCCTTACAATTTACCCAATGATTTTTTAATGAAAATGAATGAAAATTTCTTGCGAATAATTGTTCTTATTCTGTAACCATTTTTTTGTAAAAACTAGGAATAGCTATATTTTATACTGTCACATTTCTCAAATTTGATATATTTTTAAAATTGACTTACTTAATATTGGGCTTAGAATAACTCGACTATCGAAAAAGTTGGACTAGATCTGATTGGATTAGGCGATACTGCTTGAAAAACTCAAATAATCGGATCTAATTTTGTGGAAAATGACAATTATTTGAGGTTGAGCAAAAAAATAATTCAGGGTAAATTGTCACAAATTGCCTTTTTTTTTATAAAAATATATTTTTCATCTACTAGTGAGTAATTTAAAGTGCTTAAATATTATTTTTTATCATTGCCAGTAATTTTTGAAGTGTTGATAAATAGTTGAATATGTATTTTTATTTTTGCTATTTTTTGATGCTTTATGCAATTCCTTGATTATTGGTCACAAATTCGACCTTTATAATTATATTTTTAAAGTCACAAAAAAAAATTATAGAAAGTAGATTTTAGTTTCTTTTTTGTTAATTAAATCCTATTTTTACGTCACAAGAACATGTGACAAGACAAATGAATATATTTTAGACTCCCTCAAAGACTAATTTTCCATTCGAATTGTCGCCTACCACTCAACACTTTTCAACTATTTACTCCCCCCAATAATTGTTGAGAAACCCCCCATTGTTGAAAGACTTGTTTTCTGAATTCTAACACTCATGCACTATCACACCTTTGAGCATTTTGTACATAGGGATGAAAATTGATATCATTATATCCTTACCGCCCTTTGAGTTATTTGCAAATTTATCAATGGTGAACAAAACGAGATTCTGAGATCAAGCAAGTTTTTCATTGAACCGATCAACTTATTGTTTATCAACTTTAAAATCGGATTTTCTTTCGCCAATGATTAAAATATTTTTTGACGATTTAATCCCCTTGATATTTAATATCAGAATCCCTCCTTTTTTTGACTGCGAAAGTTTTAGACAAAATCGACTACTATGAATCAAAAGTCTATTCTACGGATTTCCACTCTTTTGCCTATTGCGCTCTTTGGCGAAAGCGACAAATCATTCCGTGGCCTTAAATTCTGGATAGCTACTTTCCTAGTACTAGCTAGTACATCTTTCCAAGGTTTTTCCAATTCGTTAGGCGAACTGAATTTTCCAACTAAAACTGTCCTTACTTTTAACGAAAAAGTCAAAAATGATTTAGGGGAGAATACTTCGTCATTTTTACTTGCACCTTGTACTGGTGGAAGTGGGGTAATTGGAGGTAAGGCTTTCAAAGATTTCAATTATGATGGTTTGGATAACCAAGAGGGGAGTGGAATTGCTGGCATTGAGGTGCAGATATACGGTTGCGATGCTGATGGCAATAGCCAATCAATGGGATCTGCTACTACTGATGAAAATGGAGATTATTTTGTGGATGGTTTAACGGATGGTTCAGAATATCGGGTAGAATTCATTATTCCTACCTCAATGAATTTCTTACAATCTGGTTTTAATGGAGCAGATTCAAGGACTACGGTACAGTTTATTACTAGTCCTAGTTGTGGTGCAAATATTGGTTTATCCAATCCTGCTGATTTTTGTGAAGTAGATCCATCGCTTGCCATTCCCTGTTATGTCAACGGCGATCCTTTAGCAGCTGGATCAGGTTCTGCTGATGAAGAGGCTTTAGTGCTTTTCAAAACGAGTTATGAAGGTCGAAATCCCAAACCAATTCAACTGGCAAACGCCCAGCAAATTGGAGCTACTTGGGGTGTGGCGTTCCATAGATCTACCAAAACCATTTATGCTTCTGCTTTCCTAAAACGACATGTCGGTTTAGGTTTTATTGGTTTAGGTGGTATATACACGATAGAACTTGGTGGAGTTACGCCGACTGTCGAACCATTTATAGACGTGAATAGCATTGGCATTAATGTAGGAACTTTTGCCAGTAACAGCAATAGAGGTTTAACGGCAAATGTCAATTTACCAAATAATGATACTGAAGCGTTTACACAAGTAGGAAAAAGAGGAATCGGTGGACTTTGTATGTCAGACGATGGCTCAAAATTATATTTAGTCAATCTTACCGAAAATAAATTACATTCAATCGCTTTAGGAGGTGGTGTACCGACTAGTGCAGATGTTCAAAGCTACGATATTCCAAATCCAAATTGTTCTGGTGGCGCATTTAGACCTTTTGCGGTCAAAATGCACAATGGAAAAATATATGTAGGAGGTGTTTGTGATGCAGAAAACAGTCAGAATAAATCAGATTTAAAATCTATAGTTTACCGTTTAGATGGTAACAGTTTTACCGAAGTATTGAATTTTAGTTTAGACTATACCAAAGGATTGGCATCCAGAAATTGTGATGATGGAGGATGGTTTCCTTGGATCACAGAGTTACCAGAGAGTTGCGTAGCGGTTGGTTCTTCTAAAGGAATTGTTTACCCAACTCCTCAATTGACAGATCTAGAGTTTGATGCGGAAGGTGACCTTATTTTAGGTTTTACCGACAGAACAGGAAATCAATTAGGTTATTTAAATTATGGGCCTACTGGTACTTCTGAAACCTATTCTAATTTTACAGGTGGGGAGATTTTGAAAGCTGGAAACAATGCAGATGGAAGTTTCACTATTGAAAATAATGGTACAGCAGGTAATTATACTACAGCTGGTGCCGACAATGGAGAAGGTATCGGTGGAGGTGAATTCTTCTATCAAGACTTATACTCACAAGGACCAAATATTCCCGTTCCCCACCGAGAAACAGGTCAAGGTGGTTTGGCTTTGATTAAAGGTTCTGGGCAAGTAATTACGACTGCTTTAGACCCAATTGGTACTTCTGTAAATGCAGGTGGTGTTAATTATTATGATACGCAAACTGGAGAGGGTAGAGATCCTGGTTATCGGGTTTTCCAATCAAGTGCTTCTAGTCCTGCGTCTTTCTCAAAGGCGAATGGTTTAGGAGATTTGGTGGCACTTTGTGGTGAAGCACCGATTGAGATTGGTGGAAGATTATGGTTGGATGAAAATGAGAACGGTGTTCAAGATCCTTGTGAGTCGCCATTTTCTGGAGTACAAGTCGCTTTATACGCTATGAATGGTGAGGTGAATGAGGTCGCGGAATCTGATGCAAATGGAGAATATTATTTCAATGGTAGCGGTTCGACTGTTCCAGATATTGAGCCGAATACGGATTATTATGTAGTGATCGGATTTGGAGATCAATTTGATAATTTCAGTAATGTTTTATTAGATTCTTTCTTTTTAACGACTGCAAATACAGGAATGGGGGCAAATCCGGACTTAAATGATTCTGATGGTATTACAACTCCAAACGGAATTTTAGACAATGCTTTTGCAGGTTGGCCTTCTATTCAAGTTACTACAGGAAACTCAGGTGCAGTTACACACGATAACGATGCAGGATTTGTGGTGGAGGCAGTTATTCCAACTGCAAATATTTCAGGATTTGTTTGGAATGATTTAAATGAAAATGGCTTACAAAATGATGGGGAACTAGGTATCGAAGGGGTTACTGTTTCCTTGTACGCTAGCAATAATACTTTTATTGAGTTAACCTCAACGGATGCTAGTGGAAATTATCTTTTTGATAGTTTAGACAGTAAAAATTATTACTTAGTCTTTGATGCTTCTAATGATGTGAACGTAGGGGATAATTTTGAAGTGACCCTACAAGATGTTGGTAGTGATGAAACATTGGATAGTGATATAGATCAAACAGATGCTAGAGTTGATTTTGAGTTTAACGCAGCTGAAGGAAATGCAGTTTTTGATGCTGGATATACTTTACCTGTTTCGGCAGTAGTTGGATCAGTATTTCTTGATGTAGACGAAGATGGCTTGCAGGGTAGCAACGAAGGTGGAATAGGAGGCGTAACCGTCACTTTACACAACGCAGATGGTACAGTGGTAGCGACTACAACTACGGACCCTAACGGTTCTTATACTTTCGATGATATCATGGAAGGCGATTATTATATCGTAGTCGATGTTAGCACGAATAGCAATGGTATCTCAAATTATGAAGGAACGGCACAAGATGCTGGTGATGATGATTTTGATAGTGATGTGAATCCAACTACGGGGCAATCTGAGATTTTCTCACATCTGCCTGCTGATGGAAATTCAGATTTAGATGCTGGTTTTATTGAGCCTTCTGCGACTATTACTGGTTTTGTGTGGAACGATTTAAATGAAAATGGCTTGCAAAATGGGGGAGAAGCTGGTATCGAAGGTGTTACGGTTCAGTTATTAGATAGCAATGGAAATGTGGTGGAATCAACTACGACCGATGCTAATGGTAATTACTCCTTTTCGGATATTAAATCTGATAATTACACTTTATCTTTTGATGCAAGTAGTGATCCAAATGTGGGAGATAACTTCGAAACCACTTTGCAGGATGTTGGAAGTGACGAAGATATAGATAGTGATATTAGTCAAACTTCAAATGAGGTTAGTTTTGAATTTAATGCAGCTGAAGGCAATGCAGATTTTGATGCAGGTTTCACTTTACCTGTTTCTTCAATTGTAGGTACGGTCTTCGTGGATGCAGATGAAGATGGCTTGCAAGGCAACAATGAAGGTGGTCTAGGTGGTGTGACTATCACTTTGCACAACGCAGATGGTACGGTAGTGGCTACGACTACTGCTGACCCTAATGGTTCTTACTCCTTCGATGATATTATGGAAGGTGACTATTATATTGTTGTGGATGTTAGTACGAATACCAACGGTATTCCAAATTATGAAGGAACAGCACAAGATGCAGGGGATGATGATTTTGATAGTGATGTAGATCCGATTACTGGACAATCTGAGATTTTCTCACATCTGCCTGCTGATGGAAATTCAGATTTAGATGCTGGTTTTATTGAGCCATCTGCAAGTATTACAGGTTTTGTCTGGAATGACTTGAATGAAAATGGGTTGCAAAATGAAGGAGAAAATGGTATTTCAGGTGCGACGGTTCAGTTGTTAGATGGTGCAGGAAACGTGATTGAAACGACGACTACTGATGCCAATGGTGTTTATACTTTTGAAGACCTAAAATCTGATAATTATACTTTAGAATTCGATGTTAGCAATGACCCTGTAGCAGGAGATAATTTCGAAACAACTTTACAAGATGTTGGAAGTGATGATAGATTTGATAGTGATATTAATCAAACGTCCAATGATGTAAGTTTTGAGTTTAATGCTGCTGAAGGAAATGCTGACTTTGATGCAGGATTTACGCTGCCAGTGGCTAATATTATGGGAATTGCCTTTGATGATGTCAATAAAGACGGGTTACAAGGCAATAATGAACCAATGATTGGAGGAGTTACAGTGACCTTATTTGATGCCAATAATCAGCAAATCGCAACGACTACCACTGATGCCAATGGTAATTATGCTTTTAATGAAATCATGGGTGGAGATTATTACATTAGTTTTGATGTTTCTACCAATACAGCCGCTATCGAAAATTATATGGGAACGCAGCAAGATGCAGGGGATGATGATTTTGATAGTGATATTGATCCAAATACTGGTCGAACCGCTACTTTCAATTTTGACCCATCAGAAGGAGATGATATTTATGATGCAGGATATTTTATTGGAACAGGAACGGTAACAGGTTCTGTTTTCAATGATTTAAATGAAAATGGTCTACAAGATGAGAATGAACCTGGCATTGGTGGAGTAAAAGTAACAGTAATAGCCCCTGATGGTACGCCTATTAGTACGTCTACCTCTTTAGAAGACGGTACTTTTGCAGTGGATGGTATCCCGTCAGGAACTGTAACGGTGTTATTCGATCCAGATAACAATTCTCAAGGTCTAGAAAATCTCACTCCTACTGAAAAAGACGTAAATAATAATCAAAACGACGATATTGATAGTGATATTAATCCAAACAAAGAAGTCGATCCGTTTGAATTTAATGCAGTGGTTGGTGCAGATGTAGATGCAGGCTTTTTTGTACCTGTTGATCCAGTAATGATCGGCGATTTTGTCTTTAAAGATTGTAATGAAAATGGAGTCCAAGATGCGGATGAAGTAGGAGTACCAAATGTCCCTGTAACCTTAAGAGGTACGGATAATTTAGGTCGCCCAGTTGAAATGATGATGACTTCAAACTCAATGGGTAAATTCCTATTTACAGCACCAAGACCTGGAACTTATAACTTAGACTTTGATATTCCAGAAGGAGTAGTTGGTTTATCTTTTTCCCCTAAAAATAGAGGGAATGGAGAGAATGATAGCGATGTAAATCCACTTTCTGGTGTAACCGATAATTTTACGATTGGTAGTGGAGAAACGAACCTGAGCATTGATGCAGGTATCATTGATAAGTCTCCTCCATTAATTTTCAATGTTCCACCAGATATTACGGTTGATTGTAACGATATTCCAAATCCACCATCTACCGTAAAAGGGGTGGATAATTGCGATCCTTCTATCGACGTAACTTTCTCAGAAAGAATCATTAATGCAGGTTCATGTCCATACATCATCGAAAGAAGATGGGAGGCGGCAGATGCTTGTGGGAATAGCGCAGTTCGGACTCAAAAAGTGACGGTAACTGATACGCAAGCTCCAATTATTACTATTGCCAATCCATTACTAGTAGGTTTAGAGAATGGCGGCGAAATCATTTTAGATTGTGATAATCTACCCGAATTTGGTGTTGATGATGTCAATGTGACGGACGATTGCTCAGATGTAGAAGTAGAATTTGTCGATTTAGTAAGAGAACAAGGAAATTGTGAAGAAGATGGATTTATTGTAAAAATGACTTGTGCTTGGATTGCGGAAGATGACTGTGGCAATAGAGCAGAATTCAACATTGTCATGTTTATTGTTGATACAAAATCTCCAACTTTACAGAATATTCCAGAAGATTTAACCATCAATTTAGATGAAGGTCAATTTGTACCACCTGTTGCCAACACTGTAACAGCTACTGATAATTGTGACGAATATGTAAGAGTAGAATTCGATGAAACCAGAACGGCAGGGGTTTGTGGCTACGAAATCGTTCGAACTTGGACAGGATATGACGATTGTGGTAACAAAGCTATTGAATCACAAAAACTGACCCTATTAGAAGATTGTACTTGTCCTGATGAACTAGTAAGTAATACCCTAGTTTGGGATGCTGCTTGTGACGGTACAGTTGGAGGAATGATTACGTTGGATTTAACTGCCGATATTAATAAGTACGATATTACTATTACCCCGAATACTGGAAGTACCAATTTTGTTGGAAATATGTTTACGGATTTGGCCCCAGGAAATTATACTGTTTCTGTCAAGTATGCAGCTATTGAAGATTGTACAGAAACCTACGACTTTACAGTTAACACAGCAACACCCAGTACTATAGATGTAGTTAGCCAAACTAGAGCAGATTGTAACACAGCTAATGGAACAGTTACCTTATCGCCAGCTACTTATACTTATACATGGAGCGATGGTGGAACAGGTGCTCAAAGAAATGACTTAGCTGCGGGTGCTTATATCGTTACTTTCACTGATGAAAATAATTGCCAAGGTTCACAAGCGATTAATATTATCAATCCTAATGATTGTGAATGTATTGATTTTTCGGCGAACTTATTGACAGAGATTAGACCAACTTGTAATGGTTTTAACAATGGTCAAGTTAATATTGAAATCGTTGGAGGAACAGCTCCATATACTTACCAATGGAATAATGGACAAAGTACTAAAGACCTATTTGGGGTAATGGGTGGACCATATTCAGTTACCGTTACCGATGCAAGTGGTTGTATGACCACACTTTCTGGTGATTTGGGACAACCTGATGCGATCAATGTTACCGAGACTTTAATGAATGGGGCTTGTGGTGAAAAAGGAGCCGTAGATATTTTTGTAAGTGGAGGAACACCACCTTATAACTATAATTGGAGCAGCGGAGAAACCACAGAAGATTTAACAAACCTAGCAACGGGAAGCTATACAATTACTGTTACCGACGCCAATAACTGCGAAGGCAACTTAACAATCAATATTAGTAACTCAGGAGATATTGACATTAATTTAAATGGAACAAGCCCGAGTTGTGCTACCGATACAAATGGCAGTCTTACTGCAATGGTTACAGGCGGTCAAAACCCATTAAGGTATGAATGGAGTAATGGGGCGACTACTTCTACGATTAGCAATATTGCTGCTGGAACTTATGCAGTCATGGTAACAGATGGAACAGGTTGTTCTGCTACTGCTGAAATGACTTTAGAAGCGCCAAGTTTAGTAGTAGTTAACTTGACAGCATCCACACCAACATGTGGAGAGACTACTGGAAATATTTCAGCATTAGTGACTGGTGGAGTAGGTCCTTATACTTACAGTTGGGATGGAGGTGCAAGTTCACAAAACCTAACTGGTTTGCCTGAAGGTACTTATGGAGTAACTGTGACGGATGCAACAGGTTGTACAGGTTTTGCTAGTACTTCTGTAGAAATTCATTCCGCTATCACTGCAACAGCTACTGCTTCAAGTCCTGCTTGTGATGGCGAAATGGGGAATATTACACTTGAAGTCAGTGGTGGAAGATCTGCTTATACCTATGCTTGGAGTAATGGAGCAACCACTAAAGATTTGACGAATGTTGCCCCAGGCAATTATTCTGTAACAATAACAGACTCAAATGGCTGTTCAACTACTATAACGGCAGACGTAACTGCGACAAGTGGCTTAGCTATAAGTAATAATGCAACTAGTCCTGCTTGTGCAGGTGATGCAGGAGGAAGTATTACGGTGGATATAACGGGTGGAGTTGCGCCTTATACCTACGCTTGGAGTAATGGTGCAACAACTGAGGATATTTCTAATCTAATGCCAGGAGGATACACCTTGACGGTAACAGATGCCAATGGTTGTACTGGTACAACAACTGCAGTTTTAGATACACCAACTAGTTTATCTGCTACGACTACTCCAACTATGCCACTTTGTTTGGGAATGGTTGGTCAAATAGATTTGACAGTTAGTGGTGGTTCAGGCAACTATATTTATGCTTGGGATTTTGGAGCAACGACTGAAGATATAGAAGGTTTATTGTCTGATACTTATACCGTGACAATCACAGATGAAAATGGTTGTCAAATCACCGTGACGGAAACAATTGTTGTTCCTACTGCCATAGAAGGTGTAGCAACTGTTAGTAACCCAAGTTGTGCTGGTGAAGGTGGCAATGTGGATTTAGTAGTAACAGGAGGTACTGGCCCTTATACTTACTTATGGACAAATGGAGCAACCACAGAAGATCTGACAAATATCAGTGCGGGAGAATATAATGTATTAATTACAGATTCAAATGGTTGTTCTGCAACTGCTAATGCGATGGTTGAGTCAACTTCTGGAATTAGTATTACGGAAAATAGGACGGACCCAAGTTGTGCTGGCGCAGCAGAAGGTAGTATTGATTTAGATGTTGCAGGAGGTAATGCTCCTTATACTTATAGTTGGACGAATGGGGCAACTACTGAAGATATTACAGGTTTGATGCCTGGTGCTTATTCTGTAGTTGTAAGAGATGCCAATGGTTGTGAAGTAACTGGCACTTATACCCTAGAAGCACCGAACGCAATTTCTGTAGATGCGGAATTAGATCAACCAGATTGTAGTGATGCAACTGGAAAAATAAATATCACGGTAAGCGGTGGTGCTGCACCTTATACTTTTGCATGGAGTAATGGAGCAACTACCGAAGATTTGAATGATGTTGCTGCTGGAAATTACAGCGGAACGATTACAGATTCGAATGGATGTACATTCGTAGCATCGGCAAGTTTAGTTGCGCCTACTGCATTAACAGCATCGGCTGTGATTACAGATCAAGATTGTTCTGGTGATGGAAATATTGATTTGACGGTAAGTGGCGGAACTGCACCTTATAATTATGTATGGTCAAATGGAGCAACTACGGAAGACTTAAATAAAGTCGGCGGAGGAACTTATACCGTTGTCATCTCAGATGCTAGTAATTGTAAATTAACGCAGGAAGTTACTGTTCAATCAACGGGTGGTATTGAGATCTTAGTCTCTGGTACAGAACCAAATTGTCCAAATGGCTCAGATGGTAATTTATCTATCGAGGTGAAAGGTGGAACTGAACCATATTTTTACCAATGGAGTGATGGTTCACAGGGTAGAGATTTAAATAATATCCCTGCTGGAACCTATTCTGTGACAGTAACGGATGCTAAAGGTTGTAGTTTAGTTGGTCCTGCAGTGCTTAATCCTGCACAAGGTGTGACTGCTTCGACTACGGTGACCAATCCAGTATGTGCAGATGGAACAGGTTCGATTGACCTAACGGCAACTGGAGGAACAGGTAGTTTAACTTATGCTTGGAGCAACGGTGCAACAACTGAAGATATTAGCGGATTGACTGCTGGTGGTTATAATGTGACCATCACAGATGCTAGGGGATGTACAACTACTTTGACTGCTGAAGTGATCGTGCCTACCGCATTAACCATAGATATTAAAGCTAATAATCCAGGTTGTGATGGTACAACAGGCAATATTTCTATAATTGCTGCTGGTGGAACGGCTCCTTATACTTACAGTTGGAGTAATGGCTCGACTGAACAAAATTTGAGTAATGTTCCTGCTGGAAATTATACGGTAACGGTCGTAGATGCGAATGGTTGTCAACAAACAGCAACTGCCAATATTGAAAATATTAGCAATATTTCTGTGAGTGTAGATGGCACAGGTAATCCAACTTGTGCAGGTGGATCGGATGGTTTTATCAATTTAACGATAAGTGGAGGTCAAGCACCTTATACTTATAGCTGGACAAATGGAGCTACTACGGAGGACATTAGTGGATTAGCAGCAGGAGTATATGCTGCTACAGTTACAGATGCCCGTGGTTGTAGAGTCGTTTTAGATGCTCAATTGACTGCACCAACTCCTATTGGTATTACAGTAGCAAGTAGTGATCCTTCTTGTCCTGGTGATAATGGAAATATTGACCTAACGGTAACTGGCGGAACGGCGCCTTATCGCTATATCTGGAATAATGGGGCTACTACACAAGACATCAATAATGCACCTGTTGGAAATTATCAAGTAAATGTAACAGATGCCAATGGTTGTAGCCAATTATCAGAAAATATTGAGATTGGTAGTCCTAATGATTTTACCGTAAACTTGACCCCAATTGACGTTAAATGTTATGGTCAAGCAAATGGTGAAGTGCTATTAGATGTGTCAGGTGCAGGTGCTTATACTTTTGCATGGAGCAATGGACAGACAAGTCAAAACTTAGCAAATTTAGGAGCAGGAACTTACGCCGTAACGATTACCAATAGTAACGGTTGTCAGAAAACTGCAGAGACCGTTGTAAATATTCCGACAGCTTTAAGTTTAGGTATGACTTTTAGTAATCCTCAATGTCCGAACGATTTTGGAGCGATTAATATTGATGTTTCTGGAGGAACACCACCATATCGTTTCGCTTGGAGTAATGGAGCAACAACGGAAGATGTATCTAACCTAGTTGCTGGTGCATACTCAATTGTCGTAACAGATGCCAATGGTTGTACATTAGAAGGTTCTGCTAATATTCGTCCTGCTACACAAATTACCGCAACAATTGCTACCACAAATATGTCTTGTGACGCAGGCGACGGAACGATTGATTTATCCGTTTCTGGTGGTTCTGGTACCTATAGTTATGCTTGGAATAATAACGCTACTTCACAAGATTTATCTGGCTTGACGGCTGGTAACTATGAAGTAACCATTACAGATACTAAAGGCTGTTCGATTGTTCAAACTGCCGTAGTCGGAGATAATTGTGTTTGTCCAAGTCCTTTGGTCAATCAAAATATGGTAACAAATGCTAGATGTGGTGAAGCGAATGGTTCGATTATGATTATGGTCAATGGAGATGTGAACCAATTCCAATTCCAATGGAGTCCAGATTCAGGGACACCCGGTGCTAATAATAATGAGCGAACGAACTTAACGGCAGGAACCTATGACGTTACGGTCACTTATGCTAGTAAGCCTGAGTGTCAAGAAATCTTAAGATTAGCGGTTGGTAATAAAGACGGAATTTCTGGTTCGGTATCATCTAACGTTCCTGCAACTTGTGATCAAAACAATGGTCAAGTCATTTTAACTCCTGGCGTGTCTTACATTTGGCCAGATGGTTCGCAATCACAAAATAGAAGTAACCTAGCGCCAGGTTCTTATACAATTAGAACTTTAGATGGAAGCGGATGTGAAGGTTCGTTGACAGTCACCGTTACCCAAGAGCCTTGTAATGTGACTTGTACCCTGGCAGCTAGTATCGAAGGAATTAGAAACCCTGATTGTGATGGAAATTTAGGAAGTATTGATGTGAATGTTTCTGGTGGTACAGCCCCTTATAGTTATGCTTGGAATATTTCTGCTATAGGAAATGTTGAAGACGCAACGAGTTTAATAGAAGGCGAATATTCCGTTGTAGTAACCGATGTGAATGGTTGTTCAGTTGCATTAAATGCTTCGTTGGTTAAACCAGATTGTACAGTGCCAGTCGATCCAAATCCTGATCCAACTATTCCAACAACGTCTGGTTGTAACTTAGCCTTATCATTAAAGGCAGATAACCTAACTTGTGATGGTTCTAATGATGGTTCAATTGGTGTGAACGTTTTCAACGGCAAAGCACCTTATACCTATAGATGGAGTACAGGTGCTACCTCTGATAGAATTGACAATTTAGCAGTAGGAGAGTACTGGGTAGAAGTAGTGGATGCGGACGGTTGTCGAGCCAATACAGTTATTAATATAAGTTCGCCAGGTCGCTTAGTAGTATCTGAGACACGAACAGTTTTAGATTGTGAAGGGGTAGAAATTAAAATCAATATCTCTGGTGGTCGAGCACCTTATAAATGGGAATGTGAAGGAATAACTGGTTCCTTATTAGAACCATTAAACTTTGCTCCTGGTACTTATAATTGCGTGATTACTGACGGGTCTGGTTGTACAGTGGAACATACCGTAGTTATCGAAGATTATCAGCCTTTAGGTGTGACGGGTGTGGTGAAAAACACGTCTTGTGGACAAGAAGATGGAAGTATTGACTTAACACCAACTGGTGGAACAGCTCCTTATACTTTCGATTGGGATTGTGGTTTATTCCACGATGAAGATCAGTTTAACTTAGGCCCGCATACTTATAATGTAACGGTTACGGATGCTACCAACTGTGTAGTAACTGGTACTTATACGATTGAAGATTGTAGTGGAGAAAGTTTTGGTTTCATCGCAGTAAATGCAGAGTCGCTTGGAGAACAAGCCGTAAAAGTAAGCTGGGAAACAGAAAACGAAACAATGGAAGGAAATTATGTCGTTCTACACTCTACGGATGGTGATAATTACGAAGCGATTGGACTACCTAAAGAAGGAAAAGGTCCAGTAGCCAAAGCGGATTACGAGATGGATGAAACCGTTAACTTTGGTATCAATTATTTTAAAATAAAATACATTGATTTGGATGGTAACGAGTATTATTCAGAAGTAACACAAATAGAAATTGCCATTGCAGGTGTGACAGGTCGGGCAAGTATTCCAGCCATCGTCTATCCGAATCCTGCTTATGATGAATTCACATTAGATTTTGCTAGTCCTTTAGAAGCAGTAGTCACTGTTTCTGTTACAGATATGGACGGAGTAGTACTACGTCGAATTGAATTGCAACCAGGTACGGCAAAACAAACTTTTGATATTGTTACTTTTGATTCTGGCGTCTACAATGTCACCTTACAACAAAGACGGAAGAAGTTAAAAACTTACCGAATTATAAAAATATTAGAATAAAAAAGGAAGTGGATTACGTATCAGACACCTTCGAGGCGTCAGGTACGTAATCCAAAAATCGTAAAGGCAGGGAGGACCATTCAATTAACTACTTTATTTGCTGCCAACCTCAAACCCTTGAGCCTCAAAATACCCCTGAATGCTCACCTTAACATATTGCTCAATATAAACCTCATTTAAAAAGAAGTTAGACCAGTTTTCAAACCTTTTACACATATTTCCAAAATAAAAATAGTATAAAGCAAGGCCTAAAACTGGTAATATTCTCAACTCCTCCGAAGTGATTTTTTCTACAGATTGATAACCTTTTATAAAGCTATTCCATTTGACCAACCTTGTTGATTGGTCAGGTTCCACCGTATGCAATGCCAACCAATAATAAGCCAGATCTAAGCACAACCAACCATTGCCACAAAAATCAAAATCGAAAAAAGTAATTTCATCTTGATCCGTCACATTGATATTGTCAAACCAAATATCTAAGTGTACAATTCCTTGCCGTAATTGTCGAACATCAAAATTCGAAAATTCCTTTAATAAAAATACATGTGTATCTTTTAACCATTTGAACTCAGGGGCATCTTTCGATAGAAAATCCTGTATTTGTTTAAATGACTCTATTAACAAAGTAGATTCATTGTAAGTTGGTCTATCTAAAGCCCTGCTTTGCGAAATTTTGTGAATACTCGCCATTGCCGCCCCAATTTTTGCATGTAATGCTGCCGAAGATTTCATTCGTTTTTTCCCTTTGGCATAAGAGAATAGAACGCCATAGCGCATTCCTTCTGGGGCATTTAAGGCTTGAATGTATTGATTGGAATTATCTAGAACGGGATAAGAAACGGCAATGCCTCGTGATTTTAGTAAATCTAAAAACTGTAATTCCTGCTGAATTTCTGTTGCAGATCGCCAATTATAGCTGTAAACTCTAAACACAAATTGCTTATCCTTACTTTCCACCAAATAAGTATCATTAATGCCAGGCTTAATGAAACGGCAGGTATTTTCACTTAAAAAGTGATAATGTTCACTGAGATAGACTGCCAAATGTTTAGCAGAAAGATTAGATTTTGAAACAGGAAAATGAGACATACTAAATAATAGCACAGTACTCGTAACTGTGAATTTGTAGACTAAATCCACAAAATTAAACTATTTCCTTAAATTCTAAGCGGTTTATCATCAACACACTCAAATTCAAAATCAGTAAACCAAAAATGATTAAGCCCCACTCATTCATAGTAGGGATTGCCTCTAATTGAGCTAGATCATCAGTTGGTCCGTTTGGGATATCTAAGTTACACAAAGCAGCGTTAGTTATTGGATAATTGACCGCTTGTACAATAATTCGTTTGTTATTGGCATCGACTATAAATAAATGATTGCCATAAGTAGCAACGCCTGATGTACCAGTAAAATCAAGCCCACTTTGAGATAAATTGCCTCCACCAGTCATAAAATCAGGCTGTCCTAAGACATAATCAGCATTTGCTCCATTGGCCTTATTTGCGGCATTTTCATAAATCATCAACCGATCATAATCTTTATCAATAGCATATAAAT
>CALDTJ010000220.1 GCA_937924145.1 uncultured Saprospiraceae bacterium
ACCATTGCGCCTAATGGAGAATTAGGAGACGATATCGCCAATTATACTTTTGACTTTGGTAATAATGGAGCAGGTCCAAATAATACTGTTGATAATATAGCCGCAGGAGTTCCCGTATTAGTCGTCGTTACCAATACCAATAATTGTAGCGCAACAGTAGATACCATTTTAAATGAATTAGTCTTAGAACCTGCGACACCATTGGTAGAACAACCAAGTTGTTTTGGAGAGCGCGATGGAAGAATTAGAATTCAAGTACTCGAACCTCAAGGTGTACAAGGCCCATTTATGTATGCAGTAAATGGAGGAACTTTTCAAGACGAAATGGCATTAGCCGATTTAGGAGAAGGAGACTACGAGATAATTGTACAGGATTTCAATGAATGTTTGAGTGATACCATCAGCGTAAATGTTCCACAACCTGACGAAATAGAATTGACAGTTACTCCACAAGAAATTTCTTGTTTCGAAGCCAATGATGGACAAATTATGGCAACCGTAACAGGTGGAAATGGCAATCTAACTTTTGAATGGAATAATGGTCAAACAACTATGACTGCCACCGGCTTAGCTCCTGATGATTATTTCGTTACGGTTACAGACTTCAGAGGATGTAGAGATAGTACGACGATGGCTACGACCTTGACACAACCACTTGAATTATTGGCTAGTCTGGGACCAGTTACGCCCGTTCTATGTTTTGGAGAAACAAACGGGACCATTACAGTAGATGCAACAGGTGGAAGCGGTACCTACGAATATAGTTTAGACGGGGTGATTTTTCAACCAAGTGCTACACTAGAAAATCTTTCCGCAGGAAATTACAACGTCGTAATCAGAGATGATAGAGGCTGTGAGGTTCCAGTAGATAACATAACGGTGGACGAACCTGGTGAATTTATCGTTACCGCAAATATTGACAATGAAATCACGAGATTAGGGTTTCCTGTCAACTTATCCGCAGCAGCCAATACGACTGCTATTGGAGCGATAAATTATGTTTGGTCTACACCAGATTCAATTATTTGCAATAATTGTGAACGGTTTGAAACCGTACCACCTGGTTCAACTACATTTACCGTAACAGCTATTAATTCAGATAATTGTCAAGCGACTGATGCTGTGAGTGTCAGAGTCTCTCTTGATCGACCAGTTTATATTCCAAATATATTTTCTCCAAATGGGGATGGTGTTAATGATGAATTCTATATTCCTTTTTCTCCATCGATGAGTAGTATTAAAAACTTGAAGATTTTTGATCGCTCCGGTAGCCTAGTCTTTGAAGTCAATGATATAGCACAGGGCGAAGAACTCATAAAAGCATGGGATGGTGAATTTAATGGCTCCAAGCTCCGCCAAGGCGTTTTTGTCATTACCGCTGAAATTAATTTTGTAGATGGTCAAACATTACCTTATCGCTCAGACTTAACTTTGATTACCTCTGAATAATGTCCTAATTATTATCAAGCATCTTAAAATCCCAAACGAAAATCTATTCGTTTGGGATTTTTTTTTAACTTTAGGGTCAACCTCAAAAGTAATAACCTATGAAGTGGCCGCTACTAATTGCTACCTTTCTAATTTGTTTTTCTGCTTGCAAAACAGAAGAGAGTAAATCTATCAATTTATCACCAAGTATCTTTGATTGGCTTTCAGCAAAAGAAGATATGGTGCATCTTGAAATAAAAGGAGACCTTGACCATTTATTTGGTGATCTGCACGAAGCTGATCATTATCATCCTGCCAGTCTAAAATTAGAACGAGGAGATAGTTCCTTACAATTTGATATAGAATTATCTCGTAGAGGAGTCACTCGTAGAAAAATATGTGATTTCCCACCTATCAAATTAAAATTACCCAACGACACTCTAGAAAATCAAGGTTTTTCCCGTTTTAATAATTACAAACTAGTCACCCACTGCATGGAAGGGGAAGATGAACTAGTATTAAAAGAATACCTTACTTATAAATTATTCAACCAATTAACGCCGAAAAGCTTTCGAGTCAAACTCGCAAAAATTCGATACCTAGACGAAAGTGGGGCAGTTGCAGACGATGAACATTTTGGATTTCTAATAGAAGACAATAAAGAATTGGCTAAAAGATTAGGCGGTAAATTAATTAATCCTGAAAAACTTAAAATTACAAGAGTAGATAAAGAACAATATAAAAATATGGTCTTGTTTCAATACATGATTGGCAACACCGATTGGAATTTATCGAAAGGGCACAATATCAAATGGGTACAACCTAAAGATAGTGAAGTCCCAACACCTGTACCTTATGATTTTGATTACTGTGGATTGGTCAATGCCCCCTATGCAGTTCCACACCCTCAGATTCCTATCAAGCATGTACGGGAACGGTTTTTACAATGGAGAGGAAAAAGTAAGGAAGAATTAGTCCCTATTTGTGAAAATTTCAAAACTCAAAAAGCAGCATTTATCAATACCTGTCAAGAATTCAAAAATTTAGAATTAGCTCACAAAGAAGATATGATTAGTTTTCTGGAATCATTCTTTCAAGAGGTAGAAGACAAGGCTTTTTTGTAGTAGTATCAGTCTTTCCAGCACTTGGAATTGCTGGAAAGACTAAGTTACAACTCACCAAGAAAATCCAAATTTCAACTTCACCTCTCCATAAACACCTGACAAATCTTGCCCTGTCATTTCGGGAATATTGACATTACTCACCATTCGGTAACCTCCATCAAATGATAAATGAAAAAAGCGAAAAACGTTTAACTCTAAGCCTAAAGTTGGTTGTACTACAAATATATTATCCAATTCACTTGTTCCCATTTGTGCATTACCTGTACCCGCTAATATCATTAAAGTTGGGTGAATCGTCTTATGTGCAGCAGGTGTATATCCTAGCATAAAGCCACTGTAATCCATTTTAAAGCGATCATTATCCAAGGCATTAATATAGACGTCGTTGTCTGTCTCAAAACTCCCCCACCCTAGCAATAATTTCTTTCCAAATTCGACCCCGCCAAATGCACCTCGGAACACCAATGCCTCGTCGTCTACCTGGCCTACACCTACTGCAGGCCCTGCCCAAACGCCACTAATCCGCCAACCAGATTTTCCAAATACGGTTCGTTCTTGTTGTCCAAAAACAGTAATAGAGGTGCTAAAAAATAATAGCCAAACAAGCATTAAGTTTTTCATAAGTCAAGGTGTTTATAAAAATGAAAGGAAGTATACAGCAAAGACTGAGCGTATATATAAAGGATGCAAATAGGTAAGATACACCACTACACAACTAACAAAAAAATGTATTTTTTAACCTTGTTTAACAGATAGGATTAGTTCCTTAATTTTTTGCTAACAGAAGGCGATGCTTTAATAGCATCTCCTTCTTTTGAAGGATTAGAGGGTCACTTCTAAGTGCCCCTCTAATTTTAAAATTGAAGAATACTAATGAATTTCCACAGAATAAACACTTTCAAATTTTGCGTTAGCAGCCAATTTCAAAATGCCCTCTTTTTTAGTAAAATCTTGATTATGATCTTTATGGTCGGCAATACCAAACCACGGTTCTATACAAACAAAAGGAGAAGTCCGATTTTTAGACCAAATACCTAAATA
>CALDTJ010000221.1 GCA_937924145.1 uncultured Saprospiraceae bacterium
ATAACAGGTAAAATGTAAGAGCCGAGAAAAAACCGACTCATCAAATTGAATTGTTAAAGAACCGAAAAATTAAAGAATATTACACTCATATTTAATTATTTTTAGATACATTTGCTAAAGTCATATAATTTCAATTTTACGAAGTCAATCATTCCTCTAATCACAACAATCCCAAGATACAATTATCAAATACATTAACCAGTAAAAACAACTAATGCATTTAGGTCCATTCCAAACCCACTATTTGTATTTTTCCCTACTAAACACATCAAAATCAAACATGAAAACAAAATTCATCCTTCCACTCTTTTGCAGTATCTTACTGTCTATTATTGCGGTAGCCCAAAGTAATCCCGAAGATTTTGTCATCCAAACTAAAGTAGGTACTTTTTTACCAGATGACAATGCAGGAGTTACCAATTTAAGTGGTACTTCTAGTAATCATATTTTTCTTGGTAATTCTTACCAAATTATTCAATTTTATGATTTACCAACAGAAAACACTCAAGCCAGTTTAAAAAACTTAGGGATTAAACTGATTAAATATGTACCTAAAAATGCCTACATAGCCGCTATTCCAAGCACGATTGATCCTAATCAGTTGGTAAAATTAAATATCAGAACCATTATTGAAATACCCTCTATTTACAGGATGAGTACTAGGTTAATGGAAAATCTACCTGATTACGCTACGGACGGCAAACAAGTAGACATTATATTAAATTACTACGAAGACTTGCCGTTAAGCGCTATTGTAAAAGATTTGAGTGGAAAAGATATTGACATTTTAGAAACAAATGAAAACAATCACTACCTAATTTTAAGAATTCCAATTGATAATATAACACAATTTGGTACTTTACCTTATGTCGAATGGGTAGACTTGATTCCTGGTCCTGGAGAAGCAGAAGATAGAGGAGGTAGAACGATTCACCGTTCAAATGTAATCAATAATAAATTATCAACGGGTTATCGTTTTGATGGAGAAGGAGTAAAAGTTTTGGTTAGGGATGATGGATTGGTTGGTCCTCACATTGATTATACGGGTAGATTAACGAACCTAACTACTGATGCCACAGGTACTCACGGAGATGGTGTGGCAGGTGTGATGTCAGGTGGTGGAAATTTAGACCCGACTATCACAGGGATGGCACCGGGTTCAGATGTATACGTGATCAATTATGCTTCTCTTTTTTCTTCTGATAACACCCTTTCTTTACACCAAAATGACGGCGTAAAAATCACGAACTCTTCTTATAGTAATGGTTGTAATGATGGATACACCACAACTACTCAAGTGGTAGACGACCAAACTTATCAAAACCCTACACTATTACACGTATTTTCTGCTGGAAATTCCAATAACAATGATTGTGGATATGGTGCAGGAAACCAATGGGGTAATATCACGGGTGGTCATAAAATTGGAAAAAACGTTATCGCTACCGCCAATCTTTTTGCCGACGGATCGCTGGTTAGCAGCAGTAGTAGAGGGCCAGCAGCGGATGGACGGCTTAAACCAGATATCTCCGCACACGGGCAAGGTCAATTAGCGACTAATCCGAATAATGCTTACCAAACTTTTGGAGGAACATCGGCAGCAGCACCAGGTATTGCAGGTGTCTCTGCCCAGTTGTATCAAGTCTACAAATCTTTGAATGGCGGCACTGATCCAGAAGCGGCCTTAATTAAGGCAACCTTGATGAATACAGCAGATGAAATGGGTAATTTAGGACCAGATTTCAAGTATGGCTGGGGAAGAGTCAATGGGTTTAAAGCCTTAAAGTTATTAGAATCTGGGCGTTATCTAGATGGCACTATTATCAATGGGCAATCTTTAACACATACAATCACAGTTCCTGCTGGTGTAAAGCAAGTCAAAGCGATGGTTTACTGGGCTGAACCTGCACCAGCTTCGATTTCAGGGCCTGCATTGATTAATAACCTAGACATCAAACTGACAACGCCTGGTAATGTGGAGTATTTACCTTGGATACTTGATCCTACACCAGATCCAGCCATTTTAGATTTACCCGCCGTGAGAGGTGTTGATAATTTAAACAACGTCGAACAAGTAACTTTGGATGATCCAGCAGCGGGAAGTTACACCTTGAATATCGAAGGGACTTCTATCCCGATGGGACCACAAAAGTATTACGTAGTCTATGATTTTATTTACGACGAAGTAATGGTTACTTATCCACTTGGTGGAGAAGGTTTAGTGCCAAATACTACGGAACGAATCCACTGGGATGCCTTCGGCACACAAGGAACTTTTCTATTAGAATACACAACGAATGACGGGGCAAATTGGACAACAATTGCCACAGTCAATGGTACAGAGAGACTCTACAGCTGGAATATTCCTAATACAATAACAGGAGCAGCAAAAGTAAGGGTCACAAGAGGGGACAATTCAGATGAAAGTGATGAGACTTTCAGTATTATAGATCGCCCATCTGGAATAACCGTTTCCGAAGTATGCGGTAATTCAATTAAAATAACTTGGAATAGTGTGGCGAGTGCCACCGGTTATGATATATTTTTATTGGGTAATAAGACTATGGAAGTGGTTGGAAGCAGCACCACCAATACTTACGAGTTAACGAATGTAGATCCTTTTGGGTCTTATTGGGTTTCTGTTAGAGCAACTGGTGCTAATGGGATAGTTGGAAGACGTGCCAATGCAGTCAATATTGCTGAGACTCAAATTTCATGTCCCTTACCGTATGATATTTTAACAGAAAGCATCATCAGTCCTATCCCTGATATCAATACTTGTTTTGAGGCAATTCCGAAGGTCAAAATAAATATAAAGAATCAAGGGTTAAATGAAGCTTCGCAATTTGCGGTTGCCTATCGAGTAAATGATGGTACCATCGTGACCGAAAATATTTTAGTACCGCTACCCTCCTCCAGTGAAATGGAATTTACCTTCAATTCTGCCATTGCTAATTTAAACCTAGGAGCAGTCAATAATTTAAAGGTTTGGGTTTATTTGCCAGATGATGATTTCCGAGGTAATGACACGCTAGAATTGGATTTTTTCATATCTGATGTTTCTTTGACCGTCCCATTTGTCACCAATTTTAACGATCAGGTAAGTTGTTCTACCATTGCTAATTGTCAAGGGACTAGCTGTCCATTAACCAACAACTGGGAAAATTTGCAGAATGGAACAGCAGACGATATTGATTGGCGAACCCACTCTGGAAGTACAAGTTCCTCTAGTACTGGTCCTTCAAATGATTATGACTTAGGTAATAGTACTGGGAAGTATTTGTATTTAGAAACATCTAGTAGTTGTAATTTTGAAACAGCTACCTTATTAAGTCCATGCTTAGATTTAACTGGTTCTACTGCCCCTCAATTTTATTTTTACTACCACATGTACGGAACAACAATTGGAGAATTACACTTAGATTTGTTTGATGGCAATCAATGGATAACGGATATCAGCGCGCCCATTACAGGCAATCAGGGAAATACTTGGCATCCCTATACATTGGATCTAACAAGTTATAAAGATCAAAGTGTGCAACTTAGAATTAGAGGTATTACAGGAAGTAGTTACACAGGAGATATAGCAATTGATAACATCGGCTTAAAGGAAATAGGACTTCCTTTGTGTCCCCAGATTACAAATCCGCTCAATGGTACAGTGGACTTAAGTATTGTCCCTAGACCTATCACCTGGAATCATTCACTAGATGCAACAGGCTATACCATCAAAATTGGAACGACCAATGGTGGAGATGAGTTTTTAAGTTTAACGGACGTTGGAAATGTCCAATCCTATACTCCAACAACTAACTATAATGAAGCTATAACTTATTACATCACGCTTTCCGCATATAATGCGCTTGGGAATTCAGAAAATTGTACTTCAACGTCGTTCAAAACGTTCGCAACTCCATTAGCTCCTTGGTGTGAAGATGCAGAAAATCATCCAGCCCCAATTTCAGGTGTAAATCGTAATGGCTGGACCAGTATTGTGCAGAACGACTACCAGTGGAATACCCAGAGAGGAGGCACAGGATCTAATGGAACAGGCCCCTCAAATGCTAGTGATGGAGCCAATTATTTTTATGCCGAAGCCTCATTTGGTGGCTTTAATGATACCGCTTTTCTTTATTCACCAGCCATCAATATTAGCAATTTAAGTCTCCCTTATTTAGTTTTTGATTACCATATGTATGGTGCTTCAATGGGTAGTATTCGCGTTGATGTTTTTGATGGAAATGAATGGACTAATGGTATCTGGTCGCTTGCTGGTCAACAACAAACTTCCAATGCGGAGGCGTGGCGTACTGCAAGTATTTCTTTGAATGCTTTCAGTTCGGCCAACTTGATATCTTTAAGGTTTGTTGCTGTACGAGGTACTAGCTTTATAGGGGATATTGCGATAGATAATATCTGTGTTGAAAACCTCCCTCCACCAACTTGTGTAGCTCTACAAACGCCAACCTCAGGCGAAAATTTAGTGATACCAACCACCAATTTAACTTGGTTGTCACAGCAACACGCTTTAGGCTATCAACTTAAAATTGGAACAAGTCCAAATGGATCAGAATTCTTGGCTAACACCGATGTTGGAAATGTGACTAGCTATACTCCGAGTACTCCATTTGATTATCTCACAACCTATTATGTCACCGTGTCAGCTTATAATGATTTAGGTGTTGTTACTGGTTGTCAAGCTTCTTATTTCAAAACTATCTATGATATTAGCATAACAGAATGCGGAGAAGTTCAAACAGAAACTTATTGCTATGGCAATTCGAATAATATTGGTTTCCCATACTCCTCCAGCGATCCAACCATACCGTTAAAAGTGGACTTCGTAGCAGGTAAAATGGAAGTACCATTCGATAAAATTCACGTCTACGATGGTAACAGTACAAGTGGTGCATTGCTCTATAGTGGAAATAATGATGGGGATCTATCAGGCCTAAGTTTTACAACTACGAGTAGTGGCTTATTCATCGTAATAGAATCAGACGAAAGTGTGAGTTGTGCTACTGGTTCGGCTTGCTGTAATACACCTTTACAATGGGAAATTAGTCGAGTAGAAGCTGGTGGGTCTGGCACTAGCAGTAATTGTGAATGTGATCCTAATAACGCCAATCATCAAAATATGGTCATAGACGGTATTAGTGCAGAAGATCCACAAATCGTTCCCAATACCTACCAAGCAAATGTAAGTATTGAATCAAAAGGGTATGTTAAACCTATGAACGAAGTACACTTCAAAGCAGGTTCAGCCGTCCGTTTGAAATCTGGCTTCCATGCACAGTCTGGTAGTTTCTTTAGTGCTCAAATTGCCAACTGTGGAAATGCCGTAAACTCAAGCATAGTAGCTGCATCTAGGCAGTCATTGGGTCAAAAGAAAACCTTTGCGAATACGCTTTTAAAAGTTTATCCAAATCCATTTTATGACAACATCAATATCGAGGTAAATTTAAAAGAAGCAGCAACGGTAAATCTGGTAGTATATGATCAATTAGGTCAACAAGTAAAAGCCATTGTACAACAAAATTCATTGACGAGCGGCCAACATTCCTATACATTTTCTGGTCAATCGCTGAAGAGTGGCATCTATTTTTTACATTTGAATACTGCTAATGAACGGGTTGTTCGCAAGTTTATTAAAATAGAGTGATTATGCTTTTTATCTAATCTTTGAATGGAAAAAGTTGTACTGCTCAAAAAAGCTATAAAAGTAACCATAAACTCCTGTCAGGTTTTTGAAATCTGACAGGAGTTTATAGTTTTATTACCATCCAAAAAGTTTAATTTAAACCATAATCACATTTCCTTCTGCCACAGTTTCAAGATTACCTCTCCCCTACTAATTTTAAGGTTAAAAACTTACAGTGCAACCATCTTTTGTTTTCTAGCACTAACACTGTAAAGTCAATCCATTCACAAAAACAGTTAACCAATGAAAAAGTACTTCTTAATCTCCGCTTCCCTAATTCTAGTATCTTTATTTAGCTGTAAAAAAGAGCAGGTCATCGAACAAAACGTCAATGAGCTAAGTATTGAAGCAGCAGTCAATAAACTGAAAACACCTCTAAAGCCCAAACCATTAAGATGGGCAGATGAAGAGTTGCTATTTTTAGACGACCTAGCCAATAATTCCATTATCGGATTGGGAGAGACCACGCATGGTAGTAGAGAATTCTTTCAAACAAAACATCGATTTTTTAAATACTTAGTTGAAAATCAAAGATTTAAGATTTTTGCAATGGAAGCTGATTTTGGCGAATCCATTTTGATTAATGAGGCAATACAAAACGGGAATACGGCAGCTATTAGAGGATTAATGAGGGAAAAAATGTTGTATAAATGGGTTTGGAAAACAGAAGAAGTCGCTGTTTTTTTAGAATGGATGAGTGATTATAACATAGGAAAATCCGAAGAGGATAAAGTCCAATATGTTGGTGTAGATATGGTAGCCAATGAATACTATAGCAATTTTTTAGCAAGCTATCTAGCCGAAACCTCTCCTACTTTATTGCCAAAAGCGACTCCAATTCTAGAGGATGCAGAAAGGTTAATCGGAAAAGGTGCTAAAAGTTCCGAAGAAGAATTGACTCAATTAGAAAATGAGCTAGAGCAATTATTCGTTGATTTTTCTAATGAAAAAGAAAGTATTATTGAAGCCAGTTCAACTAAAGCATTTGAACTAAACAGTCAATATTTTAAAGTTCTTTTTCAAATTATAGCCAATCGACAAACTACGGATTACAGCAAATTTCCAAGAGATCAATTCATGGCAGAAAATGCACTTTGGTATCAGCATTTTTTTGATGATAAAAAGATGGTCATTAGTGCGCACGATCTCCATATTGGAAATATCACTAATGACATAAAAGCGCCATTGGAATTTAGCAACGCTATGGGGTCTTACCTCAAAGCTCAAATAGGAGAAGCGTATCAGACGGTAGGGTTTAGTTTCTCAGGTGGAAAATTTAATGCAAGACAAGTATTAAGGAATAATGAACCTACAGAACCAGTATCGAACAGTTGGTTTTTACCTATTGAAGATGGAGCCATAAATGGTCAATTTTATACAATAGAAGATCCTGCGTTTATTATTGCTACTAGCCAATTAGAAGATAATTTAGCTTGGCGAGCTTTTGAAAGAGAAGATCCTACTAAAATTATAATAGGTGCAGTCTTTTATCCAGAATCGAGATACGTTCATTTATTCCCTTATAAAAGTTCCCATTTTGATTATTTAATCCACTTCAAAATCACTAATCCAACTTTGATTTTTCAAGAGTAGAATTAATACTCAAAAATAATATACATGCCATACTCAGCACCAATTGAGTATGGCATTTTTTATATAAAAATCGTAACTATACAGCAATATAACTAATTAGACTTTATTTTACCATTTAGGTACTAAGTGCATTTAAGTCATGTTCTAAATGAACTTAAATAGCTATATGGTAGAAAAAATGAGTGGTAAATCTAGTTGGTAAATATTTACTAAAAATTAATTTTCTAATATTTATTTTTTAGCAAAATGGAACTTTCTTAGCAAAATCTCCTTTTATATGTTCGGGGCTTTCGTAGCCAATTTCAAAAGTAAGTAAATAGCCTTATTTTTGGGGTTGAGAGTTAACGAAAAAGCATTTGCAAAAACACAAGAAAAAATCGTCAAAAAGAGACGCAACATCGGTAGAACCATGAAATTAGAGCCAAAGGATTTATTCGAAAAATTAGAATTCGATAAAATAATTGAGTTAGTAGAAGGAGAATGTTATGGAGCATTAGGCAGAGCAGAAGTACAAAAAATTGTCCCAGGATCGAATAGGGTCCAGATAATCAATAAGCTAAAAGAAGTTAAGGAGTACCAAGTTACTTTAGGGAATGATCCATTTCCTATGCAAGCATACGAGGACATTAGCAAGGATTTGAAAATGCTAGCGATTGAAGATTATGTCTTACCAATCGACGGTTTTCAGCGTATTACTGTGATCTTACGGTCCATCAACTTAATTTTCAAATACTTTGCCGATGCTCGTCAGCAAGTATATCCTACCTTATATAAACTAATCCAGCCAATTGATTTTGATGCCAATTTAATCAAGGAAATTGATAAAATCATTGATGAAGAAGGCCAAGTTCGACCAGATGCCTCTCCCAAGTTGATGAAAATTCGTCGGACGATGGGTGGTAAGGTGAAGGAATTGGATCGACAATTTAGATCCGTCATTAGCAAATACAGGTCCAATGGATGGTTGACGGATAATGTAGAGAGTTTTAGAAATGGACGGCGGGTATTATCCGCACCAGCAGAGCATAAGCGAAAGATCAGAGGGATTATCCATGATGAATCGACGACTGGTCGTACCGCATTTATTGAGCCCGAAGAAATCATCAACATCAATAACGATATTTTTGAATTAGAGGTAGAAGAAAAGCGAGAAATTTATCGGATTTTAAAAGAGTTAAGTGCCACTTTGCGACCTTATGTTCCGTCCATGTACGCTTATCAAGAATTGATGATTCGCTTAGATGTCATTCAAGCCAAGGCTAGATTGTCCTATAAAATGAATGGAACCATGCCTAAAGTAATGGGCAAACCAAGATTAGGCATCAAAACTGGTTATCATCCCCTACTCTTTTTAAAGAATCAGTTAGTTAATAAAAAGACGGTTCCTTTCGATTTGATTCTCTTTCAAGACAATCGAATCTTGATGTTGAGTGGACCGAATGCAGGAGGGAAATCTATCACCCTAAAATCTGTTGGATTACTTCAATTAATGCTTCAATCTGGAATGTTAGTGCCTGTAGATCCGATCAGTGAAATGGGCATTTTTGAAGATATTTTTGCAGATATTGGGGATCAACAATCTATCGAAGATGAGTTAAGTACTTATAGTTCTCGGTTGGCAAACATGAAAGTATTCATGGAAAATGCGAATAAAAAGTCGTTGGTGCTGATTGATGAGTTTGGGTCGGGAACAGACCCGCAAATTGGAGGGGCAATAGCCGAGGCGATTCTAGCAGACTTGAATAAAAAACAGATATTTGGCGTCATCACAACTCACTATTCTAATCTTAAAATTTATGCTTTTAAGACCCAAGGAATTATCAATGGGTCGATGATTTTTGATAAAGATACCCTCTCTCCTACTTACGAACTAAAGGTAGGCAGACCTGGTAGTTCTTATGCTTTCGAGATTGGAGAAAAGACGGGTTTAGATCCAAAATTGTTAAATTATGCGCGTAAAAAAGTAGGAAAAAAAGAGAATGCAGTCGAGACTTTATTAGTTGATTTACAGAGAGATAAACAAGTCTTAGAGGAAAAATTAAGAATTTCTGAAGAAAAAGCTAAGCAGCTAGAAAAGTTGATTCGGAATTATGACGACTTACATAAAAACTTAGAATATCGTCGCAAAAAGCAAAAATTAGAGGCGAAAGAACAGGCCTTACAAAGCACTGCGCAAGACAATAAACTCTTAGAAAATTTAATTCGAGAGTTAAAAGAAAATGAAAAATTAGCAGAGGCAGAAAAAGTTAAAAAGGCGAAAGAAATTGCTAAAAAAGTAAGAGCGGAACGCAAAGAAATCGTAGAAGAAGTACAAGAATTAAAAGAAGATATTTACTACAAACCAGAGCGTCGTAAGTCTAATAAACCTATTCAAGAAGGTGATTTTGTAAAATTAAAAACGGGTGGTGCTACTGGTCAAGTAGAGTCCATTCAAAAGAACAAAGCCGTCGTTCAAATGGGCATTATGCGAATGACCATTCCTTTAAGGGATTTGCAACAAGCTGGTGAACCTTTAGAGATTCGAAGAAACAAAAGCATTCAGCTAGATACAACGGCTGCCAATGCTAAATTTGAATCAAAAATCGACTTGAGAGGTATGAGTATCGAAGAGGCAGTCGGCGTTTTACAAGAATTTGTGGATCAAGCTTTGGTGGCTAGTGTCAGCAATTTGGAGATTATTCACGGTAAAGGAACAGGCGTTTTGCGTAAAGCAGTACGTAGGAAATTAAAGGAGTATAAAGACATTCAATCCGTAAGTTTTGCAGCACCTGAACGTGGTGGAGATGGTCTGACTATTGTGGAATTGTAGATGCTGAAGTGTTTCCAGCACTTGAAGTGCTGGAAACACTTAATCCAATATAAAATCAAAAAAGCCCTAACAGTTATTTGAATAATTGCTAGGGCTTTTCTGATTTTGATGCCATTTTTGACTGCTGGCTAACATTTTAACTGTTAAAGTTCCTAGTCAACAAAGCAATTCTACACTTTTGGTCGTTATACTATCGTATCCGTTAAATTAACGAATACTCAAATTAAATATAATTAATTTATATAAGATTTTTTTAGTTGGTTTTGTTTGTTATTGTTGTAAAGGGCGCCTATTAGGTGCCCTTTCTCTTTTTCGAGTATCAGCGACTTCTGTCGCAGACACTAAAAAATAGGCGACTGAAGGCGCCAGTACAATTACTCAAAATCTTTAAATTTATCAATATCTCGTCGATCTCTTTTGGTAGGTCTACCTGCCCCTTTTTCTCTGACCTCAGGACGGCCTTTCCCAACAAACCAATCTTTATATTTATTTAATTCTTCAGGCGGTGTAAGGTCTTCATAGCAAGGCTGTGCTAAGGTAGCAGATACCCGCTTTTCTAAAAGATCAACCACTTTGAAGGTCAAATTAAACCCTTCTTTACGAACATAAATCACTTCATCCCTTTTCAACAAATAAGAGGGCTTTATATTGTTTTCTCCAATTTTTACTTTACCAGATTTGCAAGCATCCGTTGCCATCGAGCGGGATTTAAAAATCCTGACACTCCACAACCATTTATCAATTCTAACTTTTTGAAGCATGAAAAAAATTTGCGTTAAAAATAACTCAAAAATAGTAACTATTAACTAAACAATAAATACTACTTTCTTTCTACCATTTTCGTACATAAGAGTGCATTTAAGTTTCTTCTCTAGCAGCTTAAATGAACTGTAATAGTACTTGTATAGCAAGAAATAATAGTAGTGCTATGTAAACAAAGTTTTGATTAATAATTTTTATATCTTAAATTGTGCCAAAATCTTAAAATTATGGCACGACTAACAGGTAAATTTGAACTTCAACAAGACGATAAAACCTTTTTAGAAAACTTTCTCAAAGGAGGAAGTGCTAAAGCAAGAGAACTAAAACGAGCTCAAGCTTTACTAAAATTTGACCAAGGCCTAAGCGTCAAACAGATAAAAGCTGCACTGGATGTAAGCGAAAATATGCTGTTCATATTACGAAGAACTTATCGAAAAGAAGGTTTAAAAGCCAGTCTTTTTGATAAGCCTCGCAGCGGACGTCCAAGAGGGCTAACGGGTTGTGATAGAGCAAAAGTGACTTTATTAGCATGTAGTAAAGCCCCTGATGGTCACGCAGAATGGACCTTACGATTACTAGCAGATAAAGCAGTGGAGTTAAGCCTAATCGAGAAAGGTAGTATTTCTCATACAGAAGTTAAGAATATTCTAAAAAAAACAAACTTAGACCTGACTTGAAGAAAATGTGGTGTATTGGAGATATAACTGTTCAATACATTGCACAAATGGAAGAAATACTACACTTGTATGGGCTTGCTGCCAATGAAACCTGCCCCTTGGTTTGTTTTGATGAAAAATCTTATCAAATGATTGGGCATACGATTGAACCAATAGAAATGAAACCTGGGCAATCTAAAAAGATTTCGGAAAAGTACGTCCGAGGAGGTACGATTCAGATTTTAGTCGCATTTCTGCCAATGTGGGGGCTGCGATTTGTTTGGGTCGGTCCCAAAAGACGCTCTACTGATTTTGCTGCTTTTATAAAAGATTTTTTAGATAATTTTCTACCATCTGTTCTTCCAAAAGCCAAAGGAATACGAATGGTTTGTGATAATTTAAATACCCATAAAAAAGGGTCACTATACAAAATGTATAGTCCAGCACAAGCGCTGGATTTAGGAAATCGAATCCAATTTCATTATACACCTGTAAATGCATCTTGGTTAAATATGGCAGAAATGGAAATTTATGCTATCTCTAGAATCTGCTTGAAACGTAGAATGGATAACCAAAAATTTATTACGAGCGAAGTTCAAACACTTGTCAAAGAACGAAATAATAAGCGTACTAAAGTTAACTGGATATTTGCGCCAATTGATGCGCGTGAAAAATTTAGTAGAGCATATTCTAAGATATAATTATTAATCAAAACTTTGTTTACACAGCAGTAGTGCTATGTTTCAAAAGTTTGTGGTATTAATTCGTCGCTGTAACCACGAAGTGGTTGAACGTAAATAGCCCCGAATGAAATTCGGGGGTTAGAAGATGCGCCCCTCTACCCACAACCACGAAGTGGTTGAATATGAAAGAGTTAAGTTCAACCACTTCGTGGTTGTAACTCGTTTTCTCGTCATTTATCCCCGAATTTCATTCGGGGCTATTCGTGTTTAACCAGCACGACTGCGCATGCGGGCGGGTCCTTTCAGGATTATTAATCAAAACTTTTGAAACATAGCAGTAGTCTTTGTATATGCTAAATAGCCATCAAAATAAACCTTTCACCTAATTTGATAAGTTACTCTATACGCAAATATGCTAAGAAACTAAACAAGATTTCCTGCTAAACTTTGCTGAATTGCTTTCAAGTGTTCTTCGGTCAAAGGCTTATTTCTTAAACCGCTTATCATTGGATTTAGTTCCGCATTGAGTGCATCATCTGGATTAAGAGAAGTTGTAAGCATGATGTAAACATTCGCTTTTTCAACATCCATAGCAGCGTATAAATCCAAAAATTCCCAACCATTAATTTCAGGCATATTAATATCCAAAAAGATAGCATCAGGTTTTACAAAATTCCCTAAAGCAACCTGTTCCTTAAAATGGTTCAATGC
>CALDTJ010000222.1 GCA_937924145.1 uncultured Saprospiraceae bacterium
GTTACTTTAGGTAATTTTACCCCACCAGACTCCATACAACTGATTGCTGCATCGTATAAGTCCATTACTTTTTGCTTGTACTCTGTCTTTTTAGCTTCATCAGTTTCTTTTGCCAATAAAGCCTTATAGATTTTGATACCATCTGTAAAGTGAAAATCTCTAGCTCCGTCTGCCGCTGGTGCAGCCTCAAAAGCTTTTTGCCAATTTTCAAATGCACCTTCTGGATTGCTTTTTACATCCTGACGGTACAACACGTGATATTCTTCCGCTTGACTTGGGTCTGCTGCTTGTGCAAAAGTGCCACATTGTGCATTTGCTGATGTATTCAGCGCAAAGACACCCACAAACAACAAAACCGCTTTAAACATTTTTTCGATCCCTTTCATATTTTTACAATTTTTAGTTTTTATGTTTTTTACAAAATTTATTTATACAATGCTCTATTCTTTCCTAAATAATACATATTTGAGGTAACTCCTAGCAATTAATGCTCAAATCTATCACCTTTCTCTCACTCTTCTCACCTCTACTTTAATTAAACTTACGCTTGAAGAACCAAGAATTATCATTCAAAGTAAAGCCAATTGTAAACTCTCCATAAGTTTCTTGTAAACTAGTACCTGACCCTCGTTTCCCGAATTCAGCAGATAAATTGATAAAAGATACCTGTTGTCTCGGTAATGTAATGGGCAACCCTAATCCAAATGTAATTCCTACTTCTTGTAATTGCTCGCCATCTATACTTCGAGGATCTGTTCCTGTGAATCCTCCTACTCTGTATCGAACCCGTTCCCAAAATTTATTATAAGAGGCAAAATTAGGAATAAATTCTGCTCCGAAAGCTAATCTATAGGTATCTTCAAACGTCTCTGGTTTTGCATCGTTTCTGTAGTTACTCCATTGTGCTATATCATAGTTGACACCTAACTTAAATTTACCAGCACTATTAAAAATAGCTCCGACGCCAAATTGTGCAGGTAGCGTTGCTTTTCCATCTACATTGCTTCTATCTAAAATCGTATCATTGGCCAAAGCCAAAATATACGATGGGTTTACCCTTTGGTAAAATTGGGAGCTGTTAGTATTAAGACTGGCATTTGAACTTGCTGTCACACCTAAAGTTAAAATCTTTACTTTATTAGGTTGATCGGTATTAAAAGAAAAATTACGTTGAGCACCAAATCTCCAAGTAAATCCATTAATACTAAAATCGTCTAAAAAACGATTTGAATAACCAGCAGTAATGTCATTAAAAGCTACAGATCGAACATTTTCGATTTTTCCAAATAAATATCCTAGTGTAAAACCTACTGCAGTTTGCTTATACCGAAAGCCATTTGACCATATAAACTGATTCGTTCCACCCTCTCCTCTAAATTCGCTCGTCACACTCCCAATATCTGGTACGTCACCTGTTGTTTGAACAGTGTAGCCAACCAAACTATAAGGAACTAATGCAAAAGACATCCCCCACGAAAAATTACGTACTTCTCGTTCTAGAAGGTCATTTACTGGGTTATTTAAGGTGAATCCCAATGCTAAGTGAGACATATTACCACTCCAGTTATCATTGCTTTCATTCCCACTTTCCCAAGTAGAACTTCTGCCATACATCCCGAAATCAAAAGCTGCCATTTGCAAAAAGCCTAAAGAGGCTGGATTCTGCAAATTTAAATGATAGCTATTATTATAGGCATTCGTAAAACCAGGGGTTGCACGAAGATTGGCAAAATTTTGATTTAAAATGTCGCCTACGCCAAATCGGGAATAAGGAGAATTATTTTTAGGTTGAGCCATTAATAGCGTTACCACAAAACAAGCTGACAGCGTCAAAAAAATACGTTTACTAAAGCTCCACATTATGATTAAGAATTTTGTTTAGTCCGATAAGGACTAGGTTTGAGTTCGCAAATATCTTAGTTTTCAACCGTTTAGCAAAATATTCGGCGTCTCCTCCTGTTAAGGTTGTGTTAATCCCCTTAAATTGACTTTCAAAATACTTAATCCAGCCTTCCATTTCTAAGATGTTTCCTAGCCCTCCTCCAACTTCTAATGCTTCTATTGTATTTTTCCCTATTCCACTTTTAATGACTATTGGCTTATTGACCAAAGGCAATTTTGCAGTAAAATGTTGCATTGCTCTATATCGCATATTTAATCCCGGCGTAATATTACCTCCAAGATAATTTCCTGCCGCGTCAATTATATCATACGTCGTACAAGTACCCGCATCAATAACTAAGCAGTTTTCATTAGGAAAAAGCTCATTTGCACCAACTACTGCTGCCAGTCGATCTTTGCCTAACGTTTTAGGCGTGCCGTATAGATTTTGAATAGGTAAAGGCGTATTTGCATCTAGATTTAGAAAGTACCAATGCTGATTCAAATAATTTACCATCCGCTTGTTAACTGTCTTTACAGTAGAACAGATGATATTTTCAAGGTTTTGGTTGCTTACCAGTTTTTTTAAATCTGATAATGTCCATTTTTCTATGATAATCTTCTCTACCAACTCATTTTCTTCAAAGAAACCGAATTTGGTTCGAGTATTTCCTATGTCAATGGTCAGATTCATTATTGGCAATTTTTGAGTTAAGCGAGAATACTAATAGAACGCTCGTAACTCATACATCCAAAAGACGTTCATTTATACCTTAAAGTGTCTTAACGGAAATTTAAGATTGTGTTAATTAGCGACTTGTCAAAAGGGGATTTTTTTCAAAAGAGTGGCAAAAATAACAGAGTTAGGGCAAAATCTTGTTAAAAAACACTAGAAAATTGGCGAATACTTGACGGTTTTAACAAAAAATGAATTTGTTAAAAAAGAAACTAAGGTAATAACAGTCTATTAACAGTATATGGGGCTACTTTTTCCAAAAAGGTGATTTGAAACAAAGTCTTTCCAGCACTTCGAGTGCTGCAAAGACTAACAATACATTTCAAGAAACACTATATCCTAATTATCGAGATGAAATATTTATTGACGAGTATCTTTCTTTTTCTTTTTGTAAATAATGGATTAGCTCAATTAGCTACCTTTAATATGGGCGATACTTCAGCTACAAATTTGTGTGAAGGTATTCTATTTGATTCTGGTGGACCTGATGGAAATTATCAAGTGGAAGAAGATCACGTTTTTACGATTTGTCCAACCGCAAATACTAAGTGTATTTCCATGGAAGTAATCAACTATGATATAGAAAACCCTTTTGATTTTCTCAAAATATATGAGGGGGAAGGTATTGAAGGAAATTTATTAAAATCAATTAATAAAAAAGGAGTTAATAATTTAGTGTATGCCAAAAATGAATGTGTGACCATTCAATTTATTTCTGATAAAAGTCAAGAACGAGCAGGATTTGAATTGAGTTGGAAATGCTTAGCCGAATGTCCTGAATTCGAAGATTTAACTATTGAAAATCCACATATTATTGATGCTATTCCTTTTCAAGCTGCAAATTTATCCACTTGTTTTGCTGGTAATAATTTAGAAACAGGTCCCTGTACAGATGATCGTTTTTTGTTAGGCGATGAATATGTTTTTGCCTACAATTCTGAAGGTGGAGAATGTATTACGGTAAATATAGAAGGAATTATTAACGAGACAGGCATTTCTATTTTTCGAGGTTTACCAAATGCCAATAATGTTAAATGTATAAGCCAAAAGGAGGTCGATGAAGGAAATCAAATGGTATTACCAAATGTGCCATTAAAAGAAAAAGGGACTTATTATTTTGTTGTTGCCAATGAGTTTAATTGTACCCCTTTTGATATTTCTATAACAGCCTCAGACAATTGTCCTACAACTTTTCCTTCCGCCGCAAATTGTGAAGATGCCTTGATTTTAAATGGGTGTTCACCTGATTTACCTGTCGCATTGACGGTAGAACAAGATGAGGGAGCTAATGATTTTTTCCAAATTGGTGTAAACAATGGTTGTTGGGAGGATGTCTTTGAGACGAATTATACATGGTTTGCTTTTGAAGCACAAGGTGACGGCGAATTCGCATTTTTGCTGAGTAATAATGATCCAAATGGGGTAGTGGATATCGACTTTAATATTTGGGGACCTTATGATAAACTGGAAACGGCCTGTAGTGAAACTAAAAAATCACAACCGATTAGAAGTTCTTGGGCGGATGATATGTTGTATAGCGAAACAGGACTGACTAGCACTAACCCCGAATTTGGGACACCCATAACAGATACTTGTGAAAGCCTAGAAGGAGATGGCTTTTTGAAACCTTTGACCGTTAAAAAAGGAGAAGTTTTTGTGGTTTTAATTAATGATTATGATGGAGTCATTTTTGATGGTGCTATCCTGATTGATTTTAAGGGATCAGATCCTAATGTTTTGGCGAATTTGGAAGAAGATGGACAGGCTACTAGAGATACGTTTATTTGCGAGGGAGAAAGTTTGCAATTGACTGCACCTACTGCCGCTTTTTATGAATGGAGTGCAACTGAAAGTTTAAGTTGCCTAACTTGTGTGAATCCAATTGCTAATCCATCGACAACAACTACCTATTCCGTGAAAGCAAGTAATGTTTGTAATGCCTTTATTAATGAAATCGAAGTGGAAGTGATTCCCGAGATACCAAGTTATACAATTTTAGAAGATCAACAAATTTGCGTTGGTGAAATAGTGAACTTAGGCGCATACGTCACTACTAATTTGAGTTATGAATGGACAGCGAGCAATAATTTTTCTTCTAATGAAACGAATCCTGTAGTGTCTCCTTTAGACTCTACGACTTATTTTTTAACTATTGAAGAAACTGTCTGTAGTGCCGAAATTAAAGATACAGTGACCATAACTGTAGCTAATTTTTCTTTAAAAGAATTAGGCGATGGATGTAATTTCATTGGTCAAAAAAATGACTCGATTATTCTACAAACGAACGTTTCAGATTTAACTATAGAGTGGCGAGAAAATGGTTTAATTATTCCAGGAGAAAATGATACCGTTTTAAGCTATATTCCTTTAGCGAATGAACCTGTATCAATGGAAGTTCGAGAGGTGGTGATTGAAGTGACAGCAACGACGACTAGTGGTTGTATTTACAAAGAAGAAACAACGATTCAAGTTAAACCACCACTAGTTCCCAATGTTTTTACCCCTGGAAATGATGGGCGGAACGATTATTTTAATTTGATGGCAGGTGAAACGGAGGAGATCATTGATGTATTTAAAGTCTATAATCGCTGGGGAAAACTAGTTTATGATAATGATGATGCCGAAAAAGGCTGGAATGGAAATTTAAGAAATGCTGCTGGCGAGAAAGAACGACAACCTGCTGGGGTCTATGTTTATATCATTCAATATATGATTGATGAACGCGTGGAGACGGTTAAGGGGAATGTAACTTTGCTCCGCTAAAAGAGGAGACCCATACGGGCAAGCTATTTCTTATGCGGGATAGGAAAAGAGAAAGGGAAAATAAGAAGTGTTTTCTCTTTTAGACAAAAAAATCTATCTTCATCAAAAAAACAGAACTAAAATTGAGAAAACACTTCTACTCATAGCTAAACGCATGCCTAACCCACAGTAGAAATAGCTTGCCCGTATGGGGCTCCTCAATTTTGTCAAGAAACAACCTATGAGAAAAAGAAAAAAGATAGATTATCATGCTCCGTTGATAGCCTCCCATAATTTTCATGTTTACAATCGGACAAATAACAAAGAAATTTTGTTTAAAGACGATGAAGATCGAAAGACTTTTCTTGAGAAGTATAAAGAATATGTTTCAGATTATGTAGACACTTATGCCTACTGCCTATTAGGGAATCATTTCCATTTTGTTCTGCGAGTGAAATCTGTAGAAAAGATTACAAAAATAGTTGAATCAATACTGAGGGACAGGTTGGGAATAGCACAAAAGAAATTTTTAAAAGAAGAAAAAAGAAATAGAACAGTCTTTGAGGTAATGGAACGTCAATTCAATAAATTCTTTACTTCTTATGCCAAATACTTCAACAAAAAATATAAACGTCAAGGTAATTTATTCACTAGAAGATTTAAACGAATTGCTGTGCAGAACGAGGTACATTTTGGTAAGCTGATTTGTTATGTACACATGAATCCGACCAAACATAAGTTAATGGCAGATTATAGAAAATATTACTGGAGTTCTTACCAAACTTATTTGAATACTAACTCAACCTTATTGGCAAGAAATGTGATTTTAGATTGGTTTGGCGGAATTAATAGCTTTTTAGAGCATCATATTCTGACTGATAACTATGATGATATGTTGGATATCTTGATTGAAGATTGATGCCCTAACATACAAGAGGAGACATTTCTTATGCGGGTTAGGAAAGAGAAAGGCTAAAATTAAGAAGTGTTTTCTCTTGTTGGGCTAGCTATTAAAAAGAGAAAACACTTCTACTCTGAGCTAAACACATGCCTAACCCGCAGTAGAAATGTCTCCTCTTTTAGCTACAGCGGAATATTTCCATGTTTTTTCTTAGGCAAACTAACCGCCTTATTTTCCAACATCGCAAAAGCCTTAATCAACTTCCGTCGAGTATTTTTAGGATAAATAACCTCATCAATAAAACCACGTCGAGCGGCTCGATAAGGGTTAGCAAATTTAGCCGCATATTCCGCCTCTTTTTCCGCCAATTTAGCCGCAGGATCGTCCGCTGCCTTAATCTCCTTTCTGAAAATAATTTCACTAGCTCCTTTGGCACCCATCACCGCAATCTCGGCAGAAGGCCAAGAGAAGTTCATATCTGCCCCAATATGCTTAGAATTCATCACATCATAAGCACCACCGTAAGCCTTTCGAGTAATCACAGAAATCCTAGGAACAGTCGCCTCACTTAAAGCATATAATAATTTTGCACCATTGGTAATAATCCCATTCCATTCTTGATCCGTACCCGGCAAGAACCCAGGAACATCAACTAAGACCAATAAAGGAATATTAAAACAATCACAAAAACGAGTAAAACGAGCAGCTTTTTTAGAACTATTGACATCCAAACAACCTGCTAAATACATCGGTTGATTCGCCACAATACCGATACTACGACCTGCAATTCGGGCAAAACCAACAACGATATTTTCAGCGTAGTCTTTATGTATTTCAAAGAAAGTTTCTTTATCAATGATGCCATTGATGACATCTCGAATATCATAAGGTTGATTGGCATTTTCTGGTACAATACTTTCTAATTCTTCTCTGATTTCGTTGCCAATCTCATAAGGTAACTTCGCAGGCTGATCTTCACAATTTTGGGGCATGTAACTAATTAATTGCTTGATTTGATTCAAACAATCAATATCATTTATGGCAGTTAAATGAGTCACGCCTGATTTTGTAGAATGCGCACTTGCACCACCTAATTCTTCGGAAGTTACTTCTTCATTCGTTACAGTCTTCACTACGTTTGGACCAGTGACAAACATGTAACTAGAATTTTCTACCATAATGGTAAAATCAGTTATAGCAGGAGAATAAACCGCTCCACCTGCACAAGGCCCCATAATAGCAGAAATCTGAGGGACAACGCCCGAAGAAGTTACATTGCGATAAAAAATATCAGCGTACCCTCCTAATGATTTTACACCTTCTTGAATTCTCGCTCCACCACTGTCATTCAAACCAATTACAGGAGCACCAACTTTGACCGCCAAGTCCATTATTTTACAAATCTTCTCTGCATGCGTTTCCGATAAAGCCCCACCAAAAACAGTGAAATCTTGTGCAAAAACGTAGATTAATCGACCATTGACAGTTCCATACCCTGTGACTACACCATCTCCATAATACAGTTCTTTTTCCATTCCAAAATCGGTTGTTCGGTGTGTAACCAAAATGCCAATTTCTTCAAAAGAACCTTCGTCTAATAGGAAATGAAT
>CALDTJ010000223.1 GCA_937924145.1 uncultured Saprospiraceae bacterium
AAGGCGCCGCCTTCCCCATCTGTACTTAGCACTTCAATTCGCAAGATCCATTCGCCAAAAGTACTTTCGCCATCGAAAGCAGCTAATGCCTCTGCAGGTTGGTGAACATCCCCATTAATCGGTGGACATGGCAAAGTCGTAGGGGATTCATCATCAAACCCCAAATTAAAAGGAACTGAACCTGGGCATTTGCCAGAAAATAAGATCACTTCTGTGCCAGCAGGGCTGACTAAGGATGTTCGAATATGACTGACCCAATCGTGTGATCCTTTGATGTTCACTATATTCAAATCACTGATTTCAAAATTTTGCGTAACCGTCATTTTTGACTCAACCGTTGGTGTACCTAAAGCAGAAATCAAGATTGGAATTGCTGTCGCCACTTCTTCTGTACAACTTAAATTCTGAGTTTGGAAAGCAAATATTTCAGAATTTGGCCCTACTCCACAATCATTGGTCGGGCGAACTCGCCAATAGTAAATCGTACTCTGATCTAAAAGCGTTGTTGGGACAAAAGTATTGGTCGTCAAATTAGTTCCACTCTCGACAATGGATTGTCCAAAACTTGGACTAGTCGCAATTTCAATTTCGTAAGTACTAGCATCAGGTGTCGCTACCCATTCGAAGGAAGGTAAACCTATTCCTGAAGTACCATTACTAGGAGTCGTCAATGCAAAATCAGAAAATTGATTGGATACCAAATTTAACTGAATGGGTCTTTCTACCACCGCTGATAAGTCCGTAGCTGTTCCTACCACATTAAAAGTGAGCGGTCCAGTTGGATAATCCGCAGGAAAATCAAGGGTAATCGTTCCATCCTGTCCCGCAATCAGTTGTAGAAAACCTGTCGTCGGACTAGGAATCTGATTACTCAAATTTTCCAAAGAAAAATCAACGGTATTCGCAAATCCAGCCAAAGCCAAAGTAGTCACATCAATCTCCACTTTTGCAGGCAAACAAACTTGTTGTTCTTGAAAAGAAGTCGCAAAAGAAAATCCAGCAGTTTGAGCAGGCACAATTTTTAAATTTCCATTAGACACATCAAAAAACACATTATCAGCAGCCTCTACTCGAATCCTTGCCCGATCGGTAATAGCATCAGGAATGGTCACGGACTGTGTGCCATCATTAGCCGTATTTTCCACCAAAGTAATAGGAAAGGTACTACCACCATCGGTAGATAGTTTAATGTTCACCTTTTGGCAATTCACTAAATTTCCATCCGTATTAGCTACATCCCAACGAATTTCTGTATAATCTCCTACTGTCAAACTATCACTCAAAGTATTGGGAAATTGGACTAGGAAAGGCCCTGCTTGGTCGGTCACCTCAAATGAGAGGGTTGCCCAGTCTACTCCACCTGCATCAATATTATTGTCTCTAACCGTAAATCGAAAAGTCAAATTACGGGAATAGGTCGGTAAGACTTCGCGCTTATCTGTTCGATTATTCAAGATGTCTAACATTCTTGGAAAAGTCCTCGTCGGAGAAGTCGTTGGAGTAAAAGATCTAAACGTTGGCGTAGTTCTCAAAGGCTCTCCAAGTTCAGTAGCTGGGCCTAGATTAAATTGTTCCCAATTGTAAGTCAGCGCATCTCCATTTTCATCCGTCGCACTTCCCGTCAATTCGAAAGGTGTACTAATTGGAATATAAAAGCCATTTTGATAATCAATTTGAGCAACAGGCTTATTATTACCAGTTGTCATAATGTCAGGGCAACCGCTCGTTCGTCCAACGAATTTTTCGGTCAACATCTCTTCTAAACTACCGACATGAAAATAGCTATCGGCAGTATTCTGAATATTATTGCCACCACCACAAGCACCCGCATAGGACATAATCGTACTCCCACTTCCTGGCTCATAAGCCGTACCACTAGACTGTTGATCCTCGTTGCCTGGGCAAGTCGTCCAAGAGTGACTAGCAAATAATTGATGACCAAATTCATGTGCAACAACATTGAAAGCAAAACGAGCATTATTAAAACTATTTTGGCAAGAAATACCTAATGATTTAGAACCATCACAGGCTTTCCCTCCTCCAATGCCCACTACCCCACTGCCGCAGCCTGCAATAAACACATGACCGATATCAAACTGGTCAGGTGAAATAATTTTTTCAATAGCCGCTGGATTTTCACCATAGGAACTAAGCACTTCCTGACCGTCCGTGTAGGGGTCAGTAGCGGGGTCTAAAAAGATGATGCTATCCGTCTGTTCGATCATCATCAGCCGCATGGCCAAATCTCTTTCAAAAATCATATTTACCAAATTCATTGTCGCTGCAATTTCGGCAATCGCCTGCTCTTTTGTAGTTGCATTATGAAATTGAGCATATTCGCCCGAACAGGCAATCGCTGCCCGATAAATGTATAAATCAGCAGGGTCTGCAGTATTTCTAGATTGGCTTTTATTTTCTAGTGTAGTAAGTCCTTCTTCTAAAATATTGGTAGGAATATTAGAAGTCCCACAATTCATTTCCATCGCAGCCATTTCGGGTGAGATAGTCGCATCTATGGCATAAGAGACCGTATAATACTTAGTTTGATTCGTTGCTATTGGATCAATTAGAATCATACCTTCTGGTGATTCTACGATAGCCCGAAAACCTCGCAGCGTAAAACTTAATCGACTATGTACCAAAGGGTTGTCAATAGATTTTCCTTTGTAAGTTCGGATATTTGGATAACGATCCGCCAATCCTTTTTCCATAATTGGCGACTCCCAAATTTCAAAATTTTCTAACTGACCATCAGGCATTGGGATAGGTAAGATGATCCCTTTTTTATTAGAAAATTCTTTCTCGGCTTTCGCCAAAAGTTTATTCAAACTAGCCGTTTCTAAGCTTACTGCACGAAATGCTGTGGGTAATAATCGTTGTTTGCTATCTCTTGGAAAGGCAATTTGAGTGGCATCTACATCAGTCCAAAGTGCTGATTGTGCTGTTAAAAAAGTAGTAAGTAAAATACATGTAAGGGTAAAAAGGTACTTCATTGAGAAATATTTTGGCGTATATTAGACTTACCAAGTTTCAAAAACTTTGTAAGTCTTATCTAATTGCCTAAAATTATAAAGCATTGAGCAAACGAACCAAGTTATCTTAAGAAAAGACGATACAAAGACAATCAGTAGGCAATCCAAATACTGAAAAAGTAGGAATGGTGACAATTAAGTGATTGGACTGTCAACATCTAATTCGGTGTTACTCAATTTCCGTGTTAAATTGCTTTATATACTGCAAGTTGAATAAAATTGTGGTTCTTGTAAAGCGGTTACTTCAAGTAACCTCTTTATTTTTCTAACTCTAAGTAAGGAGATTACTTGAAGTAATCGCCTTACACTATCTTCGCTAAAATCACCTTTTTATACAGTTTTGAGTATACTATAGTGTAAATGGTGAGTGCTAGGTGTTCTACGTGTCAGACACTTTGAAAGTGTCCGACACGTTAAACCGTTGGTAAAAATAATGCCCGAGATAGCCAATTCCCCCTCCAAGTAAAAACCCAAAAAGTACATCTAAAGGGTAATGCACCCCCACATAAATCTGAGCCAAACCAATAGAAATTGCCCAAAGCAAAAGTGCATATTTCCATCTTTTCCAACGATGTCCAAATAATAAAAAAAGAAAAGTAGCCAAGGCAAGATGATTCGCAGCATGAGAGGAAGTAAAACTATATCCACTCCCACAAGGCGCTCTTAGAAAGACCTTCTTTTGAAATATTGGGTCATTACAAGGTCGTATTCGCTCAACGTTTTCTTTGATTAAAAAACTACTGGTCAAGTCACTTGCTCCAATAGTTAAGCCTAAGAAAAGGAAGATCCATACCGACTTTTTTCCTACCTTCGTGATAAGTAATCCAATGAAAAGGAAGTAGGCAGGTATCCAAAAATATTTATTCCGCCATAGCGGTAATAGCCAATCGAAAAAAGTGTTTTGTGCTGATCGATTGATGAGCAGGAAGATGGATTCGTCTAGGTTGAGGAGGTAGTCCAAAAGATGGTTTTTCTTTTTTTTACCACATAGTTTAATGTTTAAAACTGGATGCTTATTAATTTTTACCACATAATCACATAGTTAAAACACATAGTTCACAATAGTTTTCTTAGCTAGATGTTGACACGAGCGGTAGCATTTTTGCTAAGCTAGAAGTTGACCAAAGCTAGTGCTTTGTTTCAAATGTTATAAGTAACAATTTGTCGAATAAACCACGAAGTGGTTCAACGTGAGTAGCCCCGAATGAAATTCGGGGATAGAAAATAACCCCGCTCTCCCACAACCACGAAGTGGTTGAATATGAGCGAGTTAAGTTCAACCACTTCGTGGTTGTGCATCCGTTATTTAATCATTCCCCCCGAGTTGCACTCGGGGCTATTCAACTTAAATCCCTTCAGGATTTTCAATCAAAACTTTTGAAACAAAGCACTAAGGGCCTACAAAAAAAGTTTTAGTCAAAGTCTAGTACAGTGTAATCTAAATTTATTTATATTCTGTCTCGTTGCCTTCGGCAACTCGACAAAGGGGTCTTAGGGGCGAAGAATTTTAGATTTTCCCGTGGGAAAATCTAAA
>CALDTJ010000224.1 GCA_937924145.1 uncultured Saprospiraceae bacterium
GCATTTCCAAAATTTCCAGATAGTGAAAATGCAGGATTTTATTTGAGAACACCGCTTCAAACAGATGTTGATCGAATTACAATCCGTGTAAAAGATAAAAAAGATGGTGAAATAACGGTACAATCAGATGTGACAGCAGTAAAAGACATTGCTAATTTGACCTTTGATGAACAATACCAAATTTATCTAGAGCAAAGAAAACTGAGCGAAAGCGATATAGATCAGATTAAAGAAACTGCTTTATTATTTAATTATCAGCCAAAAATTTCCATTGTTACACCTGTTTATAATGTAGAACCAAAATGGTTGGATTTGTGTATCGAATCTTTAATCGGGCAGTATTATAAAAATTGGGAATTGTGTTTATACGATGACGCATCTCCAAAGCAGGAAACCATCGACTGTTTGAAAAAATGGCAAGGCCAAGACGAACGAATTAAAATTCATTTTGGAAAAGACAATAAACACATTGCTGGTGCTACGAATGAGGCGATTAAGATGGCAACGGGTGAATTTATCGGTCTATTAGACAACGATGATGAACTGACACCCGATGCAATTTTTGAGGTCGTCAAAGCCTTAAATAAAAATCAAGAAATCGACTTTTTCTATAGCGATGAAGATAAAATTAGTGTGGACGGCGAATTATCGGGTCCTTATTTTAAACCTGATTTTAGTATAGATTTATTACGGTCCAATAATTATATCTGTCATTTTTCCGTGATTCGGAAAACGATTGGTGATAAAATTGGATGGTTCCGCCAAGGTTTTGACGGAGCACAAGATCACGATTTGGTACTGCGAATTATTGACGAAACCAAGCGGATTCACCATATACCAAAAGTGTTGTACCATTGGCGAACGATTCCAGGAAGTACAGCAACTGCTTATGGGGAGAAAGACTATGTATTTTTGAGTGGACAAAAAGCCATTGCGACTCACTTAGAAAGAAATGACCTAGAAGGAACCGTGGAAAAAGGAGAATGGGGCGGAGCATTCCGAGTTCGATATGCGATTAAGAATGAACCTTTGGTTAGTATTATCATACCATTCAAAGACCAAGTTGATTTATTAAAAACTTGTGTAGAAAGTATTTTTGATCAAACGATTTACCCCAATTTTGAATTGATTTTGGTCAGTAATAATAGTAAGGAAAAGAAGACTTTTAAATATTTGAAAAGTGTTGTTCGAAAGTATCAGAAGGTAAAAGTTGTAGAGTACGATGTGCCGTTTAACTATTCAAAAATAAACAATTACGGAGTAAAACAAGCGAATGGTGATTTGATTCTATTACTGAATAATGATACGGAAGTAATCACCGAAGGATGGCTAGAGGCAATGGTCGAACCGATTCAAAGAACAGATGTTGGAGCAGTTGGAGCCAAGTTATTATACGGCGATAAAACGATTCAACATGCGGGAGTAGTTTTAGGCTTAGGTGGTTCAGCGGGGCATATTTTCAAAGGTCGTCCTGATGGGTATCATTATTTTAATATGGGTGTTTTGAAAAATGTGAGTGCTTGTACCGCTGCTTGTTTATTGGTCAAAAGATCTGTGTACGAAGAGATTGGAGGCCTAGACGAAGAGAACTTAAAAGTGGCTTATAACGATATTGATTTCTGTCTGAAAATAAGAGCAGCAGGCTATCTGATTACTTATACCCCTTATGCTAAACTATTTCACTACGAATCTAAAAGTCGTGGCTACGAAGATACGCCAGAAAAGAAGGCACGCCACGATAAAGAAAAACGTTACTTAAAGCAAAAGTGGGGCGATATGCTCGTTGATCCTTACTATAATCCAAATTTTACCTTAGAAGACCAGAGTAATTCTATAGGGATACTTGCTTATAAAAAACAAAGGAAACTTGAAGCTTCTCGTTAATTTTATTTTGTTATCATTAAATGTTTTTTCGAAGTTAAAATAGCATGAAGGTATTTTTAAGAAAAAGTCTATTGTCGACTTTGGTGGTGGTAGCTTTTATGAGTTGCGTTTTTTTATTAAATAGGCATTTCTTTTTTAAGTATCACGAATTGACCTATAATAACTATGAGACTTTAGTACTTGGAGATTCTCGAACCTTATGTATTAATGAATCTATTATTGAAAATAGTTTAAATTTTTCTGAGCAGTTACAGACCTATAAAAATGCTTATTATAAATTGAGATTCTTGTCTCAATTTAATGAATTTGATAATTTAATTCTTTCTTTTTCCTATATCAATTTTTCTGCTGAATTTGAATCGGCTATAAAGCACGATTATACTTCTATCCAACGAATTTACCCTTTTATTTCCCCTATAGAATTATATCAAACAACGGAAGCTAAAAGGTCATGGTTAAAAGTAGTTTCTCGATATGTTTTTTCTTTTAACCTCAATTATTTTGGCAAATACCTGAAAACAGCAATTTTGGGAATACCACCAAATGATAGAAGTACCTTGCCACAATTCCAACCTATCGAAAAACTGAAGGAAGATAAATATGATTATCCGAATCTACCTCAAGCAGAGCGGTTAGCTAAAGTTGAGGGGGCATTAGCGTACTTGTATGACCAGGATTCAGTTCACCAATTTAAAAATTTCTCTTTTGAATATTTAAAAAAGATAGCTCTTCTTTGTAAAGAAAAAAATATTCAATTACATCTAATTAATATGCCCTACGATCCCATTTTTAGGGCTAAATTACCAAAAGATGTTGTACCGAAGTTTGAAGAAATCAAGGATATTATGGTTGAGGAGTATAAGGTACAGTATCACAACTATGAAGCCTTTGTTGATAACGAACTAGAAAAAATTCAAGACCAAGTGCATTGTACGCCCTATTGTGCATCTATTATTACGGAGCAATTATTAGAGCACTTGAAATAATTAAACATACTAAAAAATCTAGCCACGTTTACTATTTTAACGAATGATATTTAATTCTATAGAATTTGCCGTCTTTTTTCCAATAGTATTTATTGTCTATTGGTTTGTACTAAATAGAAACTTAAAGTTTCAGAATATTTTTTTAGTTGCTGCCAGCTATTTTTTCTATGGATGGTGGGATTGGCGGTTTCTTTCTTTGATTATCTTTAGTTCTTTGGTCGATTTTTTTATTGGCATTAAACTAGGAGAGACAACAGACCAGAAAAAGCGAAAAATACTCATGTTGGTAAGTGTATTTACCAATTTAGGATTTTTAGGCGTTTTTAAATATTATAATTTTTTTATTGAAAACTTTACCCAAGCTTTTTCCTTCTTGGGAACTTCTTTTGAGGCTGCTCGACTAGATATCATTCTGCCTGTAGGTATTAGTTTTTATACATTTCAGACCTTAAGTTATTCTTTAGATATTTATAAGAAGAAATTTGAGCCAACTAAAGATATTGTTGCTTTTTTTGCTTACGTCAGCTTTTTTCCTCAATTAGTAGCAGGACCAATTGAACGAGCATCACATTTATTACCTCAATTTTTCAAACAACGGCAATTTGTCTTTAAGGATGCTAATGAAGGTGTCCGGCAGATATTATTAGGCTTCTTTAAAAAAGTAGCTATTGCGGACAATTTTGCAGTATATGTGGATCAAATCTTTTCCAATCCTGAGGCTTATTCGGCAGATACCCTAATTCTAGGAGCTGTTTTATTTGCGATTCAACTATATGGTGATTTTTCTGGATATTCAGATATTGCTATTGGTACGGCTAGATTATTAGGTTTTGACTTGATGCAAAATTTTGCCACCCCTCACTTTTCTCTTAATATTACAGAATTCTGGAGACGTTGGCATATTTCCTTATCGACTTGGTTTAGAGATTATATGTTTCAGCCCTTAATGATTCGCTATCGAAATTTAGGAGCTAGTTCGACTTATTATGTAACGCTTTTTTCTTTTACGTTAATCGGTATTTGGCATGGCGCTAATTGGACTTTTATCATTTTTGGATTTCTTCAAGGTTTCGTGATGTGCATAGAGTTCGCTACAAGGAAGCGCCGCAAAAAAATTAGAAAATCAGGAAAAGGCTTATGGTTGTATAATGGGCTGAGCTGGTTTGGAACGATGGCTTTCTGGGTTTTTTCTTTGATGATTTTTAGGTCGCCTTCTATTCAATTTGTAGGGGAATATCTTAAACACATTATTGTTCCTACAGGTGAATATAGCCTTATTTATCAATCTTTTAATTTAAGATCACTGCCTTTTTATTTACTGTTCGTTAATTTTTTCCTATTGACCTTTTTGGAATGGTTGAACAGAAAAGAATCTTATGGCTTAAAACAAATTTCTAAGTTTAGGCTTGTTAACATCCTATTATATTTGTATTTCTTCGATAGAATTATCAATAACATAACTTCGGAACAGCCTTTCGTGTATTTCCAATTTTAATAAAAAATGAGTTGATTTGATATGAAAATTTGTCAATTAGCTCACTAACTGCACTGATTTTAGCAACTTCTTCATTCAATTCAAGCAACCTATTTGGTATAAAGATGTAAACATTTAATGCAGTAAATTTGGTTGTACTGCAGATATAAGTGTTTGTTTTTCTGTTAGCATTAAATATTGTTTCAATAAAGTAAGACTATAATAAAATTATGAAAACTGCTTATTTTTCCTTGATTTTCTCCTTCGTTCTCCTTTTTTCGTGCAAACAATCGGCGATTATAAAATCTCCTTTATTGGATTTGGAAAGAGATCCTAGCCATACTTTGTACCATATTGACTATATCAATGGACAGTTAATGAGTGACCAATCACCGAAAAAAATATTGGTACAAGGAGAATTCTTAGAAATTCAAGGTTGGGCGGTAGATGTCAAAGCAGGAGATGTTCCAGAAAATATTTATTTTCAAGTTGGTGAAAAGCAATTTGAAAACACCTTGATTACCAAACGTCAGGATGTGGCTAATGCCTTGAACATGAAGAAAGCTGTAAATGCAGGTTATTCCTTTAAAATCCCTTTACAGCAAATCGGTAAAGGAGTCTTGGAAACAAAGTTAATTATCGTAAAAAATGATAATAAGGGCTATTATGCCCCTGACCCATCAAAGACGATAGAATTAGAGATTGTAGAATAAGGATATACTTGAATTGATAGAAACGAATACAATGAAATTATTTGATAAGGTTAAACAATTGTTAGGAAATCATTTTTTGGTTTTCTTATTTGTTTATATATCCATTACGAATGCAGCCTATTTGCTTATTCAATTCCCCAAACTTGTGGTCTTGGCAAGAGGAGGGACTTTGTACCAATTAGGATTGGCTGTTGCTATCACTGGACTGGTTCATGTAGTTCGGAGTAATATCAATCTTATTAAAGATGTTGGACGAAGATTTTGGGCAAATTTTGGACCTTATTTTGTTTTTGCGAAGTCTCTAATACTCAAATTAGTAGCGGCAGGTTTTGTGGCGGCACTGTTTTTTTTCCTACTATCGAATAAGAATAAATCTGAAAGTACCCAACGTAGTCTAACGATCAATTTTTCGGAAGATTTAAGAGTTACTTATACAGCCTCTGCTGAATTATTAGAGATTCAAAATATCTTTTATATAGATTCCCTTAAAAAAGAAAACCCTTGGGAACTCTTTTATCATACCCGTAGTGGGTACACCGCATTGGAATCCTCAGAAATGATGCCGGGCAAAAGGTCCGTTACTTTCAATATCAATACGCCTTCTCCATTTACGAAACTTAGATTGGACCCTGGAGGGCAAAAAGTAATTCAACATATCAATATTGACCAATTAATTCTCAAAGAAGAAGGTCAGTTGGTGAGGGCTTATGAAGGGGCTGAATTAGCAGATTTAATTACCCCTTTGCAACAGACAGTTGGTACTTATGATCCCAATACCGAAGTTTATCAGGCTACCTCTAATGATTTGGGAGATCCCCAGTTTGAACTTGCCATTCAAGATCTAGAATTTGAACCTGAGCGTGTAAATTTTCTGAGAAACCTGAAAATTGCGGCTGTTTGTTTATTTCTTCTCATCTTCTTCTTGCTATTTTACCAGCAACAGATTCTTGCTGTTTTATCACAAAAACAGCAGGGTAACTTGATTTTAGCGGGCACTAAAGTATTAGCAGGTTTAGTAGTTGGTCTACTTTTTTTCTCTTTCTTAAGTGATCGAGGAGATTTCGTTTCTTTAAAATTTATACACGTTGAATTAGAGAAAGATATGGATATTCCTCAAGACCCTTGGCGGATTTATCTTAATATCGAAGGTTATAAAGAAAGGCATTCTTCTTTAGGTTTAAAGTTTGGTAAACACATTTTTCTTCCGATCTGGACTTCGAGAGATTTTTCAGATATTCGAATAGATCCTGGTGTAAGTGCACAAGCTTATTTGATAAAAAAAATTAGCTTTATTAAAGGAATTGAGACGATTAGTGAACTCTCTACCCAAGAGGCATTTAGAAAAATTATCCCTGTCAATGATTTCAAAGATTTTACTTATAATAAACAGGCGGACAATATTAGATTAGTTACGGATAATGGAGGTGACCCATTTGTAGTACTAAAAATGTCAAGCAATGATTTTGAGGATCGAAGTAATTTCTTTGAATGGAGTATGGCAGTGGTACTCGCTATTTTAGTAGCCTTAATACTTTTGTTTTGGCAACGATTGAGAGCTACGCAATTTAGTGGGAAAATTTGGTTGGCAACTGGTCTATTATTAAATTTTTGTTTGTTAGCATTTACTTTCTATCTGTTAGGTGAAATCAAATATATTACCCTGCTTGCTACTGGTTTGTGGCTATTTGTGTTACCTGGGCTACTCATTAAAGATGTTCTGAATTTTGAAACGGGGTCTTTAGTTAGTTCTTTAATAGTTTCTTTTGCGTTGGGCATTAGCTTTATAATGCTTCCATTTTTCTGCTTCTATGCTTTTAATATTCCTAATATGGATATTGTCCCTAAATATATGGCAATATCAATGGGAGGGCTTTTCTTGCTAAAATTATTACTTAAACCTAAACAGAGACTTGCACCTTACATCGCTTCTAAATTTACAGCTAAAAATTTATTAGAAATATCTATTTTTAACTTTTTACTTTTCTTCTTTTTAGTACCTATTAGTGGGTTAGAATGTGGCCCACTTCATGACCCTTCGGTTACCTCTATTCTTGCCCAAAAAGTTTTAGATGGTAATTTTGTAAAAGAAGTAACTACTGCTGGAAGTTATCCTCCTTACTTGCACCTAAGCACTGCTTTGTTAAGCAAGATTTCGGGACTTGCGACTCCTAAAATTGTGCTTTTCTTGACTAACTTTATTACTATTTTGACTGGTTTGGCTTTTGCCTTTTTTTGGGAAAAAGTATTTAAAAATGCTTGGTCTTTTCCCATTTCGATTATGTTAGTCATGTTTCTTTCGCCTAGTATTCCCAATTTCTATTTTGTGAGTGGTAAGAATGCAATGGTGATTAGCTTATTTTTTTGGTTCATTATATTTCTACTAAGCAAACAGGTCTTTGAGTCCAATAAAAATCCTAGTTTTCTAAAAGGCTTTGCCTTTACGTTAGTCATGATTACTGGATTCCTTTTTCACTATACAACTGCCCTTACTTTTCCTGCTATCGTATCCTTCTTTTTTATGAATCTTTATAATGATTTTAAAGCAAAAGGAAAATGGGCACTTGTTAGATATTTAAAATTTGGTTTTTCTTTTTTAATTCCTAGTCTTTTCTTTTTGAGTATTTTTTATTTACAAGAAAAATCTATTGTTAAACTAAGCGCTCATAAAGTAGACGCGACGGCTCCTATGGTTGCCACTCCTACTAATCCTGCGGCTGAAAGTAATGCACCAAATACGTCAGAGACTGCTGAAAACATAAAACTAACTATACCAGAAACGCCTCTATTTACTAAAGTAAGTAAGCTGGCAGCAAAAATGTATCAAAAAACAGATGAAGGGATTACCCTTTCTATTTTAAAAATAAAGGGAGCAATTGGGCTATTACCTCATTATTTAAAAGATTATTCTACCAAAGAGTCTATTTTTAAATTAGAAAAGTTGACTTATGTTTCTAGTTGGATATTACTTTTCCTATTCTTTTTCTCTAAATATCGGAGAGAGGTGATTATTATTTTTACCTTTTCGGTCATTATATACATTATGGCCTATTCTCCCATTTTTAATATTGCGCTTTATGGTAAAACTTTAAGATTTTTTCTTTCTATTCTTGTAGGTGGATTATTTTTAAATCTTTTATTTGAGCACATTCGAAAATATTGGATACTTTCTTTTATTGTCATTGCGTGGTTAGGCGTTCAATTAGCAAAAAGTGTTCCAATGTTATATTTTGAATATTTTAATGCAAGACAATATAGTGTATTAACGAAAGCAGATCTGGAAGCTTATGATTATATGAGTGAACACCTTGCGGATAAAGGATATTTTATACCAATCAATGCATCGGATTTAATTTTTAAAAATACGATTCCTTACGATGGGTCTATGTACATGAATTTGTCAAAAGCACAAGCAGCTACTTCTTTTTCTGAACCCCAGAAAATTGAAAATTTGAGTTCTTTAGAAATTGCAAGTCTTAGAATTTCTTTAGCTACTTGGATTGGTGCAGATGATAAGGCAAAAGTAGTTTTTGATAAAATGGTCGAGAAACACCCCCATTTTAAAATGAAAGAACTTCCCGAAAAAATGAAAGAATTAAATGTTCGCTATTTATACAGTGGAGCTCATTCTGCATGGAATAGACTCGTCACCATTTCTAGATTAGAGCAAGACGGTTGCTTTAAGCGTATTTATAGCAAAAATGGCGTCGATATTTATGAAGTAGTGGATGAAGACGAAGAAATGCTTTAAACAATATTTGTATAGCTTTTATAATAACCAACTAAACGATTATCAATAATTCATTTTTTATAAATTTAAGCATCGGGGTTAGCCTTGCTTTGTTTACTTTTTTAGTTTGGAATCAACCAAATTATTCGACAGATTTTAGAAGTCTCAAGGTCTATGTCAAAGATACACCTAAAGCTCAGCACCCGTGGGAAATTTATTTCCATACTCCTTCGGGATATACTGCTTTAGAAAATCAATCTGCGCTTCCTAGCCAAGTAATTACTTTTCCTGTTCAAACCCAAAAAGCTTTTTCTACCATAAGATTAGACCCGGGTAAAGCCCTAAGTGTTGAAGAATATGCTATCCAGAAAATAGAAATTTTATCCAATGGAAAAGTATTGGCGACTTTATTGGCAAACGAAATTTTAGCTATTGCCAAACCCTTAAAACACATTCAATCTCTCTCTTATGATGCGACGGGGAATAACTTAAATATTGTTACTAAAAATAAAGGAGACCCTCAAATTGAGTTGGCTATCAATAGTTACCTTTTTGACGCTAATCAAAAACTATCTACTACTTTTAAATTTTTTAGCGCCCTTTCTTTAGGACTTATTTCTTTTTTGATTTTAAGCTTTTTTGAACTGTTCAAAAAGGCTTACTTTCGTTTAATTACTACTTTTTCTTTTAGCTTACCAGTACGACTTTCCTTTGCTTTTTTACTTTTAGTCACTTTCTTTTTTACCCTTTTTGTTAATCGGAACCAATTTTTTTCTACTCCATCTTTAACTATTGAGATAGGCGAAGCCTTGGATATTCCTCAAGATCGTTGGAAAGTTTACTTCGATGTAGAAGGGTATAGCGAACAATATGCTCGGAATGGTTTATTTAAAAATAATACGATCACTTTTCCAGTTTCTACAGTTTTACCATTTTCAAAAGTGAGGGTAGATCCAGGGCAGAGTGAGCAGGCATTTACGATCAAATCTATTCAACTGAATAATGGTTTTGAGGTAATCAAAAGTATTAAAGGAGCCGATCTTTTTAATACGATTACGCCTATTAATCAAATAAGTAATGCTGGATTTGATGCTCAAGCAAAAGAGGTATCTATCGAAACAGAAAGTGGAGATCCTTTTTTTGAAATACCAATTAATAACCAGCATTTTAAAGATAATAGCCACTTTTTTGAGCTTATTCTGGCCTTAGTATTAAGTCTTTTTACGGTCTTTATTGCTTTTAATAGGCACAAAATAGTTGGAGCGTTCCGTTCTAGAACAAGATTAGTTCAAGGCTTACTTTTAGTAAATGGGCTATTCTTTTTTGGACAATTGTTATTGCTAGAGGATATTCGATATTTTTTCTTATTGATTATTTTTGTTGGTTTATTCTTATGCTCTGGAAAGTACCTGAAGGATTTAGTAGGTTTTCAAACAGATTCAGTAATTAGTACTACGTTACTAAGTTTAGCTTTTGGGATTGGTGCAGTTTTATTGCCGCTATACTTTACTTATTCTCTAAATATTCCGAATGGACATTATTTAAGTCTTAGTGTAGCAATAGCCTTAGGCTTGCTGTCTTTATGGACCAATAAATCGTCATTGGTTGCTGATTTCAAACAAAGTCTAAGTGAAGAGCATTTAAAGGTATTTACCTTCTTCAATATTTTATTTTATCTATTCCTATCACCTATCACAGGTTTACTATGTCCGCCATTGCATGATCCAGCGGTCATTGCGACAGTATCCAACGATATAATAGAAGCAGGGTTTATCAAGAATGCTATACATCCCGATTTATGGAATTACCCTCCATATCTACAATTGCTAGTAGCTTTATTAGGTAAGTTTTCGGGCATATCGACTCCAAAAGTAATTTTGTTCTTAACCAATTTAATGGTAATTGGAAGTGGTTTTGCATTTGGTGTATTTTGGCAAAGTTTCTTTAAAAATAGATACGCTTTTTACTTATCGGTTCTATTGTTTTTATTCATCGCTCCGACTATACCTTCTTTATATTTCACAGCGGGT
>CALDTJ010000225.1 GCA_937924145.1 uncultured Saprospiraceae bacterium
TGGAAGCTTAATTTTTGGACGACTCATTGTTTGAAGTTTTTTGACATCAGTTTTTTTTACTGGCTGATTTAAATCACTGAGACACGTATCTGATAATTCCAAAAAATGAAAATCTATAGCTTTCAATTTAGGTATCAGACAGTTATTAGTCCATTGCAATCACTTCATGACTATGCGTAATATTAACCGATCCTTCTAACATTTTTGAAACCGAACAATATTGCTCCATAGACATTTGAACCGCTTGCTGTGCCTTCTTTTCCTTAATTTTTCCCGTCAGCTTAAAATGGATATGAATATCCGTAAATACAGCAGGAACTTGGTCCGTAGCTCTTTTTCCCTCAACAGTGACGTTAATATCATCCAATCGTTGTCGTTGTTTTTTTAGGATCATAACTATATCAATAGAGCTGCAACTCGCAATCGCTGAAAGGACCATTTCCATTGGTCTCATCGCTTTATTTCCTCCACCAATTGCTAGTGAACCGTCTGATTCAACTGTTTTGCCTTCTTCGCTAGTGGATATGAAATGAAAGGCATCGTCTGCTCTGTGTAATTCGATTTTCATGAATAAAAGTTATAAGGTTATAAGATTATGAAGTAAAGAGGATTCAAGGTTGTAAGTTCAGATGTTAGAAAATCGTTGTGTACGACTTCATTATCTCATTACCTTTTTGCCTTTTTACCTTTTTACCTTGAAATAAATCATTAATAAATTTGAAAATTTGGTAAAAAGCTAATAGCTTTACCCCATCAATATTACAGATGTTCTGCAAATGTAATATTCCTCTATCTTTCATACCCATATTTTTTGGGTTTTTATAGAGAAGGGTGAAGAGATCGGGCTCAACGAAACCCTGGCAACCAGTTTCCTTCTAGAAACATTGGTGCCAATTCCCGCCAAGCCTACTAAGGCAATGCTAATAAATAATTAGTTGTTTCTTTAGTTAGGTCATTTTGGAAATATAAACAAGAATTTTAATGTTTAACAAGTTTGATTATTTCCGTTAGTTGGAATGCCTGTTTATGGGCATGATTGGATTTTTGATTTCGGTCAATTTAAATATTTTTTTAATATTTTATCGACTATTAATCAACCCTCTACTGCAATTACTGTAAGTTTCTTAACGATTGTAAGCCCTAACCTTTCAATCAGATTAATTAAGGCAAAACTGTATTCACTTGACTTTAAACACTATTTTGATAGATAATTATAAAGCCAAAAATTTAAAAATTTATAGGCACCAACATTCATTCGAGCTAGAATGTGGCCAATCTCTATCTGAACTAGACATTGCCTATTGCACCTATGGACAACTCAATGCTGCAAAGGATAATGTGGTGTGGATTTGCCATGCCTTGACTGCCAATGCTGATGCTTTAGATTGGTGGGATGGATTAGTTGGCGAGGGAAAAGTGTTTGATCCAGCTAAATATTTTATTGTTTGTTCAAATACATTAGGGTCATGCTACGGGGCGACTTGTCCTTCTAGTATCAATCCTGATACAGGTAGTGCCTATCATAAAGATTTCCCGCTCATTACGATCAAGGATATCGTCGGATCTCATAGAATTCTAGCCAATCATTTGGGGATTGACCATATAAATATAGGAATTGGTGGCTCGATGGGTGGCCAACAGATTTTAGAATGGGCGATCCAAGAACCAAAACGGTTCGAACGCATCATTCCAATAGCTACCAATGCCAAACATTCTCCGTGGGGCATTGCCTTCAATGAATCCCAAAGAATGGCGATGGAGGCAGATCCTACCCTATTTTCTAATCAACCAGATGCAGGGCATAAAGGATTAGAAGCAGCACGGGCAATTGCCATGATTTCCTATCGAAATTACATCACCTATGATATCAGTCAGCAAGATTTACGCTCCAAGATAGACGACTATAGAGCTAGTTCTTACCAAAAATATCAAGGGCTGAAATTACGTAAACGATTTGAGCCTTTAGCTTACTATTCTTTGTCCAAAGCAATGGACTCTCAGGATGTTGGTAGAAATCGTGGTGGAGTTAAAAAAGCATTGAAAAAAATTAAAGCAAAAACTTTAGTTATTTCCATTAATTCAGATGTATTATTCCCCCCTTCTGAACAGAAATTGATTGCTAAACATATCAAAAAAGCCAAATACAAAAAAATAGATTCGGACTACGGTCACGACGGTTTTTTGATAGAATATGATAAATTGACTAAGATCATTAATAAGTTTTTGAATAAATAATTACTCTGTAAATTAAATAAGTTGCTTTTGGTCTCGCCACCTTCGGTGGCTCGACTAAGGGGTCTTTAGGGGTGAAGAATTTTAGATTTTCCCGTGGGAAAATCTAAAATTCTTCACCCCTAAATCCCCTATTGCGAGGCGACGAAGTCGCCGAGCAAGAAATAAACAAATTTAATTTACAGAGTACTTAGACTGTTTTGCTACCAAATTTAAAACCATCATACAATCACAAAATTACAAGCAAGAAGCATGAGTAAATTTGAAACGCAGGCTATTAGAGCGCAAGCAGCAAGAAGCCATAATCGAGAACATAGTGTTCCTACCTATATGACTTCTAGTTTTATGTTTGATGATGCAGAGCACATGCGAGCAATGTTTGCAGGAGAGGCAGAAGGCAATATTTATTCCCGTTATTCTAATCCTAATACGGACGAATTGGTCAATAAAGTCTGTGCGATGGAAGGCGCAGAAGCTGGATTTACTACGGCTTCTGGTATGTCGGCAGTATTTAATAGCATTGTCCCTTTTCTAAAATCGGGCGATCACGTAGTAGCTACTAGAGCTGTTTTTGGTTCTACTCATCAGATTTTAACGCAGATTCTACCTCGTTGGAATATTACTTTCACCTACGTAGAACCTGAGGATGTAAAGAGTTGGGAGACTGCTGTGCAGCCCAACACCAAGATGCTCATCACAGAAACGCCTTCGAATCCGGGATTAGCTTTGATTGACTTGGCAGCAGCAGGAAAATTTGCTAAAAAACATGATTTAATATTTTGTGTGGACAACTGTTTTGCTACTCCATATATTCAGCAACCGATTAAATATGGAGCAGATATCGTTTGTCATTCCGCCACCAAATGGATGGACGGGCAAGGACGAGTTTTAGGAGGTATCATTGTAGGAAAAGCAGCTTTGATGGATCAGGTTCGTTTATTTATTCGTCATTCTGGTCCTGCTATGTCTCCTTTTAATGCTTGGATGATTTCTAAAAGTTTAGAAACTTTGGCAGTAAGGATGGATCGACATTGCTCCAATGCGAAAAAAGTGGCTCGCTTTTTTGATAAAAATGAAGAAATTAATCGAGTTTTATATCCTCACCATCCTACTCATCCGCAATATAAATTGGCTAGGAAGCAAATGAAATTAGGTGGTGGTATCGTAACTTTTGAAGTAGTGGGTGGCTATGACAGAGCCAAGAAATTTATTGATGCTATCAAAATGATTTCGCTTTCTTCTAATTTGGGAGATGCTCGATCAATTGTCACGCATCCTTCTTCTACTACGCACTCTAAATTATCAGAGGAAGAAAGATTATCTGTAGGCATTACCCCTGGAATGATTCGTTTATCGGTTGGTTTGGAGCATATTGACGATATTATTGGGGATTTGGAGCAGGCTTTAGTCGCTTCTAAGGTATTGGCTACAGCCGAATAATTTTGTGTTAATACCTGCCAGCCTTTGGAAGGCTGGCAGGCATTATATCACTTCAGAATAAGGTCAAATAGTTAAGATAAATATTACTGCTACTTTCCTAACTCGGACAATAACGATTCCTCTGTTTTCAATACTCGATCTGGTCTACTGATCCAACTTGACAATTGTAGCATTACCCTCACAAAAAGTGAAGGCGCATAGACTATATATTCCTGCATAAATTTTAATTCCTGCAATTTTCGTAAGTAGAATGGATTTAAGGGGTTGGCTACTTTTACCTTGGAGGTATCAACAATGTAAGTCCAACTATTTTGTTGTTTCTCTTCAAATGCAAAGGCAAATGCTAAATCTTTCTTTACCAATTTTGGACCTATATATCCATGTGGGATGATGTACAATATTGTTCGTTCCAAATTTGTAAACACCTCGATATACCCAAAATTTGAGGTAAGCGTTTCTAATTTTTGCATTGACCTATTTTTTTAGAACGTCAGATAGAAAATGGATACGCTCAAAACTAGTTGACATATCAATTTTTTATGTGATTATCCATTATTCAGCAACTATCTTTACGACTTGTTTTTTCTTTATGATAATTTTCAATGACCAGAAAACTAAATTTAGAAAAGCGCCCATGAATAGGGTTAACCCCCAAGTATCTAAATGATTTAATGGATGTAGGAAGTATTTTGATATAGTCCCTAAAAAAGAAACTGGTTCTCTCAAAGCATCCCAACTATTTAATTCTAAGTACCTGCCTAAATAGATGCCAAAGGCTGCCATAAAGAGGACGATGGTAGATAATAAAAATACTTTCCACTTTGAAAAATGTAGTTTTAAAAACGATTCTATGTCCATCAAACTTAGGAATCCGAACATCAAACCTGTCCAAGAAAAAGAAAGAATAAATACTAAATCAAACCAAATAGGCATCTTAGAATCTAATCGTAAATGAATTAAATCCGTCAAGATGTAGGGCGCATTAGGAAAGAATAACACCCAAATGCAGAAAAGTAAAAAAAGTAAAAGTTTACGCTGTTGTAAATCAGGACGGAAACTTAAGAAGCTACTTAACATCCAAGGAATCGCAGCTAAAAATAGATTCCAGTTTAGAAAAATAAACTGAAACGTATTGGAATAATAATAGCGAAATATCGAAGCAACAACGCAAAAAAGGCATAACAACGTCAAAATCATCGTCTGCCCGAGGCGGTTATATTCAATTAATTTTTTTAGCATATTTTGATAAGTGTCTCCTAGTACGATTCTCCAGTAAATGGACTAATTCGAGGGACTGGATTTCCTGAAATTCTTCGCCAAGTATTAATCTGTCCGATGTGGGTTAATGCATCTGCTAGAGGTCCATTAATCAAATACCAGAAAGAAAAATGCTTGTCCATTCTTTTTAAATAAACACTCACAGCATGAATAGACTCATCGGATTGATTCGCTAAAAATTCACTAAATATTTCGCATAGCGTCAATGTTTCTTTCCGATAATCCTCGAAATTCGTCAACTTTTTAGGTGTGTATGGCAATTTGAATGCACTACTAGTCCAGGTCATTAATCCATAGATATGATGAATCAATTCCATCATATTCATACTTCCCTCAATTGGGCAAAAGTCAATTTCCTTTTGTGTAAATCCTTGTGTAGCAAGCTGATAGCGAAAACCTATGCCATCCACTAATCGAGCTAAAATCTTTCCTTCGGACGATTCAGAAGGAGGTGCTGGTAAGTTTTTATAAGGTATCATACTTTTTTAAAAGCAAAAATAAGCAATATATGAAAACGATAAAAAGAAAGATCCAAAAGCGTCTCTATAACCGTATTTATAGCAAACTGTCGTGACTGTGATAGTTCTGTGATAATTATGTAATTAAAATGTAATTGAAGGTTCATTTTTCTGTGATTCCCTGCTGGATAGTAACTCCTAACTTTGTCATATATTATTTCTGACAAGCAGAAAAATTATCAACTTAAAAACCTAAACCCGAGGAATGTAGATTCTTCAAAAAAATATAAAATTATGAATGTGAGTATTGCAATTGAAAAATTAGACAACCGAAGAACTGGACCTTTTAGCTTAAACTCTCTATTTGCAGATTTTCCTGAAAGAAAAGCTAGAAAGGGAGACACATTGGTTCAAAGAAATCATTCCCTAGGCTATATTTTTTATTTGACCGAAGGTATGGTTAAATCCATCAATTTTTATAAGGAAAAAAACAAAGAAATCGTCAAAGGCTATTTTACCGCTGGTGAAATGATGAACTTAGATATTCTTAATAAAAATTTGGAAGTCTCTGATACACTCAAAGTGACCTCTGCCAAAGTAGTTTATAAAATTATTCCAATCAAGGAATTCAAAGCAATGGTTCGTCAAAACCAAGGGTTAAATCAACTCGTCATGGCAACTATTTTAGATAAATTGAATAAAGATAATGACCGACTACATAGATTACTATTGTATAAATCTCGTCAAAGAGTAGTGCAATTTTTAATTGATTATGTAGGAGAGGTTGGTCAAAGAGTTGGGTATGAGCATGTTATCAAGAAACCATTTACGCACGAAGAAATGGGTAATTTATCTGATACTAGCCGTCAGACCGTTACGACGGTACTGAATGAACTGAAGGCAAAAAACATCATTCATTTTACTAGAAGATACATTGTAATTAGAAACTTGGAAGCTTTAGCAGTAGAGGCAACAAAGGAAGGATAAAATTTGAATGCCAATTAACTAGATTATAAAAATTTCACAGCCATAAATAGCTGATTAAGTAACGAGCAAATAATAAATAGTGCATTTGGAGTTAGAGATTTTGTTCTAAGACTAGGCATTTTTTTGAAGAATAGCATCGCTATTCCTCAAAAAAATAACGACGTCTTTGGGCAAAAGATCAGCTCCTAAATGCATTAG
>CALDTJ010000226.1 GCA_937924145.1 uncultured Saprospiraceae bacterium
TTTTGCCAAAAATTCTTTTCATAGCAGGGCTACGGAAATAATTTTTGGTAGAAAATGAGGGCAAAAGAAACCGTCCAAACCAGCCCGCTGACGCAGTCGGGCGGGTGGCGGAGTTATTGTTTTGCCGTTACTAAGCATGATAAAAGTGATAAAGTTAAAATTTTACAAGATAAGACTCCCCAAACCTCCTTACTCTTTCCACCGTTTCGTCACCCACTGATCTCGTCGTTTTTGACTCAAAAAAGTCCAAGCGACAATGCGGCTAGTTTTATTACCTTGTCCCATTTCGATGGTTTTTACTTCTACAGCTACCGAACGTTTTAAAGCACGATAAAGGCTTTTCAAAGTGGTTTCTTTAGCCACTAAAGTAGAGAACCATAAGACATTAGGCGCAAAGCGTTTACTCTCTCGAATCATCGCTTTGATGAATTGTTTTTCCCCACCTTCGCACCACAGTTCTTTAGGTTGACCACCAAAATTAGAAGTAGCAGTTTCTACTTTTTTACCTTTTAAATTTTTGAGCTTTCTTAGCGTAGCCGCTTGTGCTGCCTCCGCAGATTCGTGGAAAGGTGGATTACAAATCGTTAGATCAAACTTTTCTTTTTTATCAACGACATTATAAAAAATGTCATTTTGGTTGATTTGAAATTTAAATTTGATTTGTTGATTCAAATCGCCATTATTATCAATGATTCTATTAGCCGCTTGAATAGCCGTCCGATCAATATCTGTCCCTCTAAACGACCAACCGTATTCGTGATGCCCTATAATCGGATAAACACAATTGGCACCCACTCCAATATCTAAACAGTTAATATTTGACCCAGTTGGAATATTCCCATCATTACAACTCCCCAATAAATCCGCCATGTAATGAATATAATCCGCTCGGCCAGGGATCGGTGGACAAAGATAATTGTCTGGAATGTCCCAATAATCAATGTCATAATACTGCTGCAACAAGGCTTTATTCAACATCTTAACCGCAGCAGGATCAAAAAAATCAATGGATTCGTTGCCAAATTTGTTGACCGCTACGAATGGTTCTAAGCCAGGGCAGGTCTCAATTAGTTTTGCAAAATCGTAGCGTTGGCGATGTTTATTTCTGGGGTGGAGTTTGGATTTGATATTTTTCTCCTCAGCTTTCTTTTTCATTTTTTGTAAATTATTTATAGGTTTTTTACTGAGGATAAAAAGGAAGTCAGAAGTCAGACCGTTCCGATAAATCGAAACTTTCAGAAGTCAGATGGATGATGTTGACAACAGGATAAGTCTGACTTCTGACAATAAATTTTAATTTATGGTCTGACATCTGACCTCTTTTTACTTCTTCATCTCCGCATAATACTGAAAGAAATAAGGAATCGTCTCAATGCCCTTATAGTAATTAAACAAGCCATAATGCTCATTAGGAGAATGCAGGCCATCCGAATCTAAGCCAAAGCCCATCAAAACAGACTTTACACCCAATACCTTTTCAAACAAAGCAACGATAGGGATACTACCACCACCTCTTTGTGGAATAGGTTCTTTACCAAAAGTCGTTTTCATCGCCTTTGCTGCTGCCTTATATTCTACCGTATTGGTCGGAGTCACCGCAGGCTCGCCGCCATGATGTGGGCGAACTTCTACCTTAACAGATTTAGGCGCGATACTTTTGAAATGATTGGTGAAAAGCTCCGTGATTTTATCAGAACTTTGATTCGGCACCAAACGCATACTAATTTTGGCGAAAGCCTTCGATGGCAAAACTGTTTTTGCACCTTCACCAATATAGCCACCCCAAATACCATTGACATCTAAAGTTGGTCGGATAGACGTTCTTTCTAAAGTGGTATAGCCTTTCTCTCCTCTAACTGCGCCAATCTCTAAATCAGCTTTATAGTCCTCCAAATTAAACGGTGCCTCATTCATCGCCTTCCGTTCAGCTTTAGAGGAATGGGCGACATCGTGGTAAAAGCCAGGAATCGTAATGTGGTTATTTTCGTCGTGCATCGACGCAATCATTCTACACAAAATATTGATTGGATTGGCTACCGCACCACCGTAAACACCAGAGTGTAAATCACGGTTAGGGCCAGTCACCTCCACTTCTAAATAACTCAATCCTCTTAGGCCTACACTGATAGATGGGCAATCATTGGCAATAATAGAAGTATCTGAAATCATGACCATGTCGCAGGCTAACTTCTCCTTATTTTGCTCGCAAAAAATACCTAAGTTATCAGAGCCCACTTCTTCTTCCCCCTCAATCATAAACTTGACATTACAAGGCAAGGCATCTTCTGCCATCATTGCCTCAAATGCTTTTACGTGCATATAAAACTGCCCTTTATCATCAGCCGAACCACGTGCGAAAATCGCTCCATCAGGGTGAATTTTTGTTTTTTGAATAACAGGCTCAAAAGGCCCTGTCGTCCATAAATCTAGCGGATCAGGTGGTTGCACATCGTAGTGTCCATAGACCAAAACTGTTGGCAAATTTGGATCAATAAGCTTATCACCATAAACAATCGGGTAGCCTGCCGTTTGGCAAATTTCCACATTGTCTGCCCCTGCTGCTTTTAATTTCTCAGCTGTAAAGTCAGCTGTTTTAAAAACATCATCTTTATAAGCTGGGTCTGCACTGATAGATGGAATTTTAAGAATTTCGATTAATTCATCTAGAAAACGCTGCTTATTTTTATCAATATAGCTTTGTACTTTTTGCATATTATGTTGGTTGTTATTTTGATTAAGGATGACGAGTTACGGGTTGCGAGTTTCGAGTTGCAAATAGAACTTATGCAAGACTTAATTCGCCCACAAATATAATAACCTGAACTTAGAAAAGTTGAAAATGTTACCTGATTGATGAGATGTTATGGAGTAAAAGTTTGATTATTGGAGTTTATTCTAATTTTTTTTGTAGGGCAATACCTGCCAGCCCTCGAAGGGCTACGGTACCGACACAGATGGGCAAGCTAGTAATTAATCCCATTAGGGATTGTATATTGGTAGAAAAGATACAATTTGACCATTTTCCTTGCGCCTTTAGGTGCAATATATATTATATAATGTACCTAAAGGCACATTCAGAACGGTCAATTCTACGTTATTTCTACCAATCTAAAGTACCTAAAGGCACTTTTTAAGCATTTGCC
>CALDTJ010000227.1 GCA_937924145.1 uncultured Saprospiraceae bacterium
AGAAAAGATCAATTAAAACTCTCTCCTCTATTTTTCTGTTTCCAAGAAGTATTAGAAATTCTGTCTAAAAAATCTACAATGGATAATATTAAAAACACCGCCGAACAAAAAGCATTCTGGTCAGCTCGCTACGAAGAAAACCGAACAGGTTGGGACATCGGCTATCCCTCTACCCCATTAAAAGCCTACATCGACCAATTAGAAAATAAGGATTTAAAAATATTAATTCCAGGAGCAGGCAATGCTTATGAGGCAGAATACTTATATCAACAAGGATTTAAAAAGGTTTATGTTTTAGATATTTCAGAACATCCTTTAAAAGCTTTAAAGCAACGGATACTAGATTTTCCAGCCGAGCAATTAGTATTAGGTAACTTCTTTGAGCATGAAGAAAAATATGATTTGATTCTTGAGCAAACTTTCTTTTGCTCTTTTGAGCCAACCAAAGAAAATCGAGCACTCTATGCTAAGAAAATGGCAAATTTACTAGTTGAAGGTGGGAAATTGGTAGGTCTATGGTTTGATATTCCGTTAATTATTGGAACTTCTAAAAGACCATTCGGTGGAACTAAGGAAGAGTATCTAAACTACCTTTCTCCTTATTTTAAAGTGAAGACTTTTGAGGCTTGTCATAACTCTATCAAACCAAGGATGGGGAGTGAGTTATTTGGTATTTTTGAAAAAAGTGTAAAGTAGAATTAAAGTACTTTTCTGATTTTTAAAAATTACGGAGGCACTTGAAGTGACTCCGTAATCTCGGGCTATCCTCTTAATTTAGCCGCAGCCATTTCAGCGGTTATATCTCTTTGTGGATTTCCAAACATTTCATAACCTACCATAAATTTCTTCACCGTAGCAGATCGTAAAAGTGGTGGGTAAAAGGCCATGTGGAAATGCCATTCGGGATAAGCTTTACCATCCGTTGGGGTTGCGAGTTGCGCTCAAAACTCGCAACCCGTAACTCGCAACCCGTTTATTAAAGTACCTTCGCACCATCTTCAATTGAGACAGTATAAGGCGTTAAGTCTTTATCAAATCGTTCTTTATAAGCTTTAGCAGCATAGGTCTTAAAGATGCCAACCATTTCTTTTTTGATAATAGAAATTGTACAACCACCAAATCCTCCTCCCATCATTCTACTACCTAAAATGTAGTCTTTGTCTAGAGTCAGTTGAACTAAAAAATCAAGTTCTGGGCAACTCACTTCATAATCATTTTGTAAGCTGAAATGAGACTGATAAACTAGTTCGCCTAATAATTTGTGGTCATGCTTTTTCATTGCCTCGGTTGCCTCTTGTACTCTCTGGTTCTCTGCCACTACATGATAACATCGTTTAAATGTTACAGCAGGCATCTTCCCCATAAATTCACTCAGCATAGTCAGTGTAACATCTCTCAAATTCTTAACATCCGGGTGTGTTTTTTGAATAATGGCTACTCCATTTTCACATTCTTCGCGACGATTATTATACTCAGAATCACCTAAAGAATGAGAGACATTCGTATTCAATAATAATAGTTGGTAATCTCCTAAATCCAATGGAAAGTATTCAAACTCTAAAGTGCGACAATCTAGCAGCATGACTTGGTCTTTCTTGCCCATCATACTAGCAAACTGATCCATGATACCACACTTGATACCCACAAAATTGTGTTCTGCCATTTGGGTCGCCTTAATCAATTGCCACTTATCAAATCCTAATTCAAACAGTTCATTCAAGGCATAGGCAAAACTACATTCTAAAGAGGCGGACGAACTCATGCCACTACCAATTGGAACATTTCCACCAAATTCACAATCAAAGCCTTCTAGCTTTGCACCTATTTTTTGTAGTTCAGCTACAACCCCCATCATATAATTTTGCCAACCGTTTTCAATTGGCTTAAAATTATTCAGATCAAAATAAGCGACTTCGCCAATATTCAAGGCAATCATATTACAATCACTCGCCGTCCCATTCTTTTTTACTTGAACAACTGTCGCCTTATCAATTGCCGCAGGCAGTACAAATCCATCATTATAATCGGTATGTTCTCCGATAATATTAATCCTTCCGGGCGACTGCGTTCTAATTACTGTTGCCATGTTTAAATTCAGATTAAAAAAGCAGCAATTCCCATAAATGAAATTGCTGCGTATATAAATATTGTATAAAACTAAAATACAGGTTGACAGAAATAAAGCGTAAAAAATACGCTTATTATTCAGAAACGTAAAAATAACGTTTATCTTTGGAAAATCAAAGTGATAATTATACAACCCTTTCATTAATGACTAAATCTTCTTCAACCAACTATTATAAAGATGCTGACCGACTATTATTAGCGGTAGATTGTATCATCTTTGGTTTCGATAAAGATTCCTTAAAACTGCTATTATTCCAAAGAAAAGTAGCGCCATTTCAAGAGGAATGGTCTTTGATTGGAAGTTTTGTAAAAAAAGAAGAAAGCGTTACTAAAGCAGCAGAAAGGGTATTGAAAACACATACTGGCTTAACCAATATCTTCATGGAAGAATTAGGGCATTATGGAGCCGTAGACAGAGACCCTGGTGATCGAGTCATTTCTATGGCTCATTATGCTTTAATGCGTTTGCAAGAAGAAGACAAACAAATTGCAGAAGAATATAAAGCACAATGGTTTGAATTTGACAAACTCCCAGACTTGGTACTTGACCATCAACAAATGGTACAAGACGCTTTAGAAAAATTGCGCAGAAAAGCTAGATACCGACCTATAGGATTTGAATTATTACCTGAAAAGTTTACCATTCCTCAGTTACGTCTACTTTACGAAGTGATTTACCAGCGTGATCTAGACAGACGAAATTTTCGAAAGAAAATTCTCTCCATGAACGTCTTAGAAAAATTAGAAGAAAAAGATAAAACAAGCTCTCGAAAAGGCGCTTTTCTCTATCGGTTTATCCCCGCAAAATATGAAGAGATGGTAGAAAAGGGCGTAGATTTTGTGATTTAGCACTACCCATATCGTTCTTTCCACATCCGCATCATATAAGCATTCACCTCCCATAAATCCGCCACAGGCATTTTGGTATAAGGCAAAGTCCACATATAACTAGAAGGGCCAAACTCTGTAGTCATCGTCAATTTTTCTCCTTTAGCAGATTTAAATTCGACCACTTTATCCCACCAAGCAAAGTGGGTATCTACTTCATTTTTATACTCAGGCGCACGAGGTTCTGGTATTTGCGGCCCATTTCTCAAGCCTACTCTAGAATGAACATGATCCGTTCTTTCCAATGCTTTCAACACCGTCTCTTCTTGATCGTAGAGTAAAGAACCAGCCACACAAGTCCAATGAGAAATATCCAATGTTAAACGTAAATCAGGTATTTTTTCAATAAATTGCTTAGCAATATGCGCTGCAAATAAAATTCTAGCCCGATGTGTTTCGTGATAAATAGGAATAGTAGTTTCCTTAGATTTCTGGATCGTAAAATCTATAAATTGGCGATTTTCCTCAAAACTAAAAAAGTCTTTTCCAGAATGACAATTAATAAATTGAGGTCGGTAGGTAGTAGCTAAACTTACATATTCTTGGAAATCAGCAAAATGTTTATCAAAATTACTACCAGAATTTCCCACTAAAAAACCGTACTTCAAACCATTTTTTTGAACAGCATTCATCAGTTTATCCTTATCTTCTTCCTTTCTAGGCGCCCATACTTCTATACCATCATATCCTTCATCTTTGGCTTTTTTACAAAACTCTTCTGTTGTGCCTTTAAAACCCCAATTGGTCGCATATATTTCTAGTTGAAAGTCGGCAGCCGTTTCTACTTTTTTAACTTTTTCTAATTCGTTATTACAATTAGTTAAAGCAACTGCACCACTGGCTAAAGTGGTATTTTTCAAGAAATTCCTTCTGTTTAATGGCATTATTTTGTTTTGTTTTTAAATTTTTATAGTTACTTCTTCAACTTATCACCTCTCGAATCACCTCTCCCTCCACATCCGTCAATCGAAAAGGTCGTCCCTGAAATTGGTAGGTAAACTTTTCGTGATCAAAACCTAACTGATTTAGAATAGTAGCCTGTACATCAAAAATAGACTGAGCACCGCTTACTGCGTTATAGCCCAATTCATCCGTTGCTCCATGTGTATAACCTTTTTTGATACCACCACCCGCCATCCAAATCGTAAAAGCATCAGTATGGTGATCTCTCCCCATAAAAGATTGACCTACACCATTTCGGTTTTCCTGCATAGGTGTCCGACCAAATTCACCTGCCCAGACAACCAAAGTTTCTTCTAATAAACCTCTTTGTTTTAAATCTTTCAGAAGTGCAGCTACGGGTTGATCTGTCGCTCTACATTTATCGACCAAACCAATATCCAAAGCAGTATCACTAGACACCCCATGCGTATCCCATCCCCAATCAAATAATTGCACAAAACGCACCCCCTTTTCTACTAATTTTCTAGCTAATAAAACATTATTGGCAAAAGAGGATTGACCAATTTGAGTACCATACATTTTATGAATATAATCAGGTTCATCTTTAATATTCATCACTTCAGGTACAGCAATTTGCATTCGAAAAGCCATTTCATATTGAGCAATTCTAGCCAAAGTCTCAGGGTCTTGAAATTCTTGATGGGTCAATTTATTCACTTGATTAATCGCATCAATCGAGGCTTTGCGAATATCTCGATTCATCCCTTTCGGATCACTTAGGTAAAGTACAGGGTCGCCCTTAGTTCGACATTGTACGCCTTGATAGACAGAAGGTAAAAAACCACTCCCCCACACTTGCTTGCCTGCATCTGGATTATACCCTCCAGAAGTCAAAACCATAAATCCAGGTAAATTTTCATTCTCAGAACCCAAGCCGTAAGTTACCCAACTTCCCATACTTGGACGACCTAAACGTGCGCCGCCCGTGTGCATTAATAGTTGCGCAGGCGCATGATTAAATTGGTCGGTATGAATAGCTTTCAGAAAAGTAATTTCATCCGCTACTTCTGCTAGATGTGGCAATAAATCAGACACCCAAGCACCTGATTGTCCTCTTTGTTGAAAATTCGCCTGCGGCCCAAGCATCGTTGGAACACCGCGTATGAACGCAAATTTTTTACCTGCAATTAAAGATGTTGGGCACTCCTGACCATGCAATTTTGCCAAAGCAGGTTTATAGTCAAATAATTCTAACTGAGAAGGCGCGCCTGCCATGTGTAGAAAAATAACAGACTTCGCTTTTGGTGCAAAATGAGGTAAATTATTGGTTATCTTTTTTACTATTTCATTCGTTGAATTTACACTAGTATTTCCACCACAACCGCCCAATACAGAACCAATCGCCATACTAGCAACTCCTAATCCACATTGCTGTAGGAATAAACGACGGGTATTTAGTTGGGCATGTTTTTTCGCAGCCTCTTCGGGTAATTGATGGCTTTTTTTACTCATGTATAAAATATTATTTCATCATAAATTCATCTAAGTTCATAATGGCATTAGCAACGATAATCATTGCAGCAGTTTCAGCTAAATCTTCTTTAATAATTAAGCCTTCTGTAATGTTTTTAGCAGCATCAGCATCTTTTTGAAAATCCACTAATGAAGTTTGGTAAAGTTGCTCGAAAACAGTTAATCTACGTTCATCTATCTCTCTACCCAAAGCTAAGGCATAACCATATTGAATTTGAGCTTTAGAATCACCTGCTAATTCTGCTTTTATGCGCTCTGCAAAATGCTTGGCAGCCTCCATATATCCCTCATCGTTTAAAGTTACCAAAGCTTGCAAAGGTGTATTCGTTCGGATTCGCCGAGCAGAACAAACGTCTCTTGTCGCAACATCAAAAGTTTCCATAATCGGATAAGGAGCTGATCTTTTCATATACGTATAAATTGCTCGGCGGTATTTATCTGATCCTTCACTCAGTTGCCAGCTACTATTATTGTAGGGCGTACTCCAAACACCTTCTGGCTGATGTGGCATCACAGGTGGGCCGTACATTTTGGGACTTAATAGACCGCTAATAGCCAGCGCTTGATCTCTGATTTGTTCTGCACTCAATCGTACTCTTGCACCTCGACTGTACAGTTCATTATAGGGATCTTTGAGTAATAATTCTTCGCTGACATTTGTAGCCTGTTGATAAGTAGCGGATAGTACCATTTCTTTTAACAATCGCTTAGTACTCCAACCAAAATCATTCATGTATTGATAAGCTAACCAATCTAAAAGCTTAGGATGTGTTGGGGCATCTCCTTGTGTACCGAGATCTTCAACTGTCTTCACTAAACCTTGTCCAAATAATTGTTCCCACAGCCGATTAACCATAGTACGAGCAGTAAGCGGATTTTTTTTATCAGTTATCCATTGGGCTAGACCTAATCTACTTTTAGGAGCATTTTCAGGAAAAGGGTTTAGAACTTTAGGCGTCATTGGCGCCACTTCCTCTTTGAGTGTTTGCCAATTACCTCTATCAAAAACAGCAGTAGTTCGACTTCGTTCTGCTGGATTTTCTAAAGTAATTAAAGTAGTCGAAGGGTTGGTTTGCATTAATTCCCAATACTGTTTTTGGTAAGATGCATTTTCATCATCATTTTCACCGGGAAAGTCTTTAGTAAAATAAAACCAGTCCATTCGAAAATCCATTGCATTGGGATTCTGCTGTAATGGGTTTTTATACTGCAAATAAAGATCGTGCTTTCCTACTGTTTTAGTTAAAGGAATTTCTAAAAAGGGTTGGTCTAATTTATTTTTAAAAAATTGATATTTAGCAATTTCAGATCCATTAAATCCATTAATACGGATTGAAAATTGTCCTCCTTTTCTAACATTTAAAACTTTGATGATTAATTTAGTTTTCCCTGTCAAAGTAACGTTTCTAATAATCGCTTGTCCATTTTGGCGAAAGCCCAAATACTTGGTGTCATACAAAGCAGCATTGACTAAACTATCCGTATCAATAGAATTGATAGTTGGTTGCCAAGTTTTTAAGAAATGTTTTATTTCATTCGCTCGTTCTTCGCTTTCCACATTTTTCACCCAATTGGTCAATTCGATTAACTTCAAACTATCCGTAGGTCGATACATTCTCAATAATGGATAATCTTTGTGCGTATCTTCATCACGGGTATTATTAAAAAAGGTCATCATTTGATAATATTCAGCATGCTCAAACGGATCATAAGGATGCCCATGACATTGAATACAAGCGAATGTAGTCCCCAAAATAGCCGTTCCTGTTGTATTCACGCGATCTACTACTGCTGCTACTCTATATTCTTCATTATTCGTTCCACCCTCATCATTGGTCGTTGTATTTCGATGAAATCCAGTGGCTATATATTGAGCATCCGTCGGGTTTGGTAGCAAGTCTCCTGCCAATTGTTCGGTGATAAATTGATCGTAGGGTAAGTCTTGATTAAAAGCTTTAATAACGTAATCTCGATACGCATAAATATCTCTTCCAGCATCTCTTTCAAATCCTTTTGTATCTGCATAACGAGCCAAATCCAACCACATACTTGCCCATTTTTCTCCATAAGCAGGTAGTGCTAAAAGTTGGTCTATCAATTTTTCATAAGCATCGGATTGATTAGAAGTAAGAAATTGATTGGCAATCTCTTTTGGTGCAGGCAAACCAATTAAGTCTAAACTGACTCGTCTTAAAATCGCTCTTTTATCAGCCATTTTACTTGGTGTCAGCTCGTTTTCTTTTAATTTTTTAAAAATGAAACGATCAATATCATTATTCCCCCAGACTTGTTTTGAGTCATTATCTACTACCCCTAATGCTGTTTCTGTAACGGTTGGAATATCAACTTTTTCAACAGGTTGATAAGCCCAATGCAAACCCCATTCAGCCCCTTCTTTTACCCATTGAGTTAGTATATCAATTTCTTTTTTTGCTAAAGAAGATTCTTCAAAAGGCATTCTTTCTTCTTCATCCTCAGCGGTCAATCTTCTAATAAACTCACTACTACTAGGACTTCCAGGAATAATGGCAGGTTTACCGTCATCCGTTGGAGTCAGTAATTTTTCTCTGGTCATCATACTCAATCCACCGCTTTGCTTGACACCTCCATGACAATGAATACAATGCTTATTTAGAATGGGTTTGACTTGAGTATTAAAATCTATTTTAGGTGAGTTATTTAAAGAGCATTGATTTAAAACGAACAGTGAACTGCATAAGATACTTCCAATAAGTATCCACTTAGGAATTCGTTTTGTGGTAGAAATAAGCATTATAGATTAGAAGTTATTTGTCCAAATTTAGTAAAAGCAAATGAATTAATGGTATTGATTGACTATTTTGCATTAAATTTCGATTGAAAACTTTAAGGATTTCTGAATTTCGCTAGCTTACAAATTACGTAAAATAGGTTGTACGGATCGGGCGGATTAAGCGGATTGTATACAGATTTCTATACGTGATTTTAGAAATCCTTTTTAAAATCCGCTTAATCCGTTAAATCCGTACAACCTATTACTCTAACAAAGTAAGTTATAGATGAATCTTAATTTAATTTTCTAACAGGTCGAATGAATTCGCTAAAACTAACTACACAAAATCATTTCACATGCCTAACAAAACCCGCTGTTCTTGGTGTTTATCCTACGGAGAATTTATAAATTACCACGATGAAGAATGGGGCGTCCCTGTTCATGACGATCGACATTTATTTGAAATGCTGATTTTAGAAGGCGCACAGGCTGGTCTAAATTGGCTAACCGTCTTAAAAAAGCGAGAAGGTTATAGAAATGCTTTTGATAATTTCGATGCAAAAAAAATTGTTCGTTATGATGAGCAAAAACTCGCCGAATTAGTACTTAATCCAGCAATTATTCGACACAAGTTAAAGATTAAATCTGTGGTCAAAAATGCTCATGGTTTTCTAAAAATACAGGAAGAGTTTGGTAGTTTCGACCAATTTATTTGGCAGTTCGTCGATGGGCGACCAATTACTAATAACTTTATAGATAGAGAAAGCGTTCCTGCAAAGACGGCAGAAAGTGACGCTATGAGTAAAGCATTGAAAAAGCGAGGTTTCTCTTTTGTCGGCTCCACTATTTGTTATGCTTATATGCAAGGGGTTGGCATGGTTAATGACCATACAAAGGATTGTTATCGGTGGGCTGAAGTACAGTAGCACCAAGCTCCTGCTTGGTATAAAATCTTTTAGAAACTACCAAGCAGGAGCTTGGTACTACAAAATAAAACATTAGGATATGTTCATTTTAATACGACTAGCTATCTTAGCTGGAATTATTTATGGAGGTATAAAAGTTGGAAAATATCTAGCTAGAAAGATGAGTAAGCTAAAGCAATGCGATTATTGCGAAGGAAAAGGGTATTGGCTGGGAACGAGAGAGAAGAATTTTTGTAAGAAATGTAATGGAACTGGCCAGTTAGCGAAAGGGTAAACGGGTTGCGGGTTGCGGGTTGCGAGTTTAACCCGCAACTCGTAACCCGCAACTCGTACAACTCGTACAACTCGTCTAAATTCCAATAGCTCGGTATTTTGAGGCATTGGCAGGGTCAATTTTTGACATAATAGCGTAAACTCTCGTTTTTAATTGCCGAGGAGCAACCTTAAATATTTCTATAATTTCACCTGCTTTGGCATTGGCAAACATTCTCAAAACCATCGCATTTAAATACTTATTATTTACTTGCCCAACAGTCTCTAAAACTTGCATTAAAACAGCCTTCCCCGTTTCCAAATCATCATGCATAATATCCAAACCTTGGCGGTGATAAGTGTACATAGCCTCTCTATATGGTCGAACACTAGGATTTAGCATGCTTTCCATCAACCAATAACGACTTTGTTTAGCCCCTTGCGCAGTCCATCCAGCGGAGCTTGATTGATTAGCAGGAAAAATATTGATAATACTTTGTGCTATTTGAAAGTATTTTTCACCACCATAAGGAGAAAACGAATCATAGTCTAAACCTAAAATAACGTTGGCATAAAAAGCAAGAATATGCGATAGATTATCCGTAAAGGCATTTTCTTGATACTGTATAGGTTGATAAGCCTCGAACGTAAAAGTAACCGCTTTATCAAGATGTGTTAAAATGGGTGTTTGATAATCCGAATTGAAAACTGGTCGAATTGCTTGAATCTGTAATTCGGCAGCAAAAGAAGAAGCCGATAATTCTTGGGTAATCGTCAACTGTAAGTTAACATCGATTCTTTCGCCCAATTCAAATTCATCTTCTGTCCATTTTTGATTATTCATAAATTCCTGAACAGTCGATTCCAAACTTTTAAAAATCTGAGGGTCTCCTTGCGCTTTTTGCGAATTCACTCTCACCGTTACATTCAATTCCTGCGCAAAAGCAGCTAGGCCAACTAATAAAAATAAAGTAGTAAGGATTATATTTTTCATTGCTGTATTACTAATTAAAATCAATTTTTCTGTGATCAATTATCTATTCAATTACTTAACGCTTAAACCAAAGTAATATTTTTCAAAAAATAGTACGCCTATTCTATTCGTTAAAAAATCAATTGAGTTGCTCCAGAGCGTAGAAAAAATATAACCTAGCTGTTTTACTTTTTATTTTCTACCATCTTGAAATAAAAAATCCCGAGTAATTGCTATAAAACAACTAATCGGGATTTTTTACATTATTCAAATATCGAATTAAACATTCGCTGTATTCAAACTATCTAGTCTAACAAAATCACTTTCTGCTTGGTACATTGGGAAATTTTGCATAAAAGTATTTACTTGATTTCTAGTATCAAGGATCAATCCTTCATTTTCTGCATCAGACAATACGGCATCAATCCAATCTACTACTCTTACACAATCTTGCTCATCAAATCCTCTAGTTGTAATAGCAGCCGTACCAACTCGAATTCCAGAAGTAACAAAAGGAGATTTTGTATCAAAAGGAACCATGTTTTTATTCACGGTAATATCCGCTTTCACTAAAGCATTTTCAGCCAATTTTCCAGTTACGCCTTTATTAGTTAAATCTAAAAGCATTAAGTGGTTATCTGTTCCGCCAGAGATCAAGTTGTAACCTTTACTTACAAAAGCCTTCGCCATTGCTTGTGCATTCTTAATCACTTGTTCTCCATAAGCTTTGAAAGATGGTTGTAATGCCTCACCAAAAGCAATCGCTTTTGCTGCGATAACATGCTCTAAAGGCCCACCTTGCATACCTGGGAAAACCGCACTATTCATAATAGCAGACATCTTGATTATATTTCCTTTCTTAGTCTTTCTCCCCCAAGGATTTTCAAAGTTTTTACCCAACATAATCAAACCACCTCTTGGTCCTCTCAAGGTCTTATGTGTAGTAGAAGTAACGATATGACAGTGCTCCATTGGATCATTCAAATGACCACTAGCAATTAGACCAGCAGGGTGTGCAATATCTGCCAAAAGCAATGCACCTACATTATCCGCAATAGTTCTGAATCGCTTATAATCCCAATCTCTCGAATAAGCAGAGGCCCCACAAATAATCAACTTTGGTTTTTCTTGAATCGCTTTTGATTCAACTTTGTCCATATCAATTATCCCTGTTTCTCGCTCAACTCCATAGAAAGTTGGACGATACACTTTTCCTGAAAAATTCACAGGAGAACCATGAGATAAGTGCCCACCATGTGCCAAATCAAATCCTAAAACCGTATCTCCTGGTTGTAGCAATGCTAAAAATACTGCTGCATTTGCCTGTGCCCCAGAGTGCGGTTGCACATTAGCGTATTCTGCGCCAAATAATTCTTTTAATCTATCAATGGCAATTTGCTCAATTTCATCTACCACCTCACAACCGCCATAATAGCGTTTTCCAGGGTAGCCTTCTGCATACTTATTCGTCAAACAAGTGCCCATCGCATCCATTACCGCTTGACTAGTAAAGTTTTCTGATGCAATCAATTCTATCCCGTGTCGTTGGCGTTCTAATTCTTTTTGAATTAAACCCGAAATCACACTATCTTTTGCCATTGTGTTAATATTTTTTGTTAATAGTTAAACATGCCTACCCTTTTCAAGGTATTTAAAAAAATAAGCAACAAATTTACAATATTTTACCCTAAAAAGTACGTATTAAAAACGAACAAAGATGCATTGTTAAGAAAAAATGACTTAATAGAAGTGTTCCTAACTAAACAGGACTTATTGACATTTAAGATACTTCTAATATGTTCTATTAATCTAGTATATTTTTACTTTAGTAATAATTGTAATATTTTCGCTGTAGAAAAGGCGAATGGCATCAATTTTGGCTTTAAATAAACAATCTCCTCGTAACACAACACAACACTAAGAACTGCACATGCGAATAAAGACAATTGATCGAATATTCATTTTAGTACTTTTTTCTTTCTTCTTCCATCATTCTATTTTTGGAAAAGTTGAACGCCTGCGCTGCATGTGGCGAGAAGATCCAACCACCACTATGGTAATTGGATGGGATCAAACGGCAGGCAGTAATCCAATTTTATTTTACACCACGAAAAATAAAGGTGGCAACATGGAGGCTTATGCCAAATCACAGGCGCCTGATAGAGTGATTGTAATCAAAGGGATGAATAATCATTTTGTTCGTTTGAAAAATTTAAGCCCTGAAACCACCTATTATTTCAAAATAAAAGATAGTCAAGGTAGTTCCCAAGTATTTTCTTTCCAGACTGCTCCTTCCTCTCCATATAGTCGTTTATCAATAATTGCAGGCGGTGATTCTCGTAATCATAGAAACGCACGAATTAGTGCTAATAAGATGGTCGGTAAGTTACGCCCCCATTTTGTAATGTTTGGAGGAGATATGACTTCATCAGACGTAGCTGATCAATGGCTAAATTGGTTTGATGATTGGCAACATACAATTAGTGACGATCGTCGATTAACACCAATCATTGTAACTAGAGGTAACCACGAATATTCCAATAAAACATTAATAGACCTATTCGATGTGCAAACTAGAGATTTGTTTTATGCACATACTTTTGGATCAGATATGTTGCGGATATATACACTTAATTCTTTGATTCCATCAGGTGGGAAACAGAAAGAATGGTTGGCTAAAGACTTACAAAAAAATGATTTTATTCAGTGGAAAATGGCTCAATATCACCATCCGATCCGTCCACACACCAGAGGAAAACCAGAAAAAAATGAAATGCTCTTAAATTGGGCAACACTTTTCTATAAGTACCAAGTTCAATTGGCCGTCGAATCAGATGCTCACGTGGTAAAAACCACCTACCCTATTAAACCCTCAAGAGCTGCAGGTAGTTTTGACGGCTTCATTAGAGACGATCAATTCGGGACCGTTTATGTAGGAGAAGGGTGCTGGGGAGCACCATTAAGGAATAACAACGATTCCAAACCTTGGACCCGAGCAAGCGGTAGTTTTAATCAGTTCAAATGGATTTTTGTAGACCGTGAAAAAATTGAGATAAGAACTGTTCAAACGGATGGTGCAGATGCCATCGGTTCAGTCGATCCTTTTAATGTGTTCATTCCACCTTTAGGTTTAAAAATTTGGGAACCAATTACAGGGCCTGTTATCACTATCGAAAATAAATCATTAGTCGCTCCAGCTGCTTTTGCCAATAATGTAAAAGATCAATTGGCTGGTAGAGGTGGAAAAGTGAGGCCTATGGTCATTACTGATTTTAAGGCTGGACCTAAAGACCGAGATATTCTGGTCACGTGGAAGGTCAAAAATGAAAAGCCCAATAGCAGCTTTGAAGTCCAACGCTCTTTAGGAAAAGGGAAATATGTTACAGTAGGAAAAATGGGCGGACAGTCAAGCAACAAGATTAGCGACCAAAGCTATAAATTTATAGATAGTGGTTCAGGTGTTACCGCTCAAGGCAAATATATCCGCTACAGAATTAAGTATATCAACGAGGTAGGAAAGGTAGGTTTGTATCATCCACCTATCCCAAAGTTAAATTTTGGCAATACCGTTATTCCAGCAGTCAAAAAACTATTGACGGACAAACAAGATCGTTTGCAGATAAAATATAATCTAGCTAAAGCGTCTAATGTACGATATCAGATTTTTGATGTAAATCGGAGAGAAGTATTTAGTAATTACTTGAGCAATCAAGCACCTAAAAATTATCTAAAATCATTGGACTTAGGAGAACTACCTAACGGAAGATATGTATTAGTGATAAAAGCAAACAGGAAAGAAATTGAACGCTATCAAGTTATCAAGCGATAAGAAGAATCATTGGTCATTTGTAATAATGGCACTTAGAAACAAATGACCAATGATGCATCGCTGTCTAGTTCAAAGAAAATTGAGGTAAATAGTTTTCAGCTGTACTAAAACCTGACAGCATATTAATATCTACTTTCATAAAAGAAGTCAAAGGCAAATCTGCCAACATATTCATAACTTCCATCTCAGAACCAGCATTAAAAATAGCCCACAACTTTGAAGTTTCAAAAGATTGAGCGTAGGTACTCAATTTACCTTCATCAAAAAGACGTTCTACAACCATTTTTTGATAAGGGATCAAGTCTTTGAATTCAAGACTAAGGTTTACGGGCATGGTAAAATCTACCATAAATTGATAAACGGTGTTCATTTTGCAAAGTGACTTTAAATTTCAAAAAGTACAATAGGTACTTTCTGTTTTCTTTCGTTGCTCATTGTAGAGGTAAGTGCTCAACAGGGGGGATTATACGGGGGGCACATTGAGCACTTACTTACTGCTTACAAATTTATCCGAAATGGGCTATATTCGCTACTTTTTGGGTGCGACAATCGCGTTTTTGCTAATGGCTGTCAGTTTTTTCTAAAAAGACTCCTACCTTTTGTCGGGAATAGTCATTTTTTTTAAACCCTTTCTCTTCTGCGGATGTTTTAAACGTATCTTTGCAAACCATTTATATGCATTGATATAGGAAAATAAATACCATTCCTATCTGCTAAAAATTGATTTAAAAGAATAATGAAAAGACAATCAGAGGCGGCAATGCCTATGCCACATGGGCATTTTAAGATGATAGCTTACGCTAAACGTAGGTCTGAGAAAATGCCCCATTTTGCACTCGTAAGTGAACAAATGGATGCTACAAAACCAGTCTTAGTTCGAATTCATTCAGAATGTGTTACTGGTGATTTATTTGGTTCCAAAAGATGCGATTGTGGGGAGCAACTAGAACGATCTCTAGAACTGGCTGCTAAGCAAGGAGGAGTTGTGGTCTATCTTAGGCAAGAAGGAAGAGGTATCGGTATTATCAATAAACTAAAAGCTTACCAACTACAGGATAAAGGATTAAATACGATTGATGCAAATACACATTTGGGCTTAGAAGTAGACGCCCGTCAATATGATGATGCAATAGCTATTTTAAAAGATTTAGGGATTTCAACAATTGACTTGTTAACTAATAATCCTTTAAAAATTAAGTCTATAAAGACCTCTGAACTTCAAATTAGAAAAAGAGTTCCTTTGCATATTCCTGCAAAAAAAGAGAATTATGGTTATTTGAAAACCAAGCAGGAAAAAATGGGGCATTTATTATCAGTGAATGGCTTACCAAAATAGTTATTAGTTAAATATGACACTTACCAAACATTTTTAGCAAAAAATAGGTTATTACTATTAATAATTTTCATCTCAAAACATACTTGATATACTTTCTAAGTTTTGAGGACTTAAAACCAATCATTTAAATCCATGAAAATAGGAATTGTTTGTTATCCAACTTATGGCGGAAGTGGCGTTGTGGCTACAGAAGTTGGCTTAGGATTGGCAAGAAGAGGACATCAAGTTCACTTTATTACTTATAAGCGTCCAGTCAGATTATCTCCTTTCCACGAAAATGTATTTTTCCACGAAGTTGCAGAAGCGGATTATCCACTATTTGAGTATCCACCTTACGATACTGCTTTAGCTAGTAAAATGGTTGATGTAGTCAAATATGAGAATTTAGATTTATTGCATGTTCACTATGCTATTCCTCACGCAGCTGTTGCGTATATGGCAAAGAAAATTTTACTAACAGAAGGGCGATACGTTCCTGTAATAACGACCTTGCATGGAACTGATATTACATTAGTCGGCAAGCACCGAACATTTGCGCCAGTTGTAGCTTTTTCTATCAATAAGTCAGATGGTGTCACAGCCGTTTCTCAATATTTGAGTAAGCAAACTCAGGATCATTTTAAGATTGAAAAAGAGATTGAAGTTATCTATAATTTCATTGACTTTGATCGTTTTAAGAAAGTAGATAAGGATCACTTCAAAAAATTAATCGCTCCAAATGGTGAACGCATACTAACGCACGTTTCCAATTTTAGAAAGGTTAAGCGAGTAGAAGATGTAATTCATGTTTTCAAACGAGTATATCAAGAAATTCCAAGTAAATTATTATTAATTGGTGATGGTCCTGAACGACAGAATCTAGAAGAACTGTGTAGAGAAATTGGGCTTTGTCACGAAATTCGTTTTCTTGGAAAACAAGATGCCGTAGAAGAGTTATTAAATATTTCTGATCTGTTTATCATTCCTTCTGCCAACGAAAGTTTTGGATTGGCAGCACTAGAGGCGATGGCTTGTGAAGTGCCAGTGATTTCTTCGAATGTTGGTGGTTTACCAGAGGTAAATATTCACGGTGAGACGGGGTATTTAAGTGATGTGGGTGATGTAGATACTATGGCAGAATATGCTATTAGTATTTTAAAAGATGATGAAGTCTTACAACAATTCAGAAAAAATGCTTTAGCACAAGCAAAGCGATTTGACATCAAAAATATCCTTCCTAAATACGAGGCATATTATGAGCATATTCTTAAAACTGCCGTTTATGCTAATCGAATAAAGGAAGTAGAAAGCGAGATTTAAGTTGAAATGATTTAGTCTTAGTCCTTCCAGCACTCGAGTGCTGGAAGGACTTGCATTCGAAAAAAATTAGAGCAGACGCTAATAATTGGCTGCAGTATTCAATTTCCAACTATAGTCCATAAACTCTACCGTTGCATCTGGGCTAATCTCTGTATCCACATAAGAATTAACAAATTTTATCAAATTCTTATCTCTCCCCTTTCCTCCAAAAATTCTACTAATAATACCTTTATCCGTAAAGTCTGTACTATACCATTTTAGCAAACTAGATAAGACTATCTTATTCTCGCTAATAATATTATTTTTTCTTTTATCATTAAAAAAAAGACGAGCTTGATCGTCTAATTGCTGCTCTAATTTTTCGGCAGTATAAGCCTCATTCCTTAATCTAGGACAGGAATAAGAGGCACAATTAACCGCAAAATGGATGCGCGGTTCATTCCATTGTTTTCGAATAATACTATGTTCGATATTATTCAAATCATACTCTTGTCCCTCAATTTTGAAGAATTTTATATCCCAAACACTATTGACAAACCCGATTCCACTTTTAATATCTTTGATACTTTTAACTGGATAATGATCCACAATCAATTTGACGGTAAAAGCATTATATGCATTAATCCAATAAGCTAGTTGCTCATCTTTAGACCAATTTTTTTTATTGGGATGATTGTTTTTTAATAAGGTTAAATACTCATTAAGTTGAGTGCTGTCTTGAATAAATCCTTCATAATTAACGGCACCTTCCTCAGTAACATGCTTTTGTAATAAGCTATCAAACAATGCATGGCTAACTGGTTTTGAAGTAGATTTCACATTACTAA
>CALDTJ010000228.1 GCA_937924145.1 uncultured Saprospiraceae bacterium
GGGCGGCTAGTATCTGATCGTTTTAAATATTGATAAGTTTGCCTAAAAACCTCCCCATGTCCCGCCTCATTTCCTAAGGACCAAATAATAATCGACGAATGATTTTTATCTCGATGAAACATCCGTTGGGTCCGATCCAAATGGGCTGGTAGCCAAGACATTTCATTGCCAATCTGCGTATCTTCAGAATTGGCTAAAGGGTGACTTTCAATGTTCGCCTCATCTATCACATACAAGCCATATTCGTCACAGAGGTCGTACCAATCGGGATGATTGGGATAGTGACTACTCCGCACCGCATTGATGTTGTGCTGTTTCATCAATTCGATATCTTTCAACATCAGCTCTTTGGTGATGACGTGCCCTGTATGTGGGTGCGTTTCGTGCCGATCTACTCCTCGGATATAAATCGGTTGACCATTCACTAATAGTTGACTTTCTTTTATTTCTATAGTTCTAAAACCAATTTTATCACTGATGACTTCTAGGACTTCCTTCGTTTTATTATCCGTCAATTTTAGTACCAATTGGTATAAATGCGGCGTTTCAGCTGACCACTTTTTTACGTTAGGAATTTGTGTTTCAAAAGATACCTTCCCTTCTAGATTCCTTTTTAACTTATATTTCACAACTGACTGATAGACAACTTCGTACCCATTTTCAATATCTAATAATTGACATTCAACTTTCAGTTTTGCCTTCTTTTTGTCGCTATTATTTTTTATCGAAATATCGACTTTAAACTGCCCATTTTTATAATTAGAACTCAAACCACTTTTTACAAAAAAATCTTGAATATGTACTTTTGGTTGGGCATATAAATACACTTCTCGCTCGATACCTGAAAGGCGCAACATATCTTGACTTTCGATATAACTAGCATCACTCCACCGATAAATTTGTAGCGCAATTGTATTTTTTCCTGCTTTCAAATATTTAGAAATATTAAACTCGGCTGGTGTTTTTGAACCTTGTGAATACCCCACTTTCTCCCCATTCACCCATACATATAATGCAGATTTTACAGCACCGAAATATAGAATTACCTCACGATCTAACCACTCCTTTGACACTTCAAATGCTCGTCGATAAGACCCAACTGGATTGTAAGCTTTGGACACATTCGGCCAAGTCGTTGTAAACGGATATTTTTCATCCAAATAAATCGGATAATCGTATCCCCTCACTTCCCAATTGGCTGGAACTGGAAACGTCGCCCATGCACTATCATCATAATTGGCTAAGTGAAAATCTTTCGGTTTATCCGATGGCTTTTTCACCCAATTAAATTTCCATAAGCCATTAAGGGATTGATACCATTTCGAATGGGTCTTTGCTCCATTTATGGCGGCAGACTCGTTGGCGAAAGGGAAAGTTTCTGCGTGTGGAGTTAGTTTATTGACGCCAAATATTTGGTGATTTTCGTGGTTCTCTTGGGCGTAAATATTTGATATACAGAATATTAAAAATATAATAGTGTACTTTTTCATGCTTTGCTGGATTTGTTTTACTACATCGTTCCGTTCAAAACTAGACGTTGATTACCACATAGACACATAGTAAAATACACATAGTTCACATAGTTTCTTTATTAGATGTTGACCGAGCGGTAGTTTAGACAGTTTCGAGCGTAGCATTTTTTCATAGCTAGATGTTGACCAAATAGTGCTTTATGTTAGGGGCTAGATATAGTCGTTTTTGTATTATTGTAAGTCAACATCTAACTAAGAAGAATGCTACCGCTAGGTCTAAATCTAGCTTAGCAAAAATGCTACCGCTCGGTCAACGTCTAGCTTAGAAAACTATGTGAACTATGTGCTTTTACTATGTGACTATGTGGTAATATAATAAACGAAAGTAGCAGAAAAAATGGACATTCCCACCGAATTCCCCTAACTTCGCAATTCGATTATAATTATTCCATGAAACGACCTACGAACACCTCTAAATCTTTCCTTTTTCAAAGGACATGGGAGCAATACCAAAAGCTCCTCCTGCGGTTGCAAAAATCGTTAGCTGCTGGTCGTTTTCAGGAACTATCTAGGACTCGCCAACGCCAATTTCTTGGCAGATTGAAAAAATATTTACATCGACTTAAAAACTTGGAATTTGCTACTAAAAAAGTGGCGCTTGGTATGGCTTTGCTCGCTAATTTAATGGCGGCAACGGTAACCAATGCACAAACTTATGTGCAACCACCTTGCTCGAATTCCTTAGGATTTGTAGATGTAGGCGATAATTCTTATCCTGTCTTTGGAGATTTAAATGGAGATAATCTACAAGATGCAATTATTGGTAATGGTAGAGGCGAAATCTTCTTTTTTCAAAACATTGGAAGTGCTACCATGCCTAATTTCGTCGCCATTTCTGGTGGAGCGAATCCATTCGATGGCATTGATGTAGGCAGTAATGCTACTCCGTTTTTGGTAGATATTGACGGGGATATGGACTTGGATGCTTTTATTGGGAATAATAGTGGAACTATTGATTTTTATCGGAACGATGGGACGATAACAAATCCAATTTTCAATGAGCAAATTGGTGCGACCAATCCATTTAATGGCATAGACGTAGGCACTGTTTCTGCCCCTAATTTTGTGGACATTGATGGTGATGGCGACTTAGATGCTTTCATTCCTAGCAATAATAGTACTGGCGGACAAATAACATTTTTCCGCAATAATGGGGGAACTTTTACGCAGATAACTGGAGCCAATAACCCTCTTGATACAGCTCCTGTAGGTGCAAATCCGCTGATAACTTTTGTAGATCAAGATCAAGATGGGGATTTCGATGCTTTTATCGGGTCACAATTGGGGATGATCCAATACTATCGAAATGTAGGGGATCAAAATAATCCTGTCTATCAATTAGTTTCTGGTACAGGCAATCCATTTTCAGGCGTCGATGTAGGTCGAAATATTGCACTGATTCCTAATCCATGTTTTATAGACATCAATGGAGATGGAAATATGGATGTTTTCATTGGTAGTCAAGATGGAGTAATCAATTATTTTGAAAATGACCCTGATATTGTTTGTGATAACTTAAATTACGAAAAATTAGACGGCACAGATAACCCTACAGATGGATTCGATGTAGGCGAAACAGCAGATCCTGCTTTTGTAGATATTGATGGAGACGGTGACCAAGACTTATTCGTAGGTGCAGATGATGGTACGATTAATTTTTTCATAAATAATGGAACGAGCAATAGCCCAAATTTTGCTCCTATTTCTGGCAATGCCAATCCATTTGAAGGTGTAGATTTAGGCGATGTTTCTTCCATAGATTTTGTGGATATAGATGGGGATAATATTTTGGATGCTTTTGTTGGAGATGAAGATGGAAATATCAGTTTCTTTAGCAATACTGGCACCACTACCAACCCTAATTTCCAACAAATCACAGGCTCAGGCAATCCTTTTAATGGATTTGACGCAGGCGATCAATCTAGTCCGACTTTTGCAGATATAGACCAAGATGGCGATTTAGATGCTTTTATTGGTAATAAAGCTGGTCAAATTCTCTTTTTTAGAAATGACGGGAATGCCAACACGCCTAATTTTGTACAGTTTACCGATCAAACCAATCCATTTTTTGGAGTTGATCTAGACGGAAAATTTTCACCTGAATTTGGAGACATTGACAATGATGGTGACCTCGATGCAATCATTGGTAACAAGGCAGGAACGCTCTATTATTTTAGAAATGATGGTACGGCTACTAGCCCTAAATTTGTCGGTTTATATGGTGATTGCAATCCTTTCGATAACATCCTACCTATCTTAACTACTGACGATGAATTCTCTAGTCCTGCCTTGATTGATATTGACAATGATGGCAATTTAGAAGTGTTTGTCGGTCAAGAAGGTGGTGAAATTTGCTTTCTAAAAAGAAATATTCCTCTATTGGTTCAAAAACAAGACATTCCTACGATGAGTCAGTGGGGCGTGATGATTTTTGGCTTATTAATGTTGAATTTAGGCTTACTATTTCTGAACCAATTGAACCAACTTAAAGCTACTTTCCAAAAGAAAAAAAGATAGCAAGAATCGGGTTTCTAACTTTCCATTTTATTGACATTTTTGTATTCATTAATCATTTAAATTTTTACAATGAATACTAATTTTATCATCCAACCACTTCACTATTCTTCCTTCCAACATTTATTTAAATTAGATACCGCAGCACTTTCTCAACGGGGAATGGTCAAAATGATCGTTGACGAATTTCCAGGGTATCCATGTCGAGTTAGTTTAGAAGATGCAAAAATCGGAGAAGAGGTGCTACTAATTCCTTACAATCATCATGATGTTGATTCACCTTATAAAGCTACGGGCCCTATTTTCGTTAGAAAAAATGTACAAAATGCTATCTTGAAAATTAATGAAATTCCAAAGATGTTGGATCATCGGCTGCTTTCTCTTAGAATCTATGACCACAAAGCAATGATGATAGATGCTAGAACAATGGAAGGAAAAAATTTGGAAAAAATACTCAAAGAAATTTTACAAAATAAATCAGTCAGCTATATACAAATTCACAATGCAGGGCCAGGCTGTTACAATTGCCAAGTGAATAGAGTATAAGATTAGAGGGTACATTTCATTTTTTCGCACCTATCTGATACTTTCAAATTCTATCGACACCCCATATCTTTTAATCATCAAATCCTGAAAGGATTGAAGATGAATAGCCCCCAATAAAATTGGGGGACGTGATATTTTAAGCACTTCCTTACAAGTCTGAAAGACTTGAACATTAAAATTCTTATTATTCAAGCCTTTCAGGCTTGTCGAACGCCCTATTTATTCATTTCGGGGTTGTGTAAAAAGTCGATTTTATCAATAAATTATTATTTTTAATAAAATATTTATCGTTGATTATTATGATTTTAAATATGTGAAATATTCGAATATTTTACATATTTTGACTTTCTACACAACCCCGCTATTCGTATTGAATTCTCTTCGGAATTCATATTTGGAACTTATGGGGTGTCGGTAGAATTTAGAATTGTCAGATACGTACTCCAAAACCTCCATTCTTTTTCGAAAGTTTGGAGGTTTTTTATTGCACCAAGTCATCCAACCGCACAAATTCCCAATCCAACTGCCGTTCTACTACATTGTGATTAAAAATCAACACACTATCTGGATTCAAATTGACCTCAACGGAAGTTGGAGGATTGTCTCGATCTAAAGTCGAAAAGATACCCGAAATTAAAAAGTCTATCCCTTCGGGTGTTTGGTGCTCAAAGCTTTTAGTGAAAATTCCACCATCGCCACTTATTACAATTACTTCTATTCCTCTTTTTTCTAATTCTATCAATTGGTCGTAAATAAATGGTGGAAATCGAGAGGAACCATCGCCACATAAAAACTGGAAACCATTGATACAATTATTGGCTATTTCATCACATGGAATAGTCGCATCAACCTGCCCCCAAACAACCCAATGAGTCAGTAAAATTAGATGGCTAGAAGTCGATAGAGTATCGACCAAAGTTTGTAGTATTTCTGCCTGCTTAGACCTTTCTTCGCAACTAGCATCTCGGCCTACTACATGCCCCATATTCGTATCCAAAACAGCAATGGTCAAATCATCTTTAGTAGTGGTATAAAATAAATCCCGCCCTGTTGTTTCTTTGATCCAATCTAAGTTTCCATTGCGTACATCATGATTGCCTACTGCCCAATGTGTGTCCTCACTGGCTAAATCAAAAATATCATCTAAATAATCTAATGTAGCTCGCTCCCTAGTCGTTTCAGAACATAAATCTCCACCTAACCAAACACCTTTATAAGTCTGGTAATCAATCAATTCTAGGCGAGGATCAATCCTATTTTCCTTATTGTAAATGTGTCCTAAAAAGATGTATTCTGGCTTTTCTTCGATTGGTAATTCAACGATTGTTCTATCGTTACAGGCTAGAAAAAAAATTATAAAAGAGAGGAGGAGGGTGTTTTTCATAGTTGAGCAATTAGATTTGTGTAGCCATAAAGATAAGTCAAATTTACTAAAATTTGACTTATCTCCTTTCATCTACTGCTGCTCAAAATCATTATACAAATGAGGTTGCATAAACGGAATCAAAGCTAAAATTAAAGGCTGTAAATATAAATCCATTCGAGTCACTAGATTATCCGTCAAACTGCCAACTGCCCCACCGCCTTGTTTAGAATTATGCATCTTAAAAAACTCATCATTTACGTGTCCTAGTTCTTTTCCTGCATGTACTGCTTGAGCGATATAAGGTGGTAATGGAAACGTACATGATCGAGCTTGTCCAAAGCGTTTTTGAGTGAGAATAACAATCCAACCAAAGCAATCCATATCAATGCCATCCGTCTCAATACCACCTTCGATACCTACCCAAAAGTCAGCCGTTTTATTAGCTAATTTTGCATTTTCTGCTCGATTGACTGCTCCCTCCAAAGTTTCAGCATCTGACATCGGTTGATCTGACACAAAAGAAGGTACTTGAACCCCGATTACCTCAAAAATTTCTTCTGGAAATACTTTTTCGAAGGCCTTTCGGGTAGCATTTACTTTCACTGGATTTTTCGAGGCGACTATTACTTTTTTCATAATTATTATAAGTGCTTACCGTAGTAAAACTGTCCACAAATTTTTCCATCAATTTTTGCAACGTTCGGGAAATGTCCCCACTTTACAAAATCAAATTTTTCCAATAAATAAACACTAGGCAAATTTGTGTCCAACAATAAAGCAAATGCGTGCTTAAAATTCAATTCCTTTGCAGCTAATAAAGCATATTTTAATAAAGTAGTTCCAAGCCCTTTCCTTTGATGGTCTTGGTGGATATAATAACTCACTTCTACAATATTTCGTAATGCCGCCCTTCCCCCTCGATACTTACTGAGCGTTGCATAGCCTAGAATGGTATTTTCATTTACTGCTACAAAAAGTGGATACCTTTCTTGCTGATGACTATCAAACCAAGGCTGTCTATCATCAGTTGTCACAGGAATAGTATCAGCCGTTTGTCTGGCTTTAATTGCTTGATTATAAATCGTGGTTAAAGCTGCTAAATCTTCATTTTTTGCTTGTCTGATCTTAACTTTTTTCATCTAAATTTTATTCATTGACATTTATCAGAGTTAGTTAGACAAAATTACACTAAAATGCAAAAAGAAGGCGACTCTCTGAGAGAATCGCCTTCTAAATCAATTATTTAATAACACTATAATAAGTGGTTAAAATCGAGTCTTAGTTCTAGTTTTGACTACTTTAGGCTTACCCGTCTTCCCTCCTTTTCCAACAACTACTCGACCCGTTCTTCGAGTCATCGTCGTTTCTCCTTCAATAACTCCACCTTCATTTTTAGCAATGACCTTAATACGGTTCAATCCCATTTTCAAGGGAATGATTGCTGATAACTGGCCGCTTTTTCGATCAAATTCAAATTTATTGAAGGTTTTGCCATTCAATTCAATAGTCAAATCCTTTTCACTACTTACATTTTTCAATGTTGCTTGCAAATCAAAACTCGCCTTTTGAGTCTGTCTTCTTGATTTATCAAAACTCGCAAAATTAATCGTCGGTACAGCAATTACTTCGGGAGCAATATCAATAGTTTGCACCTTAGGCTTTAAGTAATTGACTCGCAACTTTACTTCGTCTGCTCCATGCTCCGTATTTGCTTTTAGCACCACTGTATTTTTGCCTTCTCTAAGAATAATATGCGCTGTAAACGTCTCCTCATCCAAATCCAAACTCTTCGATAAAACACCATTGACAAAAAGCTTTAAATCTCTGCGATCAACATGTTGAGCCGTTCCTTCAATTTTATAATTTCGATCTCTAAAGGTTTGATTCTCTCTAATATTTGCAAATCGAAGACTTGGCGCTTGTGGTCTGTAATAGTCGATAGTCCACCGCTTACTATCATTTCCATACTTATTCCTCGCTACGATTTCCAAATCATTAACCCCTTCTTTCAGATTTAATTCTGCCGATAATCTTTGATCTCTAAATTTGAAATCTCGCACTGGTCGATTATTCAAAAATAATTCAATGTCTCGCTTATCCTCTACATAGTCAATAACCGCTTTGATTTTTACTCGTTGCTTTTCAGTCGTCGAGATTTGATTGTTCAAATCAATAATTGGTGCATTTCTTTGCGCTCTGAAAACAGTTACTTTCTGTCGATCTACACCACCTCGATTCGCTACTTTTAAAGCAATGACATTTTCCCCTTCTACTAATCGAACCTTTGCTCTAAACTCTCCATTTCTTGGATTAAATCTAAAATCCAAACAATCATCTCTATTCACTCTAAATTCAATATCTCGCTTATTTTCTACTCCACTAAGATTGGCTTTTACAACGATTTCTTCTTGCTCAAAAATATCATTTCTTCTTGGAGAAAAAAGGTCTACTCTTGGAGCAATAATAACTACTGGCGGCGGTGGCGGCGGTAAAATTATTGGTACTTCAAAATTAATCGTCGCCGATGCACCGTCTCGTCCTGCCTCGTTTTGTGTCTCAATGACTACTTGATTAATCCCTTCTCGCAAATATAAATTATGTCTTAAAACCCCATTGTTTGGATTAAAATCAAAGTCATAAATCGCTAAGCCATTATTCGTCAATCGAATATCTGCTTTTCTGAAAATATTTTCTACCGTAGCATGAATCACCACCAGCTCGTCTCTAGTCGTTGACTGACTATACTGTGGTGCATTAATGGTCACTCTAGGTCTTCGCACAGTCGGTACATAGGGTCGCTTATAGACAATTGTTCGCTGATCTCTAGCCTCACCTCTCTTGTTACGTACGACTACTTCTATCTCATTACGCCCTTCTCTCAATTGAACATCAGCTTTTATCTGCCCTGTTCTTTTATCAAAAAAGAAGTTAGGTGCATTATTTCCATTGACAAACAATTGAATATCAGCGGACTGCTCAACGTGCTCTAAATTAATTTTCACAGTTGCAAAACTATTATCTACTTCTGCATTATTATAGCCAGGACTAATGAATCGAGCAGTTGGAAAAGGGATTGGCAATGCTCTAAAAATAGTTCTCGTCATTCGTTTTTCCCCATTTCTATTTTTAGCTGTTATTTCAATAGTATTTTCACCTGCTCTTAAATCAACGACTGCATCTAAAATGCCTATTCCTTTATCAAAATCAAATCGTTCTTTCTGCCCGTTTACTAGCAATTCAATAGCTCTAGCGTTATCAACTAAACGAATTTTAGCCCGTAATTTGACTCGCTCTTGCTCTAATTTTGCATTATCGTAAGTAGGATCAAGAAAGTTAATTTCAGGGCTACCAAAATCTATGACTTCAGAACTCGTAGGAATGTCCGTCTCGTAAGTCACGAAAAACGATTTCTTAGTAGTTCCTGCTCCATTATTAGCTATAATCATAATTTTATTTTCCCCAGGCTGTAAGCGAACTTGACCTGCTAATGTCCCATTGCTATAGTTAAACTTTTGTTCTCGACCATTCACGGTCAGATAAACATCAAATGGATTATTGACCTGACTAATATTTGCCTTAATCGGCACAACCGACTTCCTAGTCGCTAAACCATTTCCGTAAGGTTCGATTAATTCAATAGTTGGTTGTCTATGCTTTTTTTGACGGCTATTCTTAGCATTGAATCTATATTTTAGCCCCAAAGAAGTATAGTGTAAAAGGTCATTATTTCCCGTCAAAGTATTTGAATTAGTCCACTGTTGTCCATCTAATAAATCTGTTCCAGAAAAGGTAACTCTGTGGCCAACCCCCAATGCCAAATTATTCGTCAAGTCATAATCTAGTTCTACCCCTAAAGAAGGCATGATACCAAATTTTCCTACGCTACCGAAATCATCCGCTAAAGTCTCATACTCCCCATCTCGGAAACTCTTTAATTGTGATAAATTAAATGGTTTGGCACCGCCTGCATCTACTTCGCTATATTGGGTGTCATATAAACCACTACTATTGCTTTGGTCAATTTTTGTTTTATACCAATCCAATCCAACGCCACCTGTAAAAGAGATGCCTAGTCCAGTTGCCTCTCGCAAACCATTTAAAGTCAAAACACCTTCTAAACCAACTTCTGCTTGATTCGTTTTGTGATTCGCATAAACCAAATTACCTGCCTCCTCTTCGGTATAATCCAAAGTCCGACTACCATTCAAAGCTGTATTTCTTTCAATGCCTAAAGACGGTCGAATATCCGTACCGAAAGTACGGTTCACTTGTAATCGACCTCGCACATCTACACTAAATGGTGAATGAGGAGCATAAATTAGATTTTTGCCGTAAGTCAATCCAAAGCCAAGACCTCTCCAATCGGTCATGACATCACTTTGTTGGTAAGCTGCACCGCCATTAATGCCGAAGATATAATCTCCTTGCTGTCGGTGAAAGGTGGAAGTTTGCTGTGCAGAGATACCCGTTGTCAAAATTATTGCAAAGGCCATCAAAACTGCGATTCGGGTCATTTTTAGCATAACGTCGGAATTTTAGCCAATAGCTTTCGCCTATTGGCTTGCTACTCGCTGTTTAATAAATCATTTTACTGGTATTATAATTTTATGGTGTTGAGATATTTTGATAAGAAATGGAATCAACCAAAATATCAGTAAAACCTTCTAATTTAAAGACACTGATTTTTTCTAAAGGTAGGCTAGAAATTGGACGTATGAAAATGGAATAATTTCAAATTTTAACAATTTATAGAGTATTACGAATCTGTCGATTAAATGATTTTTATTAGAAAAATAAAAGATTTTATTTTGTTAAATAATTGATTACCAGTATCTTAGGTAGGTATTGCGAGGGTGGGGCGATATTGGCATTTTATCTTCTTGACAAGAATATTACAATTGTTAAAAAATTTACTCACTCCTATCTAGTTTAACTAATATTTAAGGATATATTTACTTTTTTTGTAACAGTTTAGTACCCCTAGAAAGAAAAAGAGATAGGGTCGCCATTGAAAATGGCAAGGAGTTCTTTGAAAACATTGAGTTGCTGCTTACGAGCAGTTGAAATAAAGGCTTGAATACGAGCATATTGCTGTGCGCCAGTAAAAGTTCTAAATGAACCAGATACTTTTTGCTTAGTCTTTGCTGGTCTGACATCTCTTTCCGCTAAATTATTAGTAAAAGGGATGTGTTCGTACTCAGCAAACGCAAGGACGGCTTGTTTGAAATCGACAAAATGTTCTAAAAGGTTTCGACCTTTTGTTCTCCAAGGTCTTTTTCCGGGAAAACGTTGTACAGGTGGAGGTTCTTCCTTTTGGGCTTTTCTACAAATTTGGTCGTATTTTTTTTGAACCGTTTTCAAATTGGAACAAATACCTTTTCCATAATTACTTTTCTGATAAGCCTCCATTAGTAGCTGATGCATTTGTGCAGCCCAATTACTTCCTTTATCAATTAGACTTTGTAAGTCTCTTAATAAATGAGCACCACAATCCGAATGCTGGCAATTTTGATAGAGAAAGTAACTTCGCCAACGGTCATGAACGGCACATCCTGTGTAACGAGCTATATCAGAATATTCACTATTAAGTGCATCTTTACCTCGTTTAGCATGAACAAACAGATAGGTTAATCTTTCATTGGAGCAAGCATGCAACCAATGTAATTTACCTGCTACTCTCAAACCCGTTTCGTCATAATGATTCACTAAACTAGTTAAAAGAGCTTGTCTAGTTTGTAATTCTATTGGTTCTAATTTGGTGAAACATCTTTTTTGAGTATTTATTTGAGTACTTTCATTTAATTCATACCCAAATAAATCTGTAAATAGCTGTCGAATTTTTCCGTAAGGTAAATTCATTCCATTATAGAGCAAGACCGTCAAAGTTCTTACTCCTGAACCATATTGGACTCGCGCTGGTACTTCTATTGGAAAAGCACCTACGTTTAATTGACCACATTTGGAACAAGTACAAGATTGAACCTCATGCTCGGTAACTTCTAATTTAGGATTAGGAAGGTCAAATACTTGCCGCTTTTCAACAGTTGCCTTAGTTTCTAAGGATAGGTCATGACCACAAGAACAGACTGAAGGAGCATGTGGAATTATATGGTCTGGATTAGCAACTAATTCTAGCGTTTTACCTTTATGACCAGATTGACCACCTTGTTTCTTACCTTTTTTTCGAGGGAAAGCAGGCTTAACTGGTGGCTTTTTCAATCCATCAGATGAGGGTGGTCGATGACTATTAGAGCTATTTTGATTCAGTCGTCCTTCAAGTTCTGCTACTTTTGTTTGTAGCACCTTTACTTGTGGAACTAGTTCCAATAACTGATCTATCATCGCCTTTTGGGCAAGGATAATCTCATGACACTCTGATATGTTGGTAGGTAGTTTCAACTCAATGTTTTGTCAAAGATACTTTTTTCTCTCTTTTTTCAAAAAGGGGTCGTAAATAGTTAAAGGGTTTTCTTATAAAAAATTTATCCTCTTCAAAAAAGAAATACATTCGTCAAAATGGTCTGCATAATAATCCATTAACCCACAACGATTTTTAACATCAGCTT
>CALDTJ010000229.1 GCA_937924145.1 uncultured Saprospiraceae bacterium
GATTCAGTAAAATACTTCATTTTACCCTTATTTTTGAAATTATGTAATGGGTGCGGCATATTACGGTTTTTGGTATTCACTAACATGGGATAGAGTGAAAGATGTCTTTAAAGAATAATTTTTAGCTATTTAGATGATTTATGGTATTATAAATGGCTAAAAATGCAAAGTTTTTTAAATAAAAATTAGTTCTACAGCAATAGGAATACATTGCCGTGCTATGCAGGTAAGTAATACTTCGATCGGTAACTGGGTAAAATATATTATACATAAAAATGTAAAAGTCCTTAATTATCAGTTGATTAGTCTATGGTGGTGCAAATGTAATTGAATTTAGCAAATATTAAGCCAAATCGTCATACGTTTACGACTAATTGATTCAGATTGATGCAAATAAATATTACTATTTATTAAAATGTATATGAACTTTTCCTAAATCTTGGGGGAAGTGGAAGGAATCAAACCCGATAGGTACAGCCCCTCTGCCTTTGCCAGAATGCGTGGGGTGGTCCAATATGTACGGTTGATTGTTGTTGCTATTCAGAATCCAAGGGAGTGGATTCCTACAATGGGAATACAGTGTAAAGTTTGTGTTGTTCATGGATATGTTGTTGTTCTTACTGGGAAAATAAATATTTAGATTGGTAAGTTGTTGATTGTGGGATACTTACGTCCTCCGCATATTTTGGGTAAAATTAGTTGATGTATTTGGTTTTTGCAATTTTTTTCACAAAAAATACATCATTTTGCTAAATATCGGCATTTTGGTCGCCTAATGGCTTTACTTTCCTGCTCTTTTTAGACTAAAAATAAAAGGGCTGGTCACTAATTGGGGGTGCTGATTTAGTATTTGGTTGATTTTTTTTGGTAATTGGGGCACGGATGCTGACTAGGTCTCTCGTATCTGACAATTTGAAATTGTCTGATACGTTTATTTTTATTGCGGATCTAGACATTGATTTTTCCCCACGAATAGATAAATTTACGGATCTGGACGTTGACGCTTTTCTAGTGGATTTAGATGTTGACCTTTTCTCACACAGATTTTTGATTCCATGCAGATCTATACATTGACTCTTCCCCACGAATAGATAAATTTACGGACCCGCCCGCATGCGCAGGCGTGCTGGTTTAGACGTTGACGCTTTTCTAGCGAATTTAGATGCTAACCTACTGCTCACTGTAATACTGCCTACTGCCCTACTGCTTCCATACTTCCTCAAACGACACCAACCGCTCTACTCCATCGTATTTGCTTAAGTGGGTTCTTGTTTTTTTGGCGAATGTTTTCATGGCAGCTTTATCTTGGCTAGTCATTTTTAGGAGATGGGTCTTTCCGTTTTCAAAAGCGGCTACTGGTACAGCAAAATATTTTCGGTAGCCTTGTTTGTCTTTTTGTACATAGCGCCAGACGGGTATATATTGATGGCGGGAAAGCCATGTTTGGTTCGTTTTGGAGTGTTTGGTTAAGTCTATTTCCATCATGATGCCACCGTCTGTATTTGGTTTGGTTTGGTTGGAAATGAAGTTGCCCATGGAGTAGACGACTAGGTTGCGAGTTGCGAGTTGCGAGTTGCGGGTTGCGGGTTGCGAGTTGCGGGTTGTTGGGAGTAGTTTTATTGGTTGGACTACGTGGGGATGGGCGCCCATGACTAGGTCTGCTCCATTTTTGAAGAGCCATTTGGCTAATCGGGCTTGTTCTTTACTTTCTTCTAATTTGTATTCTTTGCCCCAGTGCATGATAACGATTGTAAAATCTGGATTGATCAAATTGGCTAAGTCCAAATCTTTTTTCATCTGGACGGTATCTATATAATTAACGACTGTCGGTGGTTTGGTCTTTAGTCCATTGGTACCATAGGTATAATTCAAAAAGCCTAGTTTGAAATTGTTCTTATATATAATGAGTGGGTAGAACAAGGCTCGTTCCGCTTCATTCTTAAAAGTACCTGTTTGGTAAAACCCATAATTCTTTAAAGTTTGGATGGTATTAATTACACCCGTCTTGCCTGCATCATTGGAATGATTGTTTGAAGTAACCATCATATCAAAACCTGTCAAACGCAAACCCATTGCCAAATCATCTGGACTTCTAAACTGTGGATACCCTTGATAAGGCGGTTTTCCAGGCAAGGTTACTTCTAAGTTTCCTATTGCTAAATCTGCCTTTTCGACAATCGGACGGACATATTTAAAACAAGATTCATAATCGTAGGAAGTATTCGGATTAATCTCAGCAGCTTTGATTTGTGGTTTATGCTGCATCACATCTCCTACAAATAATAGTTTCAGATGGCTGAGGCTATCTTCTTGTGCAGAAAGGTGGATGGAAAAAAGGCATAATAGTGGAAGTAGGTATTTCATGTGATATGGTGTTAGCCTATTTCAGACATTCTTATCTGAGACGCTCCTAAACATTTCACAGACAAAAATGTCTATGCTACGCATCAAACGGCTTCAAATCCTTAATAAACACTTGTCGAATAGAGAAAATATGCATTGCTAAAGCGAAAGGTACGATAAAAGTGGGAATCCAAATAAAAGGAAAGGAAGCAATGATTGCCGTAGATGGTTCATTCAAGAATACTCGATAGTCGGTTGGGGTTGAAATAACTGCTACAAATACCACATTGATTAATAATAGAATACCAAAGACATTCCAAATCACCGTTTCTGGTTTAAAAAATCGACGTTTTCTATAAAATACTCGCCCTGCAAAAAGTGCCGTGATGCCTGCTACAATATCTAAATTAAAACCTACAAAGGTCATTTGAAAAGGGAGTAGCATTCCGATATACGCCAACCACAACATCAACTCCATCACAATCCGAAAGCTTTGTACTTTAATCAACCAAGATGGCGGAATATGTCTTAGGATATTTACAAAAGATTTAGAAAAAATAAGTACTAAGCTAATCACCAATGGAGGAAGAATACCAAAAAGGAAAATTCTTGGCGGCAAGTAGCGGAAGTTTTCATAATACCCACCGACTGATAAGACCATCGTAATCAATAACCACAAAGCAAAGCCTAATGAAATTAGCTTAAGCATTCTTTTCTGTTGTACCATATCTGCTTTCATCTCCATATAAGCCCTCCGCAGCGTATACGTAGTAAGGGCTACTAGAAAAAAGACTATTAGCACGATGGTGATAACACAAAAAATATAGATTGCTGTGGACAAATGATTTTGATTTAAGGTACAGTGGTATTATGATTGCTCAGTTGCGCCAAAATACCATAAAACCGTAAAACCACAAAACTTAATTTATTAAGTCGCAAAAATTTGGTCAAAATTCTGAAAAGATTTGAATTCTACCGCATTACCAGAAGGATCCAAAAAGAACATAGTTGCTTGCTCTCCTACTTCTCCTTCAAATCGGACATAAGGCTCTATGATAAATTCTGTATTGGCAGCTTTTAGCTTTTCAGCCAATGCTTTCCAATCGGGCATTTCCAAAATCGCCCCAAAGTGTTTGACAGGGACATCCTTCCCATCTACGTGATTGGTATTCACTTCAATCTCTTTATTATCTACTAAGTGAGCAGAAATTTGAGAACCATGAAAATTGAAATCAATCCATCGGTCAGACGTTCGACCTACGGTACAACCTAATAAACCTTCGTAAAAATCACGGGTTGCTTTTAGGTCGTATACTGGAAATGCTAGGTGAAATGGTACTAGTTTCATGTTGTTACGGGTTACGGGTTGCGGGTTACGGGTTGCGAGTTGCGGGTTCAAACTCGCAACTCGTAACACGCAACTCGCAACCCAATTACTTATTATTAGAAAAATCTCTTAAAAATGCGGCTCTATCTGTAATGGCTACATCATAGTCCAATTCAGCTTGCAAGCCTTCTTTCAAGGTAGTTTGTTCGCCAGTAAAGTATAAATGTTTCATGGCAGCGATGGTTTGGTTACTATTTTTCAATATTTTATTAACCATATCACTCACTGCATCGTCTAAATCCGCTAGCGGAACAGCCTTATTGACTAAACCAATGCGTTCGGCCTCTTCGCCAGAAATGGCTTCACAGGTAAACGACAATTCTCTTGCCTTCATTGGACCAACCAATTGACTCAAGCGTTGACTCATCCCCCATTTTGGAATGACGCCCCACTTGGCGTGGGTATCTCCGATTTTTGCTTCCTCAGCGGCTATCACGATGTCAAAACACATCATTAATTCCATTGCGCCTGTGTAGCAATAGCCATTCACGGCAGCAATGGTTGGTTTCGGCATCGTTTGGAGCAATCGGATAATTTCTTCGCCATCTCGCAATATTTTATCAGAAGAAAACTTCCCTTCTTCGATTCCTGCGTTCATTGCTTTTAGGTCGATCCCTGCCGACCATGCCTTGCCTGCACCAGTGACGATTAGCACTTCTGCCTCTTCGTCTTTGGCTACTTCTGCTACCGCCTTTCTTAGTTCCACTATCATTTGGGGACTCAAGGCATTCATCACCTCTGGTCGATTGAGAATGATGACGGCTATCGGGCCATTTTGGTGAAGGGTAACGTATTTATAATCTGCCATTTTGATAATATTTGATGTCTTTGACACCGTTCATTATTTGATTTTTTTTTTGACGCAGAAGGACGCTGTTTCAATTATGAATTTTTATGTTTTCTTTTCTAACGTGTTCAATGTCATAAAGGCAAAACCACCATTTTTAACCCACCCCTAGCCCCTCCCTTGAAAAGGAGGGGAACTGTTTTTCGCCAGAAACTGGTAGATAATATCAATTTTTGACGAAAATACTGTCGCTTGCTGACTCCCTTCCCTCGGGAGGGAAGGGTCGGGGATGGGTTAAAAACGCTTAGTCTAATGTACTAACTCAATTCCCCTTTCTTCAACTGCTGAACCGCATAATCTGCTGCCCGAGCCGTCAAAGCACAAAAAGTTAAAGATGGATTTTGAGTCGAAACCGAAGTCATGCACGCACCATCTGTGACGAATACGTTTTTACAATTGTGCAACTGATTCCACTTATTCAACATGGATGTTTTTGGGTCTTTGCCCATTCGGACACCGCCCATTTCGTGAATATCTAAACCTGGGTTTCTTTTATCATCTTGCGTTTTAATATCTGTAAATCCTGCTTTTTTGTACATATCGGTCAATTGTTCAAAAAAGTCTTGGATCATTTTTTCATCATTGTTATCGTAGTCAATATCTACTTTTAATAATGGAATACCCCATTCGTCCACTTTTTCAGCGTCCAAAGTTAGCATATTACTAGCTTTTGGAATCGTTTCGCCCATCATGTGAGAATTGACTCTCCAAGGTCCAAAATCATGATTTTTTAATAAACTATTGGTTAAATTCGTACCGAAACCATCTGCTTGGACATCTCTATATCTGCCTGCACCAAAACCAGCCGCGTAACCTCTCAAGAAATCTGTTTCTTGCTTATAGACATTTCTAAATCTTGGAATATAGGCACTCGTTGGTCTTCCTCCGACGGTGCGTTTATCTTTATGTCCAGGATGCGTCGCATTGATTCTTGCTCGATAATTATGAAACGCTACATATTTGCCTAATAAATCGTGGTCGTTTCCTAAACCATTTGGAAAACGATCTGATTTAGAATTCATTAGTACCGCATTGGTGTTAAACGTTGCAGCATTAACAAAGATAATTTTAGCAAAATATTCCGTCGTTTCTTTTGTATTGGCATCAATAACTCTAACACCCGTTGCCTTATTTAATTTATCATCAAAAATAATCGAATGCACAACAGAATGAGGTTTCAAAGTTAGATTACCTGTTCGCTGTGCCCACGGAATTAAAGTCGAATTGGCATTAAAATATCCACCGAATGGACAACCTCTTTGGCAGATATTTCGACCTTGGCAAAGTACTCGACCTTGTTTTTTATAAATAGGTTTATTCTCCGTCAAATGCGCACAACGGGCATAGATAACGTGTCGATCTTTATAGTTTTTCTTGATTTCTTCTTGAAAATAAGATTCTACACAATTTAAATCGAAGGCTTTTAAGAAATCGCCATCGGGCAACATATCCAATCCATCTCTATTCCCTGATACACCGATAAATTGCTCGACTTTGGTGTACCATTTTTCTAAATCTTTATATCGAATCGGCCAATCTACGGCAAAGCCATCTCTGGCAGGCCCTTCAAAATCATAGTCACTCCAACGTTGTACCTGTCTAGCCCACATAATCGACTTCCCCCCTACTTGATACCCCCGAATCCAGTCAAATGGTTTTTCTTGAATGTAAGGATGCTCCGTGTCTTTCACAAAAAAGTGCATCGCATCTTCTCTGTAGGCATAGCAACGACTAATGACAGGGTTTGCTTTTTTCACCTCATAAGGAATTTGTCCACGGTGTGGAAATTCCCACGGCTGCATCCCCGTTGTTGGATAGTCTTTGATGTGTTCTACATTTCTACCTCTTTCTAACATTAAGGTCTTCAAGCCACTATCGCAGAGTTCTTTGGCAGCGTAACTGCCACTCATGCCTGCTCCGATGATGATGGCGTCGTAGGTATGGTCGTTATTGTTCATTTATATGTATAGTAGGTCCAAGCTCTGCTTGGTAATGTTTTAAATAAAATTGATTTTTGTATCAGATAACTTCCAAGGTAAATTCACCAAGCAGAGCTTGGCACTACGAATCACACAGGTTCACAGCCCAAATATCGCCCTGGCACAAATTCAAAATCTTGATATTCTTTCATAAAATGCTCGGAAGTGCTGAAGTGCCAACGAGTCATACCATTGGTTGTATTAAAGAAATGCTTGGCAGCATCGGTCATCTTTTCGGATTCGCCTAAACTATTGAATAATTCTAATTGCTTTTCGGGCGCTAATTTTTTAAAAGAGGCGTTATATAATTCTTTTACACCTTGCTGAAATTCTTTGATGCCCAATAGGTATTTCTGGATATCTTCGGGTGAAGAACAATCGTTCAGCATCGTCAGAATAAAATCAGTCGTACTTTCTGGCGTAGTGACGGGCGTACCTTCTGTTGGTAAAATAGCGTTCGTCAATAAATCTATTAGCGTCCGTTGCCCTTTTTCTAAGGGCACATTGGCATAAACAGGGCCTGTTTCCTCCATTTGACAGTTAGGCAAAAGTGCCATACCTGCGGACAACAAGAAAATATTTTGGATGGCAGTTCGTCTTTTCATCTTTCTTGATATTGGCTAATTAATTAGAAGTGTCGAATGTACGGAATTTTGGTAAAAAATAAAATAATGGACTTGAAAATGACGAATTAAGGACACGCTAAATTTGTCTTTATGATAGACTTTCAACTATCTTTACACTATCATTCTACTATCTGACCAATTAAGTTTATCAAAATTCATAGATCAAGAAAATGGCTCTACGGTAAAAGTAGGGGTTGATCGGTCGTTCTAATTTGAGTATTAGTACCGAACCAACATGTCGAACACTTTGAAAGTGTCTTCGTGTAGGGCAATACCTAACCCCCATGATTTTACCATAGTTGCGTAAAATTAAAAACTAAAAATTATCTGCCGTGAAAAACTTAAAAATGCTTTTCTTATTATTAATTGTCAGTTGTTATGCATGTGGAGAAGATAATACAGAAATGCCAACTCCCATCAATAATACAACAATCAACATTTTAGATGCAACAGTAGTCGAAGGATCAGGAACCTCTACTTTACAATTTGATGTAACAGCCAATAGTGCAGTAGAAACCGCAGTCACAGTAAACTATACCATCAAAGGTGTCTCTGCTGAACCCAATGTGGATTTCACGGACAATTCAGGGAGTGTAGAAATTGCAGTAGGTCAACGGTCTGCGACTATTTCGATTCCTGTTTTAGACGATGAAATCAATGAGGTGGAAGAAAAAATCCAAGTTACGCTATCGAATGCTAGTAATGCGACTATTAGTACAGGTACGGCAATTGGAGTTATTCGGGACAATGACCAACCTATCTATGGTGAAGATGGCTACGAAACAGCCACTAATTTTTATGGGTATGACTTAGAATGGTCTGATGAGTTTGACGGTGATGCTTTAGATACAGAGGTGTATAATTATGATATAGGAGACGGTTGTCCAAATCTTTGTGGATGGGGAAATAATGAATTGGAGTGGTATACAAACGAACCAGAAAATATTTTTGTAAAAGATGGGCAATTAACTATTCGTGCTACTAAATCAGGTTCTAGCAATTATAACTCTGCTAAAATTCATACTAAAGACAAGCAAAAATTTCAATTTGGTCGAATTGATTTTCGAATAAAATTACCCGAAGGTCAAGGTATTTGGCCTGCCGCTTGGTTATTAGGGCAAAATATTGATGCGGTAGGTTGGCCTGCTTGTGGCGAGATTGACATTATGGAAATGGTCGGACATGAACCTGAAAAAGTGCATGGTACCGCTCATTGGGGTCCACAAGGTGGACAGAATAGATTTAACGGAAACTCTTTCAGTCTTAATAAAAAATTTAGTGAAGATTTCCATGTTTTTAGTTTAGTCTGGGAGGCCAACGAATTAGTTTGGTATGTAGACGAGTTAGAAATGCATCGCCTCACGCCTGACAATATGCAGGGCGAGCAATACCGTTTTAATCAAGCTTTTTATATGATTTTGAATGTAGCGGTTGGTGGTAATTGGCCTGGTTCACCTAATGATACGACTGTTTTTCCGCAGGAGATGGTAGTCGATTATATTCGGTATTTCAAAGTAACAACCTAACTAGTCTTTAACATTATCAATCTTCTTCTTACCCTCTAAAAGTGAATAGCAAAGAAGAAGAATAAATACATTTATCCTTGAAAATCGGTACTTTGATTCCCGATTTTCAAGGATAAATTCAAAAAAATCATCGAACAAGCAGAATATCTCCTGAAATCGTTTTCTTTTCTCCATTTAAAAATTGAACCACAGCTTGGTATAAATAAACATCTTGCTGCGCAGCCTGTCCTTTTATATTTCCATCCCAACCATTAGATAATTGATTCGGCAAAAAGTCTTTTTGAGCATAGACCAACATGCCCCAACGGTCGAAAATATCTAGTCGTTCAATGAGTAGAATATTGGTACCTCCATAGATGGTAAATCGGTTATTACCATCTGGACTATTCGGATTGAAAATATTAGGTGCATAAACTTCTAAGGGCAAAGTCTCTACCAAAATCGAGAATTTGGCAGAACTTCGACAACCATTCTCATCTAATACATTTAGGATTAAGCCATTTTCCATTTGTGGGGTATAGACAATCTCGGGGCAATCATCGCAACTAATCGCACTATTACTACTCCATTCGTAGGCCGTTATAGGGCGATTTGCAGGATTATTCACGCTCACATTAATGGGTGTTCCCTCTTCCACTTTAGTCTCGTCTGCTTGAATTTCTACCACTAAAGGGTCATAATTAACTAGCACAAAATCAGCTGTTCCTTCGCAGTCTTGGTCATTGGTGACGGTGATTTCGTATCTACCTGCCTCCATCACTGTAATCAACGAATCCGTACTACCATTTGACCATTCATAAGACTGAAAACTTGTCGTCTTTAACTCGGTGGGAGTCCCCAAACAAAATTGGTCGGCACCTTTAATTTTCACATTCAATTTAGAAATATCGGGAACACTAATATTTCCCTCAAATTCGCAGCCCATTTCATCCGTTACGGTTACGGTATATTCACCACCTTGTGTAATTTCTAAGGCAGATTCCTCACCTGAAACGCCATTTCCCGACCAATTATAGGTCTGAAATTCATCGGCTGCTTTTAAAATTTTTATCCCTTCTGCACATCGAGTATCATCAATGCTAATCGGTACTTTTCTGTCAATATTATTAAGTAAGGCAAATTCACAATCAAACCCAGTATTGCAATTCCAAATAGGAATAATCGTATCTGCAAAAGTATAAATGGTAAATGCATTTCCACCAAAGTCACAATTAGACATTCCATTCTGAGAAAGACATTCATTTTCAATCGTCCCGTCTAGATTGTACATTCTAGCAAAAGATTCTTGAGTAGAACAACTATATCTTAAGAAAATATAAGTTTGGTTGCCAAAATCAACCTCACTCAAAGTTGGGCTAACCCAAGAACATTCTTCGCAAAGATTAGTCTCTTCTAC
>CALDTJ010000230.1 GCA_937924145.1 uncultured Saprospiraceae bacterium
GGCAGAAACCCCTTTAGGGGTTTTATATCGGTAGAAATAGGTAATTGACCCAAGTTCTGACTGTGCCGTAGGTACAGTATGTTGTATATATTGTACCTACGGCACAATGAAAATCAAATAATTTATCAAATTTCTACCGATCTAAAGTACCTAAAGGCACTTTTAAACCCTTTCCCCAAATGTGTGCACGTGCTAGCCCTTTAAGGGCTGTGAGCTATTAATTACAGTTCAGTCAGCTACCATTTTTCCACTAAATACTTCCAATATCTTTTAGGAACGTGCTGTAAATGCAATTTAGGATTATTCCGTTCTGGAATATTCACGCTCTCAAAGTAACTCTTCCAAAGAATTTGGTAATCAGGCTCATCTATAGTCAATATTTCCTTAGATAAATGACTTAAATTTTGGTGATCTGCCTGATCGAAAGTGATAAAAGTTATTTTCTCCAAATCATAAAAAATACCATAGTGACGACGAGTATCATAGATAAGCCATTGCTGTGCAGGATACCGTTTTTCAAAGTGATCACCGATTAAAGGTAGTACGTTGAAATCTGGTTCGATAATAGCCGCATAAATATCATCCTTCGTTTTTTGAAACCGTACAAAAGCGTGCATTCGGTGAACTTCTCTACCTATTTTTTTATTAATTTTATGTAGGGCTAAAACTTTATCATTCCGATAGTTTTCTACTACATTATCAGTGCTGGACATAGCCATTTGTACAAAATGATAAATAAGCATTTCTATACCGACCTGCTCCGATAAAAAACAGCGGTAGATTAATTGAGTACCTTTATTTCCAGCCTTTTTTTTAACTCCCTTGATGACCCTTTTAGCCCATTCGTGGTTTGTTTCCACGTCGATTGGATCTCCAAATAATTGATCTTGATAGACTTCTTTTGGTACTATTTTTTCTACTTTGATTTTCAATCGGTAAGATTCAAAAATGGCAGATAATAAGCCTTCGTAGGTACCATCATAGAGTAGGGTAATGCTTTGGTTCAAAAGTTTTCAGTGTTTAATTTATTACGAAAAACCACGAAGTGGTTTAATCCGAATAGCCCCGAGTGAAACTCGGAGCGAATCAAATAAAAGAAGGAACTCAACTTCCTCATATTCATATTCAACCACTTCGTGATTGTGGGAAAGAAGGGATTATTTTTTAATCCCCGAATTTCATTCGGGGCTATTCATTTTTAACCACTTCGTGGTTACAGATGCAAATTATTCATTAAAAATTTTGGTGCAAATAATTGATTATTAGTACTTTGTAAAAATAATCAATAAGCAATTATAAAAAACAAAGTAGTTGTAGCCATCATTAAAATAAACTTAATTGATTGGTTACGTACTTATTTTTCAAAGGAGTACTCGTTATTTGTGCTCGAATTACTTCTGGTTTCCAACCCAACAATTTAAAATCCTTATCCGCACAAGTCGCAAAATACCTAGCTCTTTTCCAAACCACTCCGATCTTTTTTAGGTGTTCGGTACGCAGCTTACCAAATTTTCTAGCTGAAACTATTTTTTTAGCTGATTTTACACCTATCCCAGGTATTCTTAGGATCATTTCGTAAGGAGCCTTGTTGATGTCTACAGGAAACAAAGCGGGATTTCGCAGTGCATAGGCAGCCTTCGGATCTAAAGTTAAATCCAATTCGGGATGGTCATCATTGACAATTTCTTGTACATTGAAACCATAAAATCGCATGAGCCAATCCGCTTGATATAGTCGATTCTCTCTAACCAACGGAGGCGAGTGCAAGACGGGTAGCCGATTATCTTCACTAATTGGAATGTACCCAGAATAATAAACCCTTCGAAGGGATTTCTTTTGGTATAAATTATGGGCTAGTGATAATATTTGTAGGTCTTTTTCTGGGCTTGCACCAATTACTAATTGTGTACTTTGCCCTGCTGGAGAAAATAAGGGGGCTTTTTTACTTTTTTTACGTTCTTCTTTATGTTCGGTAATTTTTTCCTTCAAATAGCCCATTGGTTCTAAAACCGATTTATAATCCTTTTCTGGGGCTACTTTTTTCAAACTTAATTCTGAGGGCATTTCTATATTTACACTTAGTCTATCTGCATAAAGCCCTGCTGCCTCCATCAGTTCTTCACTTGCACCAGGAATCGTCTTAAGATGAATATAGCCATTAAATTTATGGATAGTTCGCAGTTCCTTTGCAATGCGCACTAGGCGTTCCATCGTGTAATCAGGATTTTTGAAAATGCCCGAACTTAAAAACAGTCCTTCGATGTAATTTCGACGATAAAAATTCATCGTTAAATCAACAACTTCTTTTACTGTAAAAGCAGCTCTTTTAACATCGTTAGACTTTCGACTGACACAATAAGCGCAATCAAAAATGCAGTAATTTGTTAATAAAATTTTTAATAAAGAAACACAGCGGCCGTCTTGAGTGTAAGTGTGACATATACCCATTCCTGTGGCATTTCCTAAACCATCTTTTGTATTTTTTCTTTTACTACCGCTAGAGGAACAGGATACATCATATTTTGCAGCATCGGATAGTATTTCTAACTTTTCCTTTATCCTTTCGTTCATTTTATTGGTTTATACCCATGAATTTAAGAAAAGTAAAAATACAAATTGTTTTGATAACTATCAAAAAATAACACTATTTGTTTTTGGTCTTAAATGATAATTCTATGCTGCCTGTTGATGCAATAAGCTCACCCTTTTTTCTACCCTTTTTCCGGTCAAAGCTTTATCTAACAACCGTTTAAAAGTCAAATCTGTCATCGTTTGTAACAACTCAATTATCGCCGTATTTAACTTAGGCGCATCGACTGCTACTAAAATTTCTAAGCATTCATATTCCGTAGGAATTCGCAATTTCAATTGTTGGATTGTTTTTTCGGTCAACGATTCTAAAAGGGTTGTTTCTATAATCGGAATGATAATCTTCTTTAAATTGATACCTAATAAATTATCCAAAAATTCTAGCGCATTGATACGCACATTTACTTTACTGTTCCGAATACTTCGATAAATACTAATCATATCCTCAGGAGAATATTTTAGCCCAAGTAATAAGAACAGGCGTTCTAGATTTGTATCCAATCGTTTTTCTACAATTTTAATCAAATTTTTTCTGGCGGTATGTCTTGATGGAAAATCTACTCCTTCTGTGAGGAGGATAGTTCTCAGCCGATGAAGTATGGACAATGCTTGCTGATATAGTTGAATTTCTTCCAGAATTAACGGTAATATCTTGGCATCAGAAAAAACTAAATTAGGATTAGAGAATCGTAGCCTATTTAACCCTTTCAATGCCGTATGTCTTACTTTTAAGTCTTTGTGTTTAAGCAAAGTATACAACAAATCAATAGACTGTGGCGTCACTGTTTTTCTAATTATTTTTGCTAGAGAACGAATGATATTAAGGTCCGTATTTGGGTTATTGATGATTTCTACAAATAGTGGAAATACTTTTTCTTTGTACAAGGTTAAAGCCTCTTGCGCACTAGCTCTGTAAGCATTTTCTTTTAAAAAAGAGATCAATATATTTAAGAAAACTTCTTTTTGTGTCTTTCCTGCGGAGATAATAGCTTGTCGGACTACGATAGGATTACCATCATTCAAAAAATTAGCTATGTGCCCATAATAATTTTCCATTTTACCTCTACCTATGGCCCTCAAAAAAACGACTTTCCGAAATTGCTCCTCTTCGTTTGATTCAAATTTACTAATCTTATGAAACCAATCGAACAGGCTATCTTCCAGATGAAAATCTTTGGCTAATTGTGGATTCTTCCTACAAGTAGCCGCCAAACCGACCAGTGCGGTGCCCCTCAATTGATAGTGGTCCGAATCTAAATACTCTTCAATGTGATCTATCTGATTTTCAGTATCGTGCTTAATTAGATATTCCAAAGCTCGAATTTGTACTTTGATGGAATCATCATCAATTAAGGCGGTGACTTCTTCCACAACTTCTTCTTTTTTATAAATATTGGCATGTCGAATAGCAGCGGCTCTCACCTTAGCCGAAGGATGTTGAAACAGTTGAATCGTTTTGTTAAATAAACGAGTTTTTCGGATCCCCTTAACACTTTTAAGGGCTAGCAGAATCTGATCTTCACTCCCTCCATCCAATATACTACTTAGTCTTTTTATAATTCTATTGCTTGGAATAATTATTTGTTGAGGTTTTAGTTGGGAAATATCAGTAGGCGTAATCGCTGACTCTATTTTTAGTTTGAAAGCGTGTAAATATTCTTTTCTTATTTTAAAAATCAAGAATAACCAACCTGCCGTAATCCCCAAAATTATAAGACTAATGGCACTAGATGGTAACTGTAATCCTTTAATTACAAAAATCAATAACAAACCACTTAATCCCGTTGCAAAACTATCGACAAATACATCAATAAAGGTCTTTGCCGAATTTTTGATTTTCCCAGGAATTGGCAGCACTAATAGTTCCATTGCCGCTTTGTTGACAGATTGCTTCAGACTGCCTTCCGTCAATTTTAGAAATACAGCGACCAATAACACTTCTGGCATCAATAGCATCAATGCAACTGCCAGTAAGATAAATATCGGCATCATATATAAAGCTCTGCTGACGCCCACATTTTCCATAATTCGGCGCGTCAAAAACAACTGTAAGCCTAAAGAAATTACGTTGAAGGTAGAAAACCAAAAACCAAAGAAAGCGGTCAGCTCTTCTTTGTTCGTATAATGGATCGCAGCAATAGCACTGAATTGGTAGTCCACCAGTTTGGCAACCATGACGCTTAGCCCGACTATTCCAGTCAAATAGGATAAATGTTTGGACGCTAAAATGAGGACTAAAGGATGTTTTTTAGTTTTCTGCTTGCCTTTATTAGTAGTCGATTTGACTTTTTTAGTTTGTCTGACAGGTCGCTTTGCCCAGATCTTATCAATCAAAAACAAACAAGGTATTAGGCAAAATAGCGCAACAAACAACAAATTTTCACTAAGCGTAAACTGGGCAACAAAGGAGGCAAAATACCCTCCAAATATCCCACCTGTAATAGCACCTGCACCTATAAATCCGAATAATCGTTTGGCCTCTCTAGCATTAAAAACCATATTAGCCAAAACCCAAAACTGAGAAGTCGTTAACACTGCAAAAATCATTACCCATAGGTAAAATAGATACAAAACAACTTGGGTCAAGACTTTGAGGTGCAATAAAATGCCAAAAACAAGTAAAGACCCAATACAAAAATAGAGGGTCATTTTTATTAATCTATTCAGCTGCATAACATTTAACAGTCTAGCATAAACAGAAGAGACGACTGCTGCCAACCCTGCCACAAGGATAAAGGCATAAGGTAAACTTTCTACTCCGAATTCCGATAAGAAGAGACTACTAGCGGTGGGTTTTACAATGAGCAAAGTAAAAATAATTAGAAAAATATAGCACTGCATCAACAGTGCTCGGTCTTGTTCCTCAGAGGGAATGCCAAAGCCATTTTCTAATATTTTACTAATGTTTTTGTTCATTGAGAAACAGGGTATTTTGATTGCAAGATTTTAAGTTTCTCTAGAACGTATGAAGGCTTATTTTGTGCGATTATTTTTTTAAATAAGTTAATTTTAAATAAGTATGGAACTAGAAATAGTTCGAACGGATGAAAAAGTATCCAGTGAACAAATTTAAGATTCATCCTTTCTACAAAAAAAAACGGGCCTCAAAAAACAATTTTGAAAACCCAATTTTCTTACCTAAAATTTTAAAAATGAGAGATATTGTAAATATTTTAATCGTATTGTTAATCGTTGGTTGGTTATTTGGATACATTGGTTTTGGAGCAGTAATCGGAAACTTAATCCACATTTTATTAGTGGTTGCAGTTGTGATGGTTTTATTAAGAGTAGTTAAGCGGATTTAAAACTGATAAGCAACAAATTAATAAAGGCAGCTACTTACACAAGTAGCTGCCCTTATAAATACCTGCCAGCCCTCCAAGGGCTGGCAGGTATTTAGCACATAAACGTATTATTTACTAGCTGTTAATCCACGTCCCTTCATAGCCTTTTCTGCGACTCTTACCAGACGACGAGCAATCTGTTCGCCTTGTGCATCATCAATCAAAGCCACTAGAATATAGTTCCTTTCAGGTCCATTTACCCAAACAGAATCTGAGTGAAAAGTTCTCCAAGAACCCGATTTTCGGTAAACTTTTGCTTTTGGAGCTACTTTATCTAAAGTATTAACAAATTTGTGATGTAGCCCTGGATTGACCAAAATACTTTTCATTTGTTCTGACCGTTCTGGACTCACTAATTCACCTTTTGCCAACATGTAGTAGTATTTACAGACCGCATCAACAGAGGCTGCGTGTGATAAACCTTTCAAAGGATCTGGATTTCGAGCGCCTGCTGCGGCGTATCTTTTACCGACCCAAAGTCCACCTCCAGCTTGTTTATCGTATAATTTATATTCGGGGGAAGTCATTACTGCGGCAATCTTTTTATAGCCAACTCGGTCAATCATTCGCGTAGATGCAGCGTTATTTGATTTCCGAATCATTAGGTTCATATCTTTAGTTACGGCTGGCGTCTCTTTCAGTTCTCCTTTGTCAATGGCATCTATTGCTGCTAAAAGTATAGCAATCTTAGGCAAACTAGCGGCATACATCATTTCATTCCCATTCACAGCCGCATATTTGGCACCGTAGGGATTTTTTAAATCAATTATACCAACCGCTAATTTTTTCTCTTTTACCAACCGATTCAATTTTTTGTCAGCATATAGGATAGCGGACAACTTGACTTGAAGGTTATTATCTTTAATAGTCGCTAGTGAGGAATTATTAGTTAAATGATTAACAGGTAAAACATTTTGACTATTTGCAGAAGAGATCAACAAAAAAGGCAAAGCAAAAAAAGCAAACAATTTATACATAAAAAATAGGTGATAGATTTAGTGTAAAATGAGTGGGTAATTAAGAAATGTTTGAAGTGCTTTTATTTTTCTAAAAGAATGTATTCAGCAATTAATTAGGTGGCGCAAAATTACATCGAAAAAACGATTAAAATGGCTAATTATTCTAGTTAGGTAAATTAACTTCCAAATGGAGTGAACATTTTGTCGATTGGGGCTTTTTATAAATTAGTCTTTTTAAAAAATATTTTCCTTGCACAATTCATTTCTTATATCAAGTGAACAAAGCTAAAGTTCACACTTTTTAGAAAAGTGTCCATTAAAAAAGGGATAAATTTAGTGAAAAATGGAATTAAATAATTCCCACAAGTTTTGCCGTAGTGCCTCAAAAGAAAAGTTAAACTCACAGTAAATCCAACAAAGAAAACTAGTGAATTAATTATATCAAAAAAGAGGATTGGAACAGTTCGATACCTCTTTTTTTACAAAAAAAATAATTGAAGTATGTACCAAAAACCTAATCAGCGTTTAAAAAATCAAACTTGTATCGTAACTGGTGGCAGTTCTGGAATAGGTTCAGCAATAGCCAAAGCCATTGGACAAGAGGGCGCAAATGTGCTGGTCAATTATTATTCGGATAAAGCATCTGCCGAAGAGATCGCCGCTGAAATAGAGGCAAGTAGTGATTGTGGAAGTTCGATGATTTTCAAAGCAGATGTCAGTAAAGAAAATCAAGTGGAGGCAATGTTTGCCGCGGCCATTGAAAAATTTGGTACGGTAGATATTTTGATTAATAATGCAGGTATTCAACAAGATGCACCTTTCCACGAGATGACTTTAGATCAGTGGCAACGAGTGATTGATATCAATTTGACGGGACAATTTTTGTGCGCCAGAGCAGCTATTCGAGAATTTCTAAAGCGTGGAATGCGGCCTAATATTTCTACCGCTTTGGGTAAAATTATCCATATTAGTTCGGTCCATGAGATCATTCCTTGGGCAGGACACGTCAATTATGCGACGGCTAAAGGAGGGATTGTGATGTTGATGCAGTCTTTGGCGCAAGAGTATGGCAGACATAAGATCCGAGTCAATAGTATTGCCCCTGGTGCTATCCAAACACCCATAAATGAATCTGTTTGGAGTACGACTCAAGGCTTAAAAGAGTTGATGAAATTGATTCCTTATAATCGAATCGGTCAGCCTTCTGATGTTGGTGGAGTAGCGGCTTGGTTAGCGTCGGATGAATCAGATTATATTACTGGAACTAGCATTTTTGTAGACGGTGGGATGACTTGCTACCCAGGTTTTACGGAGAATGGATAAGTTTCTTATGTGCGAGCCTTTCCAGCCCTCAGCGGGCTGGAAAGACTAAATTATTTTATTATAAAACCCATTAAAGTCAGGTTTTTAAATTGAGCGGCTGTAGGAAACAGCCGCCCAATGCCCCTACAAGGCGGTTGTTTCCCACAACCGCCTTGTTTCAAAAGCGCACTACCTGTTCCGATTTATCGGAATTATTTTCTGAATCTCAATGAAAATAGGATTTATTAAACAAGACAAACCCTCATCCGTTCTAGAGCAAACTTTCAACTAATTCATAACGCTATGACAATAGAAATAGCCATTGTTTTTGGTATCATTTTGCTAGCCATTCTCTTTTTTATTACGGAATGGGTTTCTATAGATACTGTTGCTTTTGGTATTATGGTCATTTTGCTTGTAACAGGTTTGGTAACTCCTCAGCAAGGTATCATGGGCTTTGCTAACCAAGCAACGATTACCATATTGGCATTGATGTTTATCGGAGTAGGCTTAGAACAGAGTGGGGCCATTGCCAAATTAGGACAAAAACTTCGGCCCATTCTTGGTCAAAAAGAGTGGGTTACCGTCACTTTATTAATGGTCATTGTGGCAGGCGTTTCGGCTGTTATTAGTACGACCGCAGTAGTGATTGTTTTTCTACGAATTCTAGTTGATTTATCCGATCGACTAAAAATAAGTATTTCTAAATTATTGATACCTCTATCTTTTGCGGGTATTATTGGTGGTTCTTGTAGTCTCATGGGGACTTCTACCAACTTGATTGTCAATGCAGTTGCTCAAGACTTGGGGGTAGAAACCTTTGACTTATTTGAGTTTTCTGGGATTGGTGCGCTATTTTTTTTAGCAGCATTGATCTACATGGTTTTTGTTGGTAGAAAATTATTGCCTAGCAGAAAAATTAATCAAAGTCTAGCCGATAATTACTTGAAGGACACGTTTGTTACCTCGGTTATCATTAAACCAGAATCACAATTAATCGGTAAAAAAGTCAAAGAAACTGTTTTTGAAAGAGAAAAAGATATTAGCTTATTAGAAATAAAACACAGCAACGGTGTCCGAAGATTTCCTTCCGAAGATGAAGAATTTAGAGCAGGCGATTTGTTATTATTAAAAGCTAGTCTGAAACGGATAACAGGGATTTTTCAGAGTGAGGGCTTAGAATTTGTGAGCCGAGAAAATCTAGTAGATGAGCAATTGAATACCGAGGAAACCATGCTTTGTGAGGCCGTTGTTAGGCCCAACTCTAGATTAATTGGCAACCGCTTAGAAAACCTAAACTTCAAAAGAGATTATGCAGCTATTCCTTTAGCTATCCAACAAAAAAAGAAGAAAATTGATTTTAACAGAGGAAAAGCTACACGGTTTGATGTAGGTGATGTTGTACTTCTTGAAGTAAGCAAAATTGATTTTCCTAGGCTGTACCAATCTTCTGATTGGATTATTTTACAGGAAGAGGGGCAGTTACTCCCCAAATCTCATAAGCAATATTTAGCCATGTTGATTTTGGGTGCAGTCGTTATTTTATCAGCAGGTGGATTTTTACCCATTATGATTAGTGCTTTGGCAGGTGCTTTTGCTATGATTATTACCAAATGTATTGATTTACAGAGAGCTTACCGTAAAATTGACTGGGGGATTATTTTTCTATTAGCAGGAATGATTCCACTGGGTTCTGCGATGAGTAATACTGGGGCAGATAGGTATTTAGCAGATACTTTTATTAGTGTTTTGGATGATGGTAGTCCTCAAATGTATGTTGCTGCCTTGTTTGGATTTACGGTCCTAATGTCTGGATTTGTGTCCAATAATGCGACCGCTATTTTGATTGCACCGATTGCGATAGCCATAGCAGCTAGCCTTAATTTAGATCCTAAAGGCTTTTTATTAACCGTAATGTTTGCAGCCAATATGAGTTTTTTTACTCCTATCGGCTACCAAACAAATACGCTTATTTTTTCTCCTGGAAATTATAAATTTAGAGACTTTTTATTGGTGGGTGGCATATTGACGCTGATCGTTTGGGGATTAGCGACTGTGCTTATTCCAATTTTTTATTTTTAAAATACTCCCCTTAAATTAAGTCCAACTGCATCACCTGTTGCCATTGGTGACAACTTAAATGATCGATTTTTCTTCGACCGATGTAAGTGTGGAATCAACACCCCAATGGCTGCACCAACTCCGTATCCAACAATCACATCTGTAGGAAAATGCTTACCTGCTCGGTAGCGCAAATACCCCGTAGTAGCAGGAATAACCGCCGCTGCCGTCCAGATAACAGGTTTCCATTTGCTGTCGGGATGATAATCTGTGTATACTTTGGCAGAAAAAAAAGACAACACTGAAACGGCAGAAGTATGCCCCGAAAAGAAAGACATTTTAGTCGTTTTGCCCATTTTTTCTTCCACAGGCACTAGCGGATTGTAGGCATACGGGCGAACTCTCTGGACCGTACCTTTCGTAATCGTCGTCAGTCCTGCATTTAATAAAAATGCCTGTGATGCCATTGTTCCGATGGTTACAAAGTCCTTCCTGATATGCTTATCCGCCATCAAGACTACTGGAAGAGCCATCGACCCGAACAAGAAAAAGTCGCTAGTATTGTGAGCTTTTCCAGAAAAATTACGAACGGTATTTCTATCATAAGAAGGTATATCATCAGGAGTCAATAATTCGATCTCTGCTAAAGTCAGTGGTTTTACGTTATTGGCAATGGCCAATCCTGCAATCTGCGAACCTAAAGCAGTAGACAATAGACCAATTTCTCTTTTGGTATTTAACTCATAAGGAGAATCTGATTTTTCTATTTTTTGGGAAGTCAAAGGCTGGTTTTGGGCAAAACCGAAAACCGTAATAATGGCTAAGCAAGCAGTTAATAGGTAATTTTTAATGGGACAATTCTTCAAAATTTAATGTTTAAGCAGTTAAATAATGGTGTTTTGGGTCTGAAAATGATTTAGGAGAGTAATTATTTAGTCGTTACTAAGATAAGGATTAGTTTTATTTTTTACTAATCGAATACTATAATGATGTCAGCATGTAAAGTATTGTACAAATACTAGAGATTATTTGTTATTAATTCCTATCAGGTCATTTTTTGCTAGTATTGGAGTGAATCGGGTCAAAAAAATTAGGGTGAACCTTCAAACCATTGATCTGTTTTAGAATCGTTCAATTTAACATTTTCATTCAAAACAATTTGCGTAATGAACTTAAGAACCGTACAATTTATCATTTTTCTACTAGTCCCATTAGTCAATTTTGGTAGTAATTTCTTTTTTGATTCGCCTTTTGAAGATGACGCAAGGGTACTGATTCAACCAGCAGGTTACGCCTTTGCCATTTGGGGACCTATTTTTTTAGGAATGATTATTTACAGCTGGTTTCAGATGAAATCAGAACGAATTGAAAGTCCATATTTGAATAGTGCGACCAAAGCTGGAATATTGGCAGGACTCGCCTCTATTACTTTTGTTCCCATCAGTTTTTCTAATATCCAATGGCTCGGATTTGTTAATATTCTATGGCATTTAGCTGCGCTCATTTGGTTATTCGTTTCTTTGCGACAACAAATAAAATTGGAAAAAAATCCCAATACGCATTGGTATTATCTGCCTACCCAGATGTATTTAGGCTGGATTTGTGCAGCCACCGCAGTCTCGGCAGCCCTATTGCTCACGGAGTTGGGGATTCAACCAGCCTTAGATATTCAAGTAATGATCACAGCGGCTATAATTGGTGCTTTAGTAGTTGTAGGTAGTTTGATGGCAATTAATCAAGGCATGACAGTACCTTTGGTAGTGATTTGGGCGTTGATTGGAGTGATTGTCGAAAATGGTGATTTCCCAATTATAAAATATAGTGCGATGATTGGCATTGGTTTATTGGCACTTATTGCGATTCCAAAAATCCTTAAAAGGAAGAGATTGGCTTTTTAAATGTGAATGGAGGTTGTGTGGAAAGTATGCATCTAACGTAATCGCCAAATAAATTGATGCTGTCCATACGGATTTGCAATAAAATACTGGTTGATTTTGAGTTGGGTTACGAGCTGACCAAGAATAGGCTGAAACGTATCTGATAATTTAAAATTCTATCGACACCCCATAAGTTCCAAATATGAATTCCGAAGAGAATTCAATACGAATAGCGGGGTTGTGTAAAAAGTCGATTTTATCAATAAATTATTATTTTTAATAAAATATTTATCGTTGATTATTATGATTTTAAATATGTAAAATATTCGAATATTTTACATATTTTGACTTTCTACACAACCCCGAAATGAATAAATAGGGTGTTGGACAAGCCTGAAAGGCTTGAATAATAGGAATTTTAATGTTCAAGTCTTTCAGACTTGTAAGGAAGTGCTTAAAATATCACTTGGGGTTGTGTAGAAAGTCAATTTTTGAATATTATTAAAACTTTTCATTATTTAATAATATTTGATAATGAATAATTTACAAAATTAAAAAATGAATAATTGTTTCTAATTTTGACTTTTTACACAACCCCC
>CALDTJ010000231.1 GCA_937924145.1 uncultured Saprospiraceae bacterium
ACAGTTAAATCGGCGTCTTTTTCCGTTATGCTGCGTTATTTTTTTCTTAAAGAGCGAAAGCTATTCTCAAAAAAAATGCCTTGCCTAACGAAAAAATACACTCGATTTAACTATCAATTACTTATGACTTGAACCACTAGATGAATTAACTACAAACTAATGCATTTCTAACATCCGTTTCGCCTATCTGTTTTAAATGAATTTTGATTTCTTTCTGATTTTTGAAAAAAGGTGCAAAAGTAGATATTTTTTAGAGATATGTATTTTGAGTAGAACGTCTAAACAGTAGCAACTTGGTAAGTCTCCTTTTCAAATTGAATAATCTGTCTAAAATCCCCTTTTTGGTAAATAACGCTATCGGTGGAAACTCTTTCCAAGGTGCCTGTCTTCTCCATAAGTGGACCACGGATTTCCGCAAGATATTTTTCAAGATTCGAATCAGATAAATGTATAAGGTGAGTTCTGAAAATCTCCGTTTTTTCGAGTGCGACTTGCAGCCATTTTTGTTTAGCCCAGACATAAGACATCGTCAAAGAATCTAAAATTCTACCAGCTACAATACCCAACCAAGCACCCACATAGCCCATACCCATCGGAAACGCTAAAACATAACTGACCGCCAATTGAATAATATTCCTATTAATAATGGCACTATACATAGCAGGTTTGGTGTCGCCAGCCCCTCGCAATGTACCAGTCATAATAATTCCAACCGCAGAAAAAGCAAGTGCTAGTAACGTGAATCGAAAATAAGAAATCCCACCTTCTAAAATTTTAGGATGTCCAGATGGATCAAAAATGCCTACAATTTCAGGTGCAAAAAAGTAAAAGGGGAGAATTAAAATAGTCATCATGATAATGCCCATAATGGTCATAAGAATGCCTTTTTCGTAGGCTGCTCTAGTTTGCCACTTGCCCAAATCTTGACCAATAATACTAGTTGCCGCTACATTCATTCCTACAATTGGCTGTGCAATCAATTGTTCTACTTGCATTCCAATTGCCAAAACTGCTGCCCCATAAGTTCCTAAAGAGGTGGCAGTCACAATTCCCATGATAATCAGGTTAGAACCATGTCTAAATACCCCTTGAACACCAGAGGGAACGCCAATAGCTAAAATATCTTTAATGAGTTGTTTGTCAGGTTTCCAAGATCCTTCTAAGATTTGAATGACATTTCTACCAGAGAAAAATAGCACCACTGCCACCATCATCAAAATTCCTCTTGCTAGGATCGTTCCATAGGCAGCGCCTATAACGCCGTAGGCTGGAATGAGTCCATACCCAAAAATAAAAAGGTAATTGAATCCAATGTTTAGGATGACAGTCGCAATGGTCAAAAAAAGTGGAGTTATCATGTCACCTGCGCCTTGCATCAATTTGTTGGCGATAATATTTAGCACGATAAATGGTGTGCCTAAAAAGAGAATTTGCAGATATTGAGTGCCTAATGAAATAGCCGCAGTTTCTCCACTTTGATCCATTAAAGCTAATAACGGGTGTGCTATGAAATAACCGACAATTCCAATTAAAATAGAGAAAATAAGTCCAGAAACCAGAGCTTGTCGAGTCACAAAACTCATTCTTTTTTTGTCTCTGCTACCTTTAGCTTGTGCCATTAGACTAATGGCGCCACCAGCAACGGATAAAAGGGTAATTAGCACGAATAACCGTAAAGTATTCCCCATGCCTACTGCTGAAATAGCAATCGGCCCCAATTTCCCAATCATATAAATATCAACGGCTGGAATAATCGTCTGCAAAAGGTTGGACAGCATCACGGGGAGGGAAAGAATGCCAATTTTTTTAATTAAAGAAGGATTGATACTGTTTAAACTCATGCCCTTTTTAACCGATTTACTCGTAGAAAAGTTCAGGAAACTAGATTTAAGTAGGACTTACTTTGCTAGGAGGATTTTAACGTGGATTGGACGGATTAGACGGATTTTAATAGGTCGTATTCTTGGATGCTCTTTATTTGATTATTTTTGAATGAAAAAAATCAACATCTAGTTCAAAGATATAAGAGGTCAACGTCTAGATTCGTAAATTTATCTATCAGCGGGGAAAAAGTCAACATCTAATTTTGTTCGCACCTCAACGTATCAGACAATTTGGAATTGTCAGATACGTACAAAACTGTCAACATCTAGTTCAAAGATATAAGAGGTCAACGTCTAGATCCGTAAATTTATCTATCAGCGGGGAAAAAGTCAACGTCTAAATCAGCATTTAGTAAACAATATTAACCGATTTCAAAGTTGTATAATTATAAACCCCAACTTTCCCCAATTCCCGACCAATACCAGATTGCTTATACCCACCCAAAGGCAAATTTGGATCAGACCGAACAGGCGAATTGACATAAACCACCCCTGCCTCCAAACGATTAATCATCGCCATTGCCTTAGAAATATCCTTAGTCCAAACCGTCGCAGCCAAACCCAATTGACTATCATTGGCCAATCGCAAAGCATCTTCCATATCCTCGAAAGGAACAGCCGCTAGAACAGGCCCAAATATTTCCTCATTGATAATGGTTTGATTATTATCCGTCGCACTAAAAATGGTGGGTTTTAGGAAATATCCTTTGTCCATAGGATTGTCCTTGCCACCAGAAACTAAAGTAGCCCCTTCGTTCATACCCGTCTCAATATATTGTCGAACTTTTTGTAAATGTCCTTTAGAAACCAACGGTCCTAATTGTGCTGATTCATCAAAACCATGCGAAATTTTCATTTTTTCAGCAGCATGGCTAATGTCCGTCAAAACTTTATCGAACACTTTTTTCTGAATATAGACCCTAGAACCTGCCACGCATACTTGCCCTTGATTTCTAAAAATACCAGCAGCGACGCCTTGGGCAGCAAAGTCTAAATCAGTCGCATCATCGAAAACAATTGCAGGAGATTTTCCACCTAATTCTAGGGAGACACCAGTAACATTTTCCATGGCAGTTTTGCCGATGATTTTTCCTGTAAAAGTAGAACCTGTAAAAGTGATTTTTTTAACATCGGAATGTGCAGTTAAACTAGCACCAGTCATTCGTCCATCGCCTGTGACTACGTTGAAAACACCAGCAGGCATACCTGCCTCCATCGCCAATTCTGCCAATAATAGTGCGGATAAAGGTGTTTCTTCCGATGGTTTTAGCACGACGGTACAACCTGCTGCCAAGGCAGGTGCTACTTTCCAAGCCGTAATAGAAATAGGAAAATTCCACGGGACAATAGCCGCCACGACTCCGATTGGTTCTCTGCGAGTGAAAGCAAAATTCTGTCGCCCACCTTTTTGAGGTTGAGAAAGGTCTAAAGTTTCCCCTTCAATTTTGGTACACCAACCTGCATAATATCGGAATGTTTTTGCTGCACCACCTGCATCGGAAGACCGAGCATCTTTGATTAATTTCCCATTTTCTAAAGTGACTAGTTGAGCGATACTTTCCGAATGTTCGGTGATTAAATCTGCGAATCGGTACATGATTTTTCCACGATCATCTGGGCTCATTTTCCGCCAGTCGCTATTGTAGGCAAAGGCTTTTTTTGCGGCAGCTACGGCATTGTTGACATCTTCAGAATTTCCGATGGCTACTTTTCCGATTTCTTCTTCTGTCGCTGGATTTATTACGGAGATTTGATTGGTGCCATTTGCTTTTGTATACTCCCCATTTATGAAGTGAGTATGCTCTTTTTTAGAAAGGAATTTTATTAGTCGAGTAGTTAATTTTATCATAGAAAAACTCAGATTAGTGAATAATAGGTTGTACGGATTTATTTGATTAAGCATGAACAAACACCGTTTGTGAACCGCTTGCGGACGGGAAAGCCAACGGATTTTTAAATCATATATTAAATCAATTATAATCCGCTTGATCCGCCAAATCCGTACAACCTATTTTTATAATTTAGGCAAAATATCCAGCATAGCCAAAACATGGCAAACAGCAGTAATTGTACTCATAATTAAAACAAATAGTAAAACGGAATTACCTCCCGACAACTGATAAGGTGCAGTTTCATTACTCGCTCTTAACTTTTTAACCATCAAAAAAGGCAATAGAAAAAAGCCAATAAAAATAACAATTCCAGCAAACCCAATAGCAGCTATAAAACCATGAGGCCACAATAAACTAAACAATCCTGGCGGTAAAAAAGTAATGCAAGCCGTATAAAATCGCCCTTTAAGGTCGTTAGAAAAACCAAACCTATCTGCGATATAATCAAATAAATTAAGTCCTACACCTAGAAAGGAGGAAATTATAGCAAAGTTAGAAAACAAGGTCAGAGCAGATTGAATAGTAGAACTACCAATTTTTTGCTCCAAAGCACCTACTAAATCTCCCATATTTCCACCTGCAGCATTGATAGGAATAAAGTCAGCTCTTTCGATAATCCCAAAAGTGACCATCAACCAAATAAGGTAAGTCACCAATGCCAATAGAGAACCAAAAAATAAACTCCCTTTGATTTTGGGAATATCTTTTCCATAATATTTATACAAACTAGGCACCATTGAGGAAAAGCCAAAAGAAGTAATAAAGTAGGCTAACCCTGCCCATAAGTAAGGAATGTAATTTCCATTTTCATCAGAAAAATCGATTAGTTGATTGGTATTTACGTGACTGAAAGCACCTGAAATGGAAATGATAAAACTAATAGCCATGCCAACTACCAAAATGGTAGAAATTCGCCCCACACTTACGGTGCTTATCCACACAATAACTGCGATTAAACAGCCTAGTATCAAGCCGAGAAATCCTTGTGTATAAGCAGCAGATTCACTGGTGTCAATGGCTAAAGTATGCACCGCCATATTGCCAAATGCACTAAAATAGGCGTATAGCAAAATGTATAGTAGAAACCCAACGGAAATACCCATGACCACACTTCCAGCCTTCCCCAAAAGATGCTCCGTAAATGTGTTAAAACTTGACCCTATTGGAAAGGTTAGGCTTATTTCCATTATCATCAAAGACGATAAATAACTTATAGACCAAATAACAAAAAGACTGACTAACGTAAGTGGAAACCACATACCAGAGGCGACAATTGGTAAAGAAAACATCCCTGCACCTATGGCTGAACCCGCAGTCATCATAATGCCAAATAATAGTGGTTTTTTCGTTGAATTATTCATGTTTTTCGTTTGTTTCGTAGTAAAACGGACATTCATGTCCGTGTTTCAATTTTATATAACTAGGCTGTTTAAAAGACTCGGCACTTATCGTTTTGCCGAATAAGATGCTGAAATCCTCCCCCTGACCCCCTCCGAAGGGGGAAACGTTTTGTATTTTTTGGAAAATCAGAATTTTTACTGGTCGTATTTTTTAAATCAGGTCTTTTGAGATAGCCTCTGCTAGGTTATCTTTTTCAAAGCTGAAATAAAGGCCAAATTCGCCTCGTGCGTACCAATCGTAACCCGTATACAATTTGGCGCACCAAAACTAGCAGAAGGTCGAACCATAATCCCTTCCGACAGCATCCTTTCCACAAATACATCGTCTGCGATAGTTGGTTGAATTAGAATAAAGTTAGCCTGTGTTTTCCAATATTTTACACCCAATTTATCCAATTCCGCATAAAGGTAGGATTTTTCTTGCTGAATCAAATCAACCGTTGCTTTTATAAATTCATCGTCTTCTAAAGCGGCAATTGCAGCCGTCATACTTAGCGAATTTATCATAAAAGGTCGCCTTAAAGTCTGAAGATATTGAGCTATTTCTGGAGTAGAGTAGGAGTAGCCCACTCGCAAACCTGCTAAGCCATAAGCTTTGGAAAAACTATTGATGGCAATGACATTTTTTCCTGCAACTACATAAGGTAAGGCTCGCACATAATCGGGTGCATCCGCATATTGATAATACACCTCATCGTAAATCATGACTACATGATCTGGTAAACCTGCTACTAGTTCATCAATTTGCGCTTTTGGTAAATGAGTGCCAGTCGGATTATTTGGGTTAGTGATAAAAACTAACCTTGTTTTCTCATTAATGGCATTTAAAATGCCTTTTACATCCAATTGAAAATCAGGACCAATGAGTGGAATGTCAATACTTGTTGCACCCAATTTTTTTGGAAATCCTCGGTAGGGGCCAAAGGCTGGATTAGAGTAAATGCACTCCGTCCCTTCTTCTAGAAATGCTCTAGTGATTAATTCGATATTAGCAGTGCCACTATTGGTGGTAATGAATTGATTAGCAGTCAATTGTCCGTCGTAGAATTTTTCCAATGCTAAGCGAAAAGCTTGGTCATTATAGTCAGGATATTCATTTAAATTGTTGATGTTTTTTTGAAGAGCAGCTAAGGCTTTAGGGGATGATCCTAATAGATTTTCGTTGGAAGATAATTTGTAGATCTTTTTGCTCGCAACTCCTGCTTGTGCTTTGGATTTGCCTCCTTTGTAGGCAGGTTTTGCTTGTAAGAACGATTTGAATTTTAGTGGCATATATTGATTTGAAATTGGATTTAGAGAATAGGTTGTACGGATTGAGCAGATTTAATGGATTTTAAGGATTTCTTTCTGTCGCATTAAACTGTTGGCTTTCCCATCCGCAAGCGGTTCACAAACAGTGTTTGTTCATGCCTAATCCGTACAACCTATTCAAAGCAATATGTAGTTTAAGTTAAATACCAACCATCAACAATCTTATCTATTGCTGATAAATCTGGATATTGTTGTAAAATATTTTCAGCGTATTGATTGGCAGTCTCTTCATCCGCAGCCAGACTTCCCATATTGTGCAGGTCTGCCTCATTTCCAATAGAAATAGGATAGATTTCATCAATATGCAGCGGAATAAACTGTCGATGTTGCAAAATTTTTCTGAAGACAAATTCATAAATGTCAGGATCATAAGGTGGCTGCCCTTCCATCGGAATATTTTTACCAAACTCATTGGCGATTCCACAAATCATTTTCCAGAGCATTAGCATAACAGAGGGTTTTGCACCTGTCCATACTTTTGCATCTTCTGCTACTTGCGCTTTACGATCTTCCTCTATTTTGGATCTAACCTTTGTCGATGGAATGGGTGTAATAAATTGAACTTTCTCACTTTTTAAAAAAGTTTCCATCCCATCATCGGCTTGTATTTTTGCTAATTCTATTAAGCGATGACCTACCAACGGCGCCTCTATTAACAACAAATCATCAGAAGTTTGATGCTGGTCTAACCAATTTTTAAGGGTATCCATTAACCACGCACCTACACTTAATTTGACACCATTATGCACTACGCCATCACCCATCGGGAAGTTTTCGGCTGCTTTGCCAGACTCAAAGGATTTTCTAGCAATGTCCCATTGAATAACGGTGACCTTTTTACCAATATTCTGAGCAATTAATTGAAATTGATTAATGTATAAACTTTTGCCAACGCCCGGCAAACCAGAAAAGACGACTACTTTAGCCGTTTTTGCAGCTTTGGTTAAAGTCTTAAAAACTGAACTTGCTGTTGGGATAACACTTTTTTTCAAAGCTGATTCGCTTTCAAGTGCTCTTGATCTTAGGCTCATTTTATCACCGTTGGCTTTAAAATAAGCGTCCATTAAGGGAGTTCTTAAACTAACTGGATCTACTAGGTCGATCATATCTATACTATTTTCGTGAGTATCATAAATAGCAAAGGTTGCTTTTTTAGTTTTTGCAGCAGCTATTTCGCCAGGATTTACGACCCAACAATTTTTGACTTTTTCAATAGTCCGAATATGCGTATGTCCGTAAAATATGGCGTCATATTCTCCTGATTTTGCCATTGGATGGGCTAAATCTTCGTAATGTGCAATGAATATTTTTTTGTCACCAAACTTTAAAAAATCATAGGTCTTTGTGCTAATCGTTAGAACGCTATTGGCCATCTTAGATGCTAGACTAATCTCTACTTTTTCTCCGTCATTGTTTCCCCAAATCATAAATACTGGAATGGATTGGGTGGCTAATATTTTAGCGATTCCACTATTCATCAAATCTCCTAAGCAGATGATTTGTTGAATGTTGTGCTTTTCCATTTCTTGTAGGGCAAGAATGAGGTTATGGAAATTTTCGTGTATGTCTGAGATGATGGCTATTTTCATTGACGGATTGCTGATTTTGATGCTAGATGTTGACGGTTTCCACACGGACCCGCCCGCACACGCAGTCGTGCTGATTTTATTTTCCACACTGATCTAGACGTTGACAAATTTCCCCACAGATAAATAAATACCACGGATCGAGCCGTTGACGTTTACCCACGAATTTTTTAACCCACTAATCGAGACGTTGACATTTCTCACCTTCTCACTTCTCTCACTCTCTCACCTCTATTACCCTCTAACTTTCGGCAATGCTTTAAACCGATTCGTACTTGGCAAGCCAGTACCAATTGGCACTTCAATCACCGTTGGTATATTTTCACCTTTTGCATCTTGAATCGCCTTTCGCATATCTTCGTAATTATTGACTCGTACTCCATTTGCTCCGAAGGCATGGGCCAATTTTACAAAATCTGGATTGTGCAAATCGGTGGCGATTACTCGATTGTCGTATAAAGTTTCTTGCATCTGTCGGACATTGCCGTACAAATTATTATTAAAAATTATTAGGATAACCCCAATTTTATGTTGTACAGCGGTCGCTAATTCTTGTACACCAAACATAAATCCGCCATCACCAGCTACTGAGATAACTGGAACGTCGGGTTTGGCGACTTTTGCACCGAGTGCAGTTTGAAAGCCCCAGCCCAAAGTACCCATAAATCCAGTGCATAAATAAGTCCTTGGTAAATAGGCATCATAAACGATTCTACTGGCAAAACCGACTTGGGTTAATTCATCCACTAAAATACCATCATCAGGTAATTCTTCTCGGATCGTTTTTAGAATGGTGGATTGTGGTTCTAGATAAGCGGTTTTTTCGTTCCATGCTTTTCTAAACTCGATCATTTCTGCTTTTTTGGAAGGGGTAGGGGCACTTACTTTTTCCAAATCGTGCATGATTTCACGAACCGCCATAGCTGCATCTGCTGTAATACTCAAAGTAGGTTCGACAATTCTATTATGGGCTGTTTTGTCAATATTGATGCTGATGAATTTTAAGTCTTTATCTACGCCCCATTTGCTCAAAGGCATTCGAACGTGGCTACCGATTCCTATTACCACATCGGCATTTTTCCATAAGGCATGAGCCGCTGGAACGGGAAAACTAAGATAGTGACGACTCGATAAAATGCCTTTTCCTGTTCGATAAGCAAAAGTTGGTGCTTGCAAAAACTCGGCTAATTGTTGTACTTCTTCGCTCGCCTCCATCGCTCCGCTACTGACAAAAATTAGTGGATTTTTTGCTTTAGAAATTAGTTCGACTGCTTTTTCAATTTCTTCTTCGATAAAAGGCGAAAAAGTGGTTGCTGCTTTTTTATAAGTAGAAAAATCTATCTCCATTTCACTGGATAAAACATCCATAGAAACTTCTACGCCTACAGGTCTTGGACGACCATTGTGCAATTGGTGAAACGCTTTGGACATTACCTTTGGAACGTCCATTGGAGAAGTGGCTCGATCTGCCCACTTAGTCAACTGTTTTTGTATCGCCAATTGGTCAGGAATTTCGTGCAAAACTCCTCGGCCTTTTCCTTGCGCTTTTTGTGGAATTTGTCCAACTAAGGATAATACCTTTGCATTTAATCCCCATGCCGTTGCCAATGCCGCAGAACTGTTTAAGAATCCTGGGCCAGGGACAATATTGGTGACGCCGACCTTTCCAGATGCCAAATTATAGCCCAATGCCATATAGCCAGCCCCTTGTTCGTGTCGTGTATGAATGACTCTGATTTCGTCCCGATAATCGTAAAAAGCGTTGTATAACCAGTCGTTTTGTACGCCCGGTAAGCCAAAAACGGTATCGACGCCTTCTTTGATTAAACTTCTTACTACTGCTTGTCCTCCTGTTAATTTCATAGTTTATTTTTTAGAAGTTGATGCTTTGCAAGCATCTTCTTCTTTTACTCTAATATTTTTTCCTGATTGCTCTACCGTACACTTTTTTCTGAATCACAGGCAGCCTAAAAACTGCTTTCTAGTTCAAGTATTTTAAAATGCCGTCTCTACGAGACTCAGAAAAGCAAATTTATGTATAGTAGGAATTACCGATATTTCGTCTCTACGAGACTAATTTTTGTTCTAAAAAGTCTCATAGAGACGACATTTAAAACAATAATTAAAGTAGAAAAATAGGCTATTCTATTTATTAATATTCCCTAGTGTTCGCACCTCCGAACCAGTAATTCCCACCACTTTATCCCCCAAAATTTGACGGATACTATCCGCTTTTATTTCTAATTGTTTGACAATTTCGGGATGTTTTTCTGCTACATTTGTTAACTCTTTTTCATCATTGATTAAATCATATAATTCGAGATCGGTACTAATTTTTTCATAAGCGGCTAATGCACCATTTTGACCACCTGCTTTTCCATTCAACGAATTAAAAGAATGGGGGAGTACCAATTTCCACCGCTCCGTCATCACTGCCTCCAATTGATTTTTATTCATATAAAAATAATAAGCATCGTGTACCATATCTTTCTGATTACCAGTTAGTTGCTCTATAATATTTTTGCCATCAATTTTTTTAGTGGGTAATTTCGCTTTTGCCATATCAGCAAAAGTGGGCAATAAATCTATCCCATTGATTGGTGTATTTACAACTTGTCCAG